>JBBTZM010000044.1:0-5472 GCA_038061335.1 Patescibacteria group bacterium | reverse complement strand
CGATTAAACTCAAAATTCCACGCATCGCCCATGGCACCATAGCGCGACTCATAGAGAAAGGGTCCATGCCCACGGCCTTTGGTCTTGGCATGCTTGTGGGGCTCTGTGAATTCCCGTGCACGGGCGGGCCGTATCTTATGATACTCGGCCTCCTGCACGACTCGGGAAGCTACGTAAAGGGCTTTGTCTACCTCATTTACTACAATATCCTCTTTGTTCTTCCGCTCGTCCTTATTATGGCGCTCGCGGGGCATACATCGGTTCTGGCAAAGGTCGAGAAATGGAAAAAGAACAACACAGGGACAATGAAACTCTGGAGCGGAGTCCTTATGATACTGCTTGCGGTGTTTATACTGCTTGTGTAATGACATGGACGAAAAAAAATTCCAAGAGCTCATAAAAAAAGTTGAGGCAATGAAGGCCTCGGGAAGCGTTGATTTGTCCACCGAAGAAGACCTCTCCATCGCGGTGATGAACTTAATTTCGCTTGAGGAGCACTTTTTCTGTACCGGAGAAAAAACCGGCAAAGACGCCTACTTCGATGCGCTTCAGGAAATTCGGGAAGTCCGGAAAGCGCTTCTCGCGCGCATGGTGCCAAAGCACGAAGGGGAAACATGGTGCGTGTCCAAGCACCTCCTCGCGACTACGATGCGCCTTATCGAGGTTGGTACGAAACTCCAATCCGACGGGGACAAAGAGAAAGCGAAAGAGACCTTTGACTACGCCTGGAAAATATACTCCATTTTCTGGGGTCTGCGCCTGAAACTTATTGACTTGCCGCAGATAAAAAAAGAAGCGGCAGGTGAAAAGCCGTGGACATTAAAGGACATCATGGAAAAAATGGTCGATTGTTGCGATGAATAACATGAAAAATATTTTACTTATAGTAGGGATTGTAGTTATTTTAGGGGGTGCCATGTGGTACTTCTCGCGCCCAAGGTCCGCCTATGGAAATCTGGACTCCTTTGCCCAGTGTCTCGCCGAACACGACATTACCATGTACGGCGCCGAATGGTGCTCGCATTGCCAGAATGAAAAGGCGCAGTTCGGAAAATCATTCACATACGTGCCGTACGTGGAATGTCCGGATAACCCGAAACTTTGTCTTGAAAAAGGAGTCGAAGGATACCCGACCTGGCTCTTGCCCGACGGCACAAAACTAAAAGGCGAACAGGGAATCGAAAATCTCTCGAAGGCAAGCGGTTGCGCCTTACAGTAAGGACGTCGGACGTCCTTACTATTTGAATTTGATAATTTTCAATCTATAATTACACACATGAAACAATACATTATACCAGGTCTCGCGGTTTTGATTGCCGGAATCCTTTCGTGGCTCGCCTGGACCGGAGAGGCGGTTCAGGTTGAACCCGCATCCGTGCATACGCCGGCAAACGAGGACGTCGTGCTCCCCATACATTGGGGAGATGTCGGCAGTCAATTGGTGGAAAAAGGAGTGATTGACCTCGATAAATTCAAATCAATCTATGAGTCGCGCGGCGGACTGGGAGAGGAAGAAGTCCTCCTCACCGGCGGAATGGAATTAAAAGAAATTCGCATGACCGCGGAAAATTCCGGGGAACTTTTGAATATGCTCTGGGCATTCGGCCTTGCGAATAAAAACGAAATTCTGGAAAAAGGCCCCATGAGAGACCCGCGCTACGGCGGAGCAGAGAACTTTGCCTCCACCGGCGGCTGGAGTATCGCGAAAGGCGACGCCATGGAGCATTATAGCGCGTATGAATTGGTGAAATTGACGGGGGAACAACAAAAAAGAGTAGAGCGCGTATCCCAAAATATCTACCGCCCCTGCTGTGGGAACTCCACCTACTTTCCGGACTGCAATCACGGCATGGCAATGCTCGGGCTCCTTGAGCTCATGGCCGCGGAAAATGCTTCGGAAGAAAAAATGTATGAAGTCGCGCTCGCCGTAAATCGCCTCTGGTTTCCGAGCACCTATGAAACGATTGACGCGTATGTAAAGGAGCGCGGGTTGGAAAACAAAGTGACACCCAAAGATCTTTTGGGCGCCGAATACTCAAGTGGCCAAGGGTACCAAAATATCCTCTCGCAAGTGAAGAATCTTCCCAAGCCCCAAGGCGGCAGCTGCGGAGTGTAAAAAATCTTCTTGACAGACATTATAATATTATTATAATGAACGCATGATAAGGAAAATCATACAAATAGGGACTTCCGTAGGGGCTACGATTCCAAGAGAAGCGCTTCAGTCGTGGGGTGTAAAAACTGGACAGCAGGTAAACGTAGATTTTGACAGAGAAATGAATGCCGTCATAATTCGTCCAAAGGAGGGGAGAATGTCCAAAGCGGACGAAAAAATAGCCCGGCTCACGCTCAACTTCATAAATCGTTATAGAAGCGACCTGGAGAAACTTGCAACAGAATAATAAAGAACCCCCGCATGACGTATCTTTCGGAAGCGCAACTACTCCTAATTCATTCAGTCGTCATAGAAGAAACCGGAGGATTGCACGGCGTAAGAGATCATAACGCGATCCATGGTATTGTCGCCGCCCCAAAACAAAATGTATTCGGGAAAGAAATATACCCGACGGTATTTCAGAAAGCCGCCGCATACGCAAGAAATACAATCCTAAACCATCCGTTTCTTGATGGGAACAAAAGAACCGGAATGTCGGCCGCGTTCGTGTTTATGGAAAACAACGGGTTTGTTTCAACTTCGAAGGAAGGAGAAATCGAACGATTTGCTCTAAAACTTATACAAGAGAAACTCGACGTGGAAACAATCGCAAAATGGTTGGAGGATCATGCGCAAAAGCGGGCTTAACACAATAAGGTCGCAAAGGCATTAAAACGAAAATAATCTATGGATTGTTGCAATCACAATCTTAGCGAACTGAAACCACCGGAAGACGCGTCCGGAAAAACCCCCGTATATTCCTGCCCCATGCATCCGGAAATTGTGCGCGAAAAACCCGGAATGTGCCCGGAGTGCGGAATGGCACTCGTCAAAACTCAAAGCGCAAAACTCAAAGCGCAAGATATCCACGACCCCGTAAATCCCGCTATGGCGGGACACGGGGCAAGCAAACACAAGGGGCACCGCGCCTTCTCGTTCCTGCAAAAATTTTGGATTTCGCTCGTACTCACAATTCCTGTTCTTCTCTACTCCGAACTGCCGGAAAAATTTTTTAGTTGGAGAGCGCCTGCGTTTGTCGGAGCCGAATATCTGCCGCTTGTTTTGGGAAGCATCGTTTTTTGGTACGGCGGCCTCGTATTTCTCCAAAGCGCGTGGCGTGAAATAAAAGGCAAGCTCCCGGGCATGATGACCTTGATTGCGCTTGCGATTACTGCCGCATACACATGGAGCATGTATCAGACATTTCGAGGACAGCATACTTTGTTTTGGGAACTCACGACCCTTATCACCATCATGCTTTTAGGGCACTGGATTGAAATGAAGGCCGTGCAGAGCGCGAAGGGCGCGCTCCGCGAATTATCGAAACTCTTGCCCGACACCGCGGAAATAAAAAGAGGAGGAGAAACAAGAATTATTCCGCTTGAAGAAGCAAAGGAGGGGGACGTTGTGATTGTCCGTCCTGGCGGGAAGGTGCCGGTTGACGGAAAAATAATCGAAGGGAAAACCGAAATAAACGAATCAATCGTAACCGGAGAATCAAAGCCCGTGGAAAAACAGGAGGGGGATAAGGTGATTGCCGGGACAACGAACGGAGACGGAACTATTTTTGTGGAAGTAACTGAAATCGGCGAGCACACCTTTCTCGCGGGCATCATGCGCCTGGTTGAGGAAGCGGAGCGGTCAAAGTCCCGGCTCCAGACGCTTTCCGACAAGGCTGCGCTCTATCTTACTGGCGTTGCGATTCTTGTGGGGGGAGGGGCGCTCGGCGGCTGGCTCATGCTCGGCGCCGCGCCCACGTTCGCGGTAGAAAGATTCGTCGCGGTGCTTGTTATTGCCTGCCCGCACGCCCTGGGCCTTGCTATTCCGCTTGTGGCTTCAATCTCAACAACGCTTTCCGCCCGTTCGGGCCTCCTCGTGAAAAATCGCCTGGCGCTTGAGGAAGCCCGCCGCATGGACATAGTGGTATTCGACAAAACCGGAACTTTGACCAAAGGCGAGTTTGGGGTAACTCGTATTATCCCTAATAACTTAATAACTAATAACTTATTGACTCAACTGGCGGCCTCGGTTGACGCTCATTCCGAGCACCCAATAGCGAAGGCAATCGTGGCATACGCGAAAGAAAAAAATATCGGGCTTACGCCGATTAAAAATTTCAAACGGGTGCCGGGCAAGGGCGCGGAAGCGGAAATAGACGGAGAGAAGATTTTTGTGGGAAGAGAAGAGGCGTCATCCGGCGACGAAGGCGAGGGCGTGGAAACAAAAGTGGTGGTGGTAAAAGGAGATAAAACTTTGGGCGCTCTTTACCTCCGCGACGTGATTCGGGAGGAGGCGAAAGAGGCGATAGAGGAGCTTCAAACACAGGGAATAGAAGTGGCAATGATTACCGGCGATTCGGACGCGGTGGCAAAGGCCGTGGCAAAAGAACTCGGGATTCAAACCTTCTTTTCCCGGGTGCTTCCGCATGAGAAATCCGAAAAAGTGAAATCATTGAAAGCCCGGGGGAAGCGCGTCGCGTTCGTGGGCGACGGCGTCAACGACGCGCCGGCGCTTGCCGAAGCGAATGTGGGAATCGCGATTGGCGCGGGCACGAACGTGGCAATCGAATCCGCGGGCATTATCCTTGTGCGAAACAATCCCAAAGACATTGCGAGCATCTTCCGCCTCTCAAAAGCAACTTACCGGAAGATGCTTCAAAACCTTTTTTGGGCAAGCGGATATAACGTCATTGCCATGCCCTTGGCCGCGGGCGCGCTTGCGAAGTACGGCATCATGCTGGAGCCCGCCGCAAGCGCAATTTTAATGTCCTTCTCAACCGTGATTGTGGCGGTAAACGCCCTGACGTTAAAACGATTCAAATTTTAGAACGTGGACATCCGACCCCGCCATCGGCGGGGTTTTATTGTTTGTGCCTCCATTCATTCGCCCACGCTTTGCGGGGTTGTATTTTGGAGACAAACAATAAATAAATTAAATATTGTTATGGACCAATTCGCGCGAATGGTTCCATAACAAAAAGTGAGGTGGTATAATAAAAGCATGAGCGAAGGTGTTTCTGGCATAAAGCGATGGACGCAAATTTTCAGGGCGTTCGGCAATCCCAATCGTGTTTTGATTGTGAAAATGCTCGCAAAGGGGAAAAGGATGGATGTGGGTAGTATTGCGAAAAAATTGGACATCTCCACAAAGGCAACCTCAAAGCATCTTATTATTTTGAGCAACCTGGACGTCCTCAATGCTCTTGGTCGGCACAACCACGTGTTTTATGAATTAAACACTCGGCCCCACCAGGACGTTCGTGAGGCAATAAAACTTTTCTTATAAAATTTATAAAAAATAATGTCATGGAACCATTC
>JBBTZM010000043.1:6248-15037 GCA_038061335.1 Patescibacteria group bacterium | reverse complement strand
AGCGCTTTGTTATTTTTCCTTGGCATTTTTTCAGGAAAATCGTGGGGGGAAATGAAATAATAAAGTAACAAGATATCATGATTCAATTATTTCAAAAAAAAATGTCCGGGGGAGAATCAAACGAATTAGGAATGGAGGCCTTTCTCGAGCTCGTGAAGGTGCTCGAAGACGGAGTAGTCCTCTACGCCGCGGACTTCACGATTCTCTCCGTAAACAGAAGCGCGGAGCGAATCCTGGGGATTCAAAAAGAAAACGTGGAAAGGAAAAAAATCACTCCGGACTTGAAGGGGCAAGAAATCTATGGGGGGCTTATCGAAACCATTTTCCCTTCCCTTGCTCCGGTAGTCGTACAGATTTCAGAGTCCGGCTGGCCTCAGATTACGGATATGGAACTTGAAATCCCGCCGCTAAAACTCCGAACAACGCTGACCCCCCTTGTGGGCAGAAACGGAGGAACTGTGGGGTTCGTGAAGATAATTCGCGACAAGACAAGAGAAAACGAGCTCTTCGCCTCAAAACGGGAATTCCTTGACGTCACGGCCCACCAGCTCCGCACGCCCGTAACCGCCATGGGCTGGGCATTCGAATCCCTCGCGAAAGAACTGGAGGGAAACCCAAACGCGAAACAAATCGCGGACCAGGGCAAGAACCTCACCGAACGTTCCTTAAAAATAATAAACGACCTTTTGGACGCCACCCGAATCGAGGGAGGAAAATTCGGCTATACCTTCGCCGAAGTAAACCTTACGGAACTCATAGGCGGCCTCGCGCGGGAGGCGGGGCGCGTGGCCGAGGCCTGGGGCATAACGCTTACACATACTCCCCCCGCGGAACCTATTATGATACAGGGAGACGTGGGACGCATCACGATGGCGCTTTCAAATATTCTAGACAACGCCATTAAATACAATACCGAGCATGGAAATATCTCGGTGTCCGTGGAAAAAGACGCGAAAGAGCCGTTCGTGAAAGTAATAATACAAGACACGGGAATAGGCATTCCGGAAAAAGAAATGGGGATGCTGTTTAGAAAATTTACTCGGGGAGAAAAGGCGAAAGAACTGGAGCCAAACGGCTCCGGCCTCGGCCTCTACATCGCGAAAAACATCGCCAAAAATCACGGTGGAGACGTTTTATTTCAATCCATCCCCAGCCGCGGGAGCATCGTAACCGTAACCTTTCCCACCGACCCCCGCCTGCGTCCCAAACGGGAGACCACGTACGAAAACGAATAGTGCGCCAGCCACCAATAACAAGTAAAAACTAGTTATACAAAATCACGCTCTTTCGGGCCTCCTTGCCGCGAGCGTCCTTCACCACAAACCGCGCCGTATTCTGGGACGTAAGAGAATCAAACACATACCATTGAAAGGCATAGCTCGTACCTGAAAGAGGAAGAGTCACGAGAAGATTGCCGTTGAACAAAAATTGAAGCGACTGCAAATTTTCCTTAGAAACGATATCCGCGCGCATAAGAAAAGGCGACTTCACAAAACTCCCGTTCGCGGGGAAAATGTTTGTAATCGAAATATCTTCTTCCACCCCAAGCGTTCGCTCCGCGGCCGCGCCCTCTGGAATCGATTTGTTGTACTTCGAGTCAAAATTCGGAACATTGTTTCTCGCCCACTGCAAAACGCTCGCTTCCCAATTCGCAAATTGTGGGTCTCGGGCGGGATTCAAAGGAGACGCGCCCAGGGGGTCGCCCTTATCCACGTAATACAACACAGAATGAACCTGGGGATACGAGACGCCGTTTTTTACGGGCGTATAGCTCCAAATCCCGCCAAGCATGGGCTTTTCCGTCCCAAGCCCGGGCTCCGGACGAGTAAATCCTTCCGCGGGGAAAAGCGGTAAGGCCTCGCGAAGAAACGCGCTCCACATAGGCACCGCGGCCAAAATACTTCCACCCTTCTTTTGCATGGGCGTATTATCGTTATTACCCGCCCACACGCCAACCGCAAGATTCGGCGTGTACCCCATGGTCCACGCGTCCCGAAAATCATTTGTGGTCCCGGTCTTCATCGCGACCTCCCGCCCGGGGAACACCGTAAGCCCCAAACTCCCATGAAAAAGTCCGGAACGAAGTTCGGCGTCGGATAAAATCTGGGTAATCATACGAGGATACTGAGGAGACGTAACTCTCGTCGCGCTGTCCCGATATCGCTCCAAAACCTTCCCGCTCCGGTCCTTTACCTCAAGTATCGTGGACTGCGTATGCCGAACCCCCTCATGAGCAAGTGTGGCATAGGCGTTCACAAGCTCCGCGAGCCGAACCTCCCCGCCGCCCAAGACAAGCGAGAGTCCGTACCTCGCCCGCTCCCCAAGTGTCGTAATCCCAAAATCGCGAATCGTCCGCAATACATCGTCAAACCCGGCGAGATGAAGAACCTTTACCGAAGGTACGTTCATGGACTCCGAAAGCCCGACCTTCAAAGACACGGGACCTCGAAACGTGCCCTCAAAATTCTCCGGATGAAAACACTCCGGGTTGGTGTTTGAAAAATCAGGGAGCGCGGGGCAACTCGGATTCCCGGAGGCAAACTCGGTCGGCGCGTCAAACACGATGGTTTCAGGCAGAAACCCTTTTGCAAACGCGGTAAGATACGCAAAGGGCTTCAAGGTCGAGCCCGGCTGGCGAAGTCCCTGGACCGGCACATTAAAACTCGGCTCAAATTTGCAATTTACCCCAGGCGTGCATCCCGCGGGCTCCGGCTCCCGAAACGGGTCTTTAGAGCCAACCAGAGCGAGAATCTGCCCGGTCTTCGGGTCTTCCGCGACAAGCGCCGCGTTTCTTCCCTCGTATGCCTCCGAGTTCTTCTCCGCGTTCTCGAGGACCACCCGCTCCGCAATCTCCTGCAAACGATAATCAATGGTGGTTATAACCTGAAGCCCTCCATCCATAACCATCTCTTCCCCGTATGTTTGAACCAGATACTCCTTCACCATAAGAGAAAAATGCGAGGCCTTCAGGGTCTCGGGATTCCGTTGAAATGCCGCCTTCTTGTGCGCGGCTTTCTCGGCCTCTTCCTTGGTGATAAACCCGAGCTCCGCCATCCGCCCGAGAACGTATTTCTGCCGCCCGAATAATTCGTCCACGTGGCTCCCCCACGGAGAATAGTACGTGGTCGCGTTTTGCATCGCCGCTAAAATCGCGGCCTCCGAAAGGGTGAGCTCGTTCGCGGACTTGTTAAAAAACGTACGGGCCGCGGACTCAATTCCATACGCGTTCGAGCCATAAGGAATCTGATTTAAGTACAACTCAAAAATTTCTTCCTTGGTATAGCGGGATTCAAGCTGAACCGCGAGAATAAGTTCTTTTAATTTCCGTGAAATCGTGCGCTCCGGAGTAAGAAAAAGATTTTTCGCGAGCTGCTGGGTGATGGTCGAGCCCCCCTGCACCACCTTTCCCGCCCTCACATTCTTAAAAAACGCGCGCGCGATTCCCTTCCAGTCAAATGCCGGGTCTGTGTAAAAACTGGCATTCTCGGCCGCGAGCGTCGCCTCCTTCACCTCCTCCGGAATTTCGGAAAAAGGAATCACGGTCCGCTTCTCCTCTCCGTGAATTTCATACAAAAGCACCTTGCCCGTCCGGTCAAAAATTTTAGTCGATTCAACCACCTGCTTTTCGTCAAACTGCTCCGGAGCCGGAAGATTTCGGGAAAGAAACACAAAAAAAAGAAACCCGAGCGCCGCGAGAAAAAAGCCGAAAGAAACGGCCATAACGAAAAACGCGGAAAAAAAATGTGTGGCGCGCTTTCGTCGCGAAGCGCGTGGGCGATTCACCATAAAAAACATGATACCGATTTTCCCCCGGTGTGTCTATCGGAGTTGGGCGCCGGATACCGCAATCGCAATCGCCAAAGCATCCGTCACGTCATCCGGAACCGAGCGCGGACGAAGGCGAAGAAACCGAAACACCATGGACGCCACGGCTTTTTTCGAAGCCGTGCCGTTCCCTGCGACTCCGAGCTTAACCTGAAGCGGGGTGAGTTCAAATGTGGGGACACCCGCTTCCGTAAGCGTGAAAAGAAGCACGCCCCGCGCCTCCAAAACCTTTGCCGCGGTCTTCTGATTCTTAAAAAAATATAACTCCTCAATACCGGCTCGTTCCGGATGGGTTCGGGCAATAAGGCGTTTTGCCTCTCTGTGGAGCGAAAGAAGTTGAGAAGAGTGAGGGCCGGAAGGAACGGAAAAAATTCCGCTTGCGCAATAATGAAAATCTCCGTCTTTTTTTTGAATAACCCCGTACCCGGCCCGAGTCGTCCCGGGGTCAATACCAAGGATAATCACAGAAATTAGCCGCGTATCGGCATCACCACGTACAAAAATCTCTGATTCTGCGGGTTTCGCAAAATAACAGGCCTCTCCGCCTTCCCCGCCTGCAATACCACGGATTCCCCATCGCACGCCTGAAGCCCCTGAAGAATATATTTCCAGTTAAAAATAATAGAAAACACGTCTCCGGAAATCTTCGCTGGAATCTTGTACGCGCCCTCCCCCAAGGTGCCTTCCGAGGCCTTTAGTTCAAGAAATTTTTTGTTCCCGCCAACCTCAAGGGCGATGTCGTTCCCCCTTCCCGAAAGAGCGCTTACAATCTTTACCCCATGAAGAAACTCCTCTCGCTTCAATTCCGCCTCGCCCCGAAATTCGCGGGGGATAATCTGGGTATAATCCGGAAACGCGCCCTGTACCAAACGGGAAGTCATTTTCCACGAGCCGGCCTGGAAAAGAATTTGGTTGAGGTCCGAAAAAATTTTTACATCTTCCTCCGAAGACGTAAGGATTTTCACAAGGTCCTGGGCCGTGCGGATAGGCAACGTAAAGGCCTCATCGCCGGAAAAAGAATGGTTCTCGGAAGAGAGCGCGAAGCGGGCGAGCCGAAAGCTGTCGGTCGCCGCGAACACAAGATCTCCCGCATCCGGATGTATCCGCACACCACTTATCTCGGGGCGGATATCGGAATGCTGCGTCGCAAACACGACCCGGGAAAGCGCGTGAGATAAGAGCGCCTCGGAAAAACTTCCTTGGACCCGAGGTGTTTCAAGAGAAGGAATAATAGGGAAATCCTCCGCGCTCTGGCCATACACCGCTCCCACGTAATTATCGGCGGTAATATGAAGCGTGAGCCCCTCCACCCGCAAGCTCACACGCTCACTCCGAAGATTTTTAATAATTCCGGAAAAAACCTGAAACGGCAACGCAAGCGCCCCCTCCTCGGAAACCTTACCGGGAAAAGAATACTCAATCGCGACCTCAAGGTCGGTCGTCGCGCAATACACAACCCCCAAAGACGCCCGCAGAAGAAACGAACGGAGGATAGGTAAACTCGAAGCATCGGAGCCAACCGCGCCCGAAACGACCGCGAGCGCCTCAAGGAGCGTACTACGTAATACTGTTATATATAAAGAATTAGTAGTTGTAGTAGTCATGGTGGATATGGGGATAAAAGAAAATAATTAGGAAAATAAAAGGGAAAATGAGGAAGAAAATTTATATAGAGTGTGGATGAGGTTGTGTGCTGTGTGGACGGAGTTTGGTTGGTTGGTTTGTTGGTTATTTTAGTCCACATTCCATCTCTGTACCATCTACATCTTATCCACTCATTAAAAACTTCACAACTGAATAACCAATAAACCAACAAACCCATCAACTCTTCTGCAGCCGGTCTCGAATTAAAGTCAGTTTTTGGTTTAACTGCGGATTCCGGCTTGCTTCACGGGCTATTTTTTCATACGCGTGAATTGCCGTAGTGTGGTCCCGCTTGCCCAGTTTTTCCCCGATATGGGGGTAAGAGAGATTCAGCATGTCTCGCATAAGATACATGCAGATTTGCCGCGGCTCCACAATCTCCCTTTTTCTACTGCGGTTGGTAAGTTCCTGCGGGGCTACGTTGAAAAAGTCCGCGACAATTTTCAAAACATCCTGTACCGTAACGTGCTTTGAGGTAACCTGAGCCACTTCTTGAATCACCTCATCAACTTTTTTTGTGGTCATCTTCTCTCCCTTGTACTGCTGGGTGAAGAGAATTTTATTCAACACCCCCTCAAGCTCGCGTATATTGTTTTGAATCTTCATGGCAAGGTGCTCCAAAATATCGTCGTCCAAAGACATATTTTGCTGCTGAATCTTCGTGCGGAGGATTGCGAGCCGCATTTCATAGTCCGGATAACTTACGTCCACTATCATTCCGCCCTCAAAACGGGAACGAAGACGCTCTTCAAGTGTGGGAATTGCGGCGGGCGGCCTATCTGAAGACATGATAATTTGCTTGTTGTGCTCGTAGAGAGTGTTGAAAGTATAAAAGAACTCCTGCTCCGTGGCCGCCTTCCCCCCAATAAACTGAATATCGTCAATCACAAGAACGTCCACATCTCGGTATTTGCTTTTCACGTCGTCCATCCGCTTGTTCCTGAGGGCCCACACCACATCGCTTAAAAATTTTTCCGAGGTTACATAGAGCACGCGAACTTTTTTCGCGTACCGGGCGTGAATTTCGTTCCCAGCGGCCTGAATAAGGTGGGTCTTCCCAAGTCCTACGCCTCCGTAAATAAAAAGAGGGTTATACTTGGTCCCCACATCCCCTATCACCGCCTGTACCGCCGCGTGGGCGAGCTCGTTTGAGCCGCCCACAATAAATGTTTCAAGCGTGTAGCGGGGATTCAGGTTCGTCTGGGGGTCAACGTGCAGTTGAGGCAGGGGCTCCTGGGCCCGGAAGGAGACCATTGCCGCTCCGCGGTTTTTTTCCGCCCGCTTTTTCAAGACCTCGGCATTTTGAGAGTGTAATACCACATAGTCAACGCTTCGAATCGAGCCGTCTAAATTACGTAAGGAGCCCAAAATAAGCTTGTGGTATCGGGAACGCACCCAGTCCTTGGCAAAATGGTTTGGAAGGCCCACAAGAACAACTCCATTTTTTTCATCTCTCTCGACAAGTTCGCTTTGCTTCAGCCAGGTAAGAAAATTCGGTCGGGAAATCTGCAACTCAAGTTCTCCAAGCACGGTTTTCCAAATATGTTGGCTGTCCATAGCTTCTTCATGATACCGATTGCAAGAATCATTGCAACGTTGAATAAATAAGGAAAGTGTGCTTTAATTGTTCATAACATGTTAACAATCAACGAATATCGAATGGGTACGAATAAACGAATTCGTTTATTCGTAAATTCGCAATAGATTCGTTATTCGCTGATACACACCATGAAAAGGACCTGGCAACCGAAAAAACGAAAACGGGCGAGAACGCATGGGTTCCTGAAACGCTCGAAGTCGGCGGGAGGGAAAAACGTGCTGAAGCGCAGGCGCAGAAAGGGAAGAAAGCGGCTTGCGGTATAGAAGGAGACCCGCCCCCGCCTTGGCGGGGGCGGGCTTGTCGTTCCCAGGTTCTAGGTCTTCGTCATATGAAAGCAGTCACCGTAAAAACACAAAAGGAAACCGGAAGACCCCTCACTGTGATTGTGGGGCTAAAAGTTTCTCCTAAGGCGACGGAAAGAAACAAAATAAAAAGGAGAGTCCGCGCGATTATGCAAATACACAAAAAAGAAAACAAGGAATATGTCGTGATTGTCCATCCGGAAGCAAAATCGTTGTCATTTCAGGAACTGAAAGACCAGATTGCGCGTCAATTAGGTCAATTAGAATAATTAGGTCAATTAGAAATTATGAGTGCCTTTTTCCACGCCGTCTTCTACGAACCACTTCTCCAAGCCCTCGTCTGGCTCTATACATACGCGGCCTTCAAGGACTTCGGCCTCGCGGTCATCATGCTCACAATCCTCGTGCGCATTGTCCTCTTCCCTCTTTTTTACAAAGGCGTAAAACAGCAAGTCCTGATTCAGAAAATCCACCCGAAAATCAAGGAAATTCAGGAACGCCATAAAGACAATAAAGAGAAACAGGCCATGGAGCTCATGGAGCTCTACAAAAAGCATGGGGTAAATCCATTCTCCTCGATTCTCGTGCTCATTATCCAGCTCCCCATTGTGATAGGGCTCTATCAGGTGATTCTAAAAGAGATTTCAAGCGGGCTTTTTGACAATTTTTTGTTTTTGGGCTTTATTGACGTAAGGAAAACAAGTATATGGATTGCAATCGCGGCGACCATTCTGCAGTATATTCAGGGGAGAATAAGTATGCCGAAAAAGAGCGCGGGAAAAGAAGGCGGAGCCGCGGAGTTTGGGAAAATGATGGTATATGTGGGCCCGGCCCTTACCCTCATTATCCTTACCCGCTTTGCCTCGGCCCTCGGTCTCTACTGGATTACCACGACTTTGTTTTCTTTGGGCCAGCAGGTGTATATTATGAAAACGCTGAAAAAGAAAGACGAAGAGAAAGCGGTAAAAGAAGCGGAGAAAGAATTAAAAGAAATACATCATGGAGCAGATTCAAGAAAAAATTAAAACACTCATAGAACTCATGGGCTTTCGGGAACCGAAAGTTTCGGTGGATGAGGGATACCGGAAGATTTCCATTTTCATAGACGACGAACTCATAGGGTCCCAGGTGGAGCGGATTTTGCCGGCCCTTGACCATATCTGCAATCTTTTGTTGCGGAAAGAAGAACTCCCCTCGTATGTGGTGGACGTGAATTTGTATAGAAAAGAGAGGGAGCGGCTGATTATCGAGCTTGCCCGGGCCGCGGCGCACAAGGCCTCGCTCCGCAAAGAAAGCGTGGAACTCCCACCTATGAATGCCTATGAAAGGAGGATTGTGCACATGGAGCTTGCCGCGAAACCCGACCTCGTAACCGAAAGCATAGGCGACTCCAAAGACCGCCGCGTTGTCATCAAACT
>JBBTZM010000043.1:0-6148 GCA_038061335.1 Patescibacteria group bacterium | reverse complement strand
TGGTACACAAACCCGTCGTACCTGTTTATAAACGTGTACCTTCCCTTCGCGAACCGGGGGAAGATTCCGTCAATAGGCGGCTCAGTACTTCCCCCGCTTACAAAAAGAGTATCCTCTCCCAAGTCGCTCGCTCCAACAAGAAGAAAGGAATCCGTGGTAAATGTTCGTTTTTTCATATAGTCGTCAAAAAACGCGGCTTGCTCCGTCACATCCTCCTGCGGCCGGAAGCAAAAAATATCCTGTCCCTCAAACCCGCACTTGTCCGGCAGAGTGACGAAAAACAAAGGCGCCTGTTCCTCGAAATTGGAATCAAGTATTTGGAATACGTCCGGGTTCGCGTATTTCAAAAGTAAATCCCGTGTCGGAGAAACATTCAAAAGAAGCCCCTCCTCTGCTCCGGAAAGGAGCCGAAGCGCTAAGGTTTTGGGATTGAGCTCCCAAAGCCGGCTCGGCGTTCCGGGGAGCGGGGCCTCGAGAAGTAAAATTCGCTCCGGTGAAAGCGCGTACAGAGAAACATTCTTCAACCGAAAATCCTGCAAGATGGGCGTGAAGGGAAAGGCGCCGTCCCGCAAATCAATAGTCCCGAGCTGAAGAAGCGTCCCCTCGCTCCTCCGAGCAAGAAGCGTTTCATTGCCCGCGCCAAAAACCGCATCCTCTATGCCTGAAGGCAGGGGCCGCCAGACCGTGTCAATGGTGTCATAAAGCCCCCACCGGGGGTTTTCCTGTGTCCCGAAGAGTCCGAGCATAAGCCGCCCGTCCGCGGAAGGCAGGGCGCGCCGAAGAGGAGAAGGAAGTTCTTGAGAAGAAACCTCAACATCCTCTCCCTCCTCCGCGGAAAACACCTTTCCACGCTCGGTGACATAAAATACCTCCCCGGTTCCCGCGACCGCCCAATGCGCAAACGCCGGAGCATCGGAGAAACGGGACAAACGGAATTGCGCAACGGACGAGGGCGCACCTTGTAATTCCTGAGATTGAGTTACTTCGGATTCTAATTGTGGAGAGGTGAAAAGTCCTGCTCCCGCCTTTGGAACTTCAGAAAACCCCGTTTCAAAAGAAAAATCCTCAGGAAGCGGCATAGGGAGGTCTCCTGCTTGGTCAGCGTCCGTGCCCGGGGAGAAAACAGAACGCCACCAAAAGAATAGAAAGAGGCCCACAAAAAAAATAGTTATGGAGAAAATAATTTTTTTATTTGGTATGCGCATAGTGCTTAAAAATATGAACTAGCATGGAGCACCGACCAAGTTCGCGGGCAAGGAAACTCTGCCGTAGTCGCCGCCAACATCAATATAAATCTGCATATCAACATGAGGAGAATAATTGCCTCCGGTTCCGCCCATAATGCCGACGACATCGCCAGCATCAACAGGAGATCCTTTCCAAAGATTCCACACCCCAGGCGCTTTAATGGACTCATCAATGCTCTTGAGGTGAGCATACGCTGTTTTGATAGGATATTTTTTACCAGTTGCTGCAAACGTATAGCAGTAGCTGGTTTTTAGGTGAACTCGGTTTCCGTATCCCCCCTCCTCCCTCGCTTTTATAACTCTGCCATAATACCAACTTCCCACATACGGGGGGCTCCCTCCAAGCTGGTAATCAATGCCGATGTTGTGGTTTGGAGTCGAAATTGTTTTTAACTCGCCATTCGGAGCAATATAATTGTGAGGATTTTTCCCGCCATGCCCTTTTGGCTCCATGTACCCACCGGTTAAGACCGCGCCCCCTCCGGCAGGAGTAATAAACCGAGTGGCGGCGACCTCATTCTTCGAGTATCCGCAATTACCGGCGCCTTTAGAACAAATCTGACCCACGGAAAAAACACAGGCGAGGTCTTTGCCACATCCGCCTTGCGGGGTTGTATCCTGGCCTCCCCCACCAGCCGCCGGAACGCCCGCACCCTGATTCGCGGGCTGGGCGCCGTTAGGACCCGTCATTGTTGCTCCGGCAGCCGCACTGTTGGCGGCGGCAAGGGACTGAGGAGGGCATCGCCTCAGTCCATCGCGGCCTCCCGCGTCTTTTATTTTAACCACACCATCTTCATCTTCTTTTTTTTCATAGGCGACAAGGAGACACCTCGCCCCTTCAAATGGGGATTTTGGATAGCGGCCTACCTTAGGATAGAAAGGAAGCAGTTTATAGCGCGCTCCGACCTTTAAATCATTGGGAATTCCTGGTTTTGTGACAATAACCTCGGCACAGGACTGCAGCGTAACCCCCCACACAATAATGCAGTTCGGAATATAGCCCTGGTCTTGAAGTCTTGTTATGTCCTTCTCTTCAAGGGTGCGAATACTGGGGTCGCAGTTTTTCATGACATTCGCGGGACATGACTGCGCCGCCTCATAACACTTCGGCGGATATCCGGGCTTCTCATCCGGCCCGCAAGGTCTCGTAGGAAGCTTCATCTCTGCCCCATGCGGCTTTGAAATTGAAAGAATCGTGAGTTTGGGGTTAATGGTATTCAAGATTAAGACCGCGCCGAAAAGAAGCACTAAGCCCCAGATTGCGGAAAGTATCATATCCTTCCCCTCCGCCTGCTTTGAAGGGCTTGCGCCGGAAAGCGCGATGTAGATGCCCCCGACCGTAATCATAAGAATCGCGAGCCCGACTCCGAGCCCCTGCGCGAATTTGTATATATTCCCGATGGACTGGATAAACCCTCCGCTTTCCGCGGAAACAATTGACTGTACCTCGGCCTCGGCAATTCCCGCAAAAGCGAAAAAAAATGCAACAACAAAAAATGCATATCGTAAAAAGTGTTCGTGTTGTTCGTGATTTATTTGTGTCATTCGAGTTGGTCTTTATGCCTTATCGCACATCAATCCTCACAACTCCCTCTCGCGTCTCGGTAGGCCGCGCCGGGTTCATCGCTCGCGCCGACACCCGAACTCCCCTCCCCTGGAATTCAACGGGAGAAAACAAAAAATCCTCGGCCCCGGAAAGAATTTTTTGGCTCACGTCATCAAGCGCCCACGACACTCGAAGAGATTCGGGCGAAGGAATGGTGAAAAAGTAGGGCAGGACGCGAAGGGTATTTGGGGCGCGGCGTTCGAGCACAATCTCCGGCCGGAAGGTGGGAATCCGTATTGTCCCCGTGATATCTTTCCCTCCGGAACGCGCGCTTGCCCGAATCGTGTATTCGTTGCCGTATGATTTCTGAATTGGGAATGATATTTCTTTAAGGCCAGCGCCCTTCTGGGAAAGCTTCCCGTCCACATACCAGGTAAAACTGGATTGTCGGGTATCAATAAATTTCCCGCCGGAGATAAGCTCCGCGGAAACGGAGAGAATCGAGCCCGGCGTCGCGAGATGTTTCCCCGGATACTCCGGCGGAGCGTAATTCCTCGCTTTCCACGTTAAAAGCAGTTCGGAACTTGTCTGTGCTTCGGCGGTACTCGCGAGAAAAAGAAGGGTGATAAAAATAAAAATTTTCTTTTTCATACATTTGCGATTTTTGGCGCCGCAACCGCCTTCAATTTTGGATGATTGTGCAGGTACGCTTCTATAATAAACGCCGTGGTAAGCGTGGGGACTATGGGGAGCGCGTTTGCCGCGTATTTCGTAATTTGTCTGCCGAGTTTCACGGTATTTTTGTCTCCTTTACTCGAAAGCCACATAGTGGCGGCAAAAGTGCCAAAGGACTGGAGGACCGGGGCGATCGCGAGCCCCACGCCCGTAAAATCAATCACGACACAAATGGCGTCCAGCCCCCCGAAAAAGAAAATACCGAGAAGTATCTCCGCGGACACAAATTTATTAGGCGCCTCTTCTTTAGTTGTATCGGTGTTTTCTGCCATCGTATTAGAAATTAGTAATTAGAAATTTTAACCCAATCCCTTAATTTGTAACAGCTGTTCAGGATTCGTCGTAATAATCTGGTCCTCGGTATACGATGGGATAATCTTGATTGCCACATGCTTCTGACCCGCGAAAAATAGTCCTTCTCCCACCTTTGTTTCAAGAAGAAACGCCTTTTCCCCGTCCGTAAGCCCAAAGGTCTGCCCCACAGAGTCAATCGAAGCCGGCGCCTGCTTTAAGAGTAATTGTATGGAGGAGTTCGTGATAATCGACCTTCCGTATTCCGACTTCAAAAAGTCATCCACATCCTGCGTAATCGTGGTAACCCCCAAGTAGTATTTCCGCGCCCGCTTCACAAGGCCGAAAAGGAATGAGCCCGAGTCCTTATATTTCATGAGCCACCAGGCCTCGTCCACCACAAGCACTCTCCGTTTCAAGCTGACCCGTATCATGCTCCACACAAAGTTCAAAATAATATACATGGCAATGGGCCGAAGCTCATCCTCAAGGTCGCGGATAGAAAAAACAATAAGACGATTGGTAATGTCCACATTCGTCGGCGCGTTCATAAATCCGGCATACGAGCCGTGCGTGTACTTTTCGAGCCGCTCCGCGATGCCCTGCCCGCCCTCGGTATTCCGGAGCACGGTCTGCAGGTCTTCCAAAAGCGGCGGATTCAAACTTGCCGTGCCGAATGTTTCGGGAGTGATATCCCGCGAGGCGTACGTCTCGGAAATCGCGCGGTCAAGAAGCGAATCCTCCTGCGGGGTAATCACTCCAAGCATAATCTTCAAAAGCCCGGTAAGGTTTAAGACATGAGAGCGAAACACGTCCGCTGGGTCCTCGCCCGCGGGGATAAGCGGGATGTCAAAAGGATTAATCCGGCTCTCCGAAGAAAGAGAAATTTTGAAATAACTTCCTCCGATTGCCTCTGATAAGCTCCGATACTCGTCCTCCGGGTCAACCACAATCACATCCGTCCCGAGCATAAGAGAGCGGATAATCTCGAGTTTTGAGGCGTATGACTTGCCGGAGCCGGACTTCGCGAACACCACGGAGTTGGCGTTCTCAAGAGAAAAGCGGTCAAATATGACCAAGCTGTTGTTGTGAAGGTTCACGCCATAGAGAATGCCGGAGTCCGAGGTAAGGTCCGGAGAAATGAAGGGAAAAATCGCGGAAACCGGACCGGAATTGAGTGGAGTTACCACGCTGAGCTTGTCCTCGCCCAATGGTAAAATAGAAGAAAAGCCCTCGAGTTGCCGAAAGAGCGCGGGCTTTACATACACAAGCCGGCTCTCGAGCGTGGAGATGACTGCGCTTTCTGTTTTTTGAAGTTCCTCAAGCGTTGCCCCGTAGAGCGTGATATAAATGCCGATTTGGAAAAGCTTTTCGCGCGCCTGCTGGAGCGAGTCGCGCAGATTTTCCACGTCCTGATACGCGGTCTCGAGCTGGGGGTCGCGTACAAGGCCCTTCTCTTCCCGCTCCATGAGTTCCGCCTCGATTTGCGCGACTTTTTTCTTCAAATTTCGCAAGGCGAGCCCGGTATCCATGGGGTGAGCGAAAATGGAAATATCCATCATGGCGGGAGTATTGATAATAGGCGAAAACCAGCCGCTCGAAATAAAACGCGGATAGGTAAAGACAAAAAGCGTCTTCGCGAAGTATTCGCCGAGCTTCACGTAGTTCGACTCCACCTGAATGCCGGACGGGGCAATGACGTGCGGCACGTCCGAAGGCGAAGATTTATAAGATTTTGGAATGGATAATTTCATTCGTTTATTCGTTTATTCGCATCAGATTCGTTATTCGTTGATTGCTGCGCTATCGCAAAATTCTCTTTTTCGGTAAGCCCCGGATTATAGAGATTATAAAACAACTCGGTTATCTCCTCGTTTTCCAATGGATGCGCGGGAACCCCCATCCCCGCGAGTCCGGTAATGACCTCATCAACCCGCTGTTCAAGCTGGAACATTTTTTTCTGGCGCTCCACGCGCTCGTCCGTTTCTTTCGAAGTCGGAGCGCTCTTCTTGAACATCTTGAAAATTCCATAGGAGGCGCCCACGGATAAGGCGGGGGCGTCGTACGGCACCACGATAAAAAACGACTTGGTGATGATGGGGTTGTCCGCTACGAAAGAGCGGATGAACTCCATGTAGTCCGCGATTTGTATTTTCAAAAGCTCGTTTGCCTCCTCGAGCCGGCGTTCTTCCATGGCCGCGAGATAGGATTCGATATTCACCTTCCGCGAGTGAATGAAAATCTGGACGGAAAAGTCGAGCGTATTCAAAAAGGCCTGAAAGGCGTGGAGAATTAAGTCCTGCTCTTTTTGGGACTTCAAATCGAAATT
>JBBTZM010000042.1:0-2268 GCA_038061335.1 Patescibacteria group bacterium | reverse complement strand
TCCCTCCCCACCACCTCGGTTGCGTCGAGACGGACAAGGGCGCGGGCCGCCTGTGCCATTGCCTCCGCGCGCTTGGGCTCCAAAAGTTTCTGCACCTCGTTCAAAAACACGTGCGAAGAAAAATTCTCCTCCTCAATCACAAGCGCGGCGCCCTTGCCCGCGTATTCGTAGGCATTCGCCCGCTGATGGTCGTTTGCCGCGTCCGCGAGTGGAATTAAAATTGCGGGTTTGCCGAAAAGCGCGAGTTCGTGGATAAAGGAACCCGAACGAGTAAGGACAATGTCTGCGGCATTTAAGGCAATCTTCATGTCCTTCGCGCTCACATAGTCCCGAATAATGTATTTTTTTTTGAGCTCCTCGGACGAACCGCGAAGCGTAATTTCCGAAAGTTTCAGAGCGTCTTTGTAATTCTCCTTTCCCACCTGATGAATCACCTGAACCTTTTCCAAAAGCTCGACCAAATTGTCCAAAATGAAATTATTAATACGAAGCGAGCCCTGCGAGCCGCCGACCACAACAAGTAGAGGTAATTCCGGATTCAGTTTGAAATACGACTTCGCGGAAAATGAATCGAGCCAGTCGCGCATGAGTTCCGCCCGAATGGGGTTCCCGGAAAAAAATGCCTTGCCATCGGGAAATTCTTTCGCGGTGCTATCAAATGAAATACCGATTCTTGAAGCAAACTTCGCGGAAAGCCGGTTCGTAACCGAAGGCACGGCATCCGATTCGTGAATCACGACGGGAATTTTATAAAACCGCGCGGCGAGTATTACGGGGAAGGCCGACGGCCCGCCTTTCGAAAAGACCACGTCTGGCATCACAATCCAGACCCAGAACAAGGCCTGAAGCATGGAAAAAAGAAAAAGCGGAGCATCAAGAAAATTTTTGAATGAAAAATACCTCCGGACTTTTGCGGGGAACACAGCGTAGGCGGACATATAGCGCTCCTCGAATTCTTTGCGAAAGCCGGGCGCCCATCCGGCGAAGGTGACTTTAATCTCCCCTTCCCCGAAATTCCGAAGCCAGTCCCCGACCGCGAGAAGCGGGTATATATGCCCGCCCGTTCCTCCGCCCGAGAGAAGCACGCTTACTTTTTTGCGAATACGGATAGGCATAGGTTAAAATTTCTAATTACCAATGTCTAATTTCCAATAATTAGTTATTAAGCCATTTGGTCATTGGGATTTTATTAGAAATTAGATATTACGTATCTGGTTATCTTCGATATCTTGATACATTCATTATAACTCCAGCCATGATGAGAAAGACAGCGAGCGAGGTACCGCCGAAACTGACAAAGGGCAGTGGAACCCCGGTGAGGGGAAAGACCCCAGAAACAGCGCCGACATTGATAAAGGTTTGGATTCCGATGACTGAAATGAACCCAATGACGAGGAGGCGGGCGAAGGGCTCGGGCGCGTGCCGCGCAATCATGAACCCGCGGTAGATAATCACGAAAAAGAGAAAGAGGAGAGAAGAGGCGCCCACGAATCCGAGCTCTTCGGCAATCACCGCGAATATAGAGTCCCCTATCGGCTCCGGCAGATAGCGCAACTTGGTCGTGGACCTCCCGTACCCCACACCCCAAAGCCCGCCCGAGCCAATGGCTGTCTGGGACTGGCCGACATGATACCCCTCGCCCAAGGGGTCCGCCTCCTCAGGGTTAAGAAATGTCCGGATCCGCTCCATGCGATACGGGGCAAGGGCGATAAGGAGCGCAAAGGCGAGAATCGCGGAAGCGCCAAGAAGCGGAAAAAAATGAAAACGCGCACCGGAAGCAAAGTACACAAAGACCGCGGCAACCAAGATAATCGCCGCGGTTGTGGTCGAGGGCTGAAGGAGGAGGATGCCCGCCACAAACCCCATAAGAATAAGAAAAGGAACAAAGCCCTCGAAAAAGCTCGTACCCCGCCGTACGTTCGTGCCAGTCCACGAAGCAACATAGAGCGGGAAGGTGAGCTTCAAAAGTTCGGCGGGCTGAAAGGAAAAAAAACCGAGGTCGAGCCAGCGCGTCGCGCCCTTTACGCTCACCCCCAGGGGAGTAAATACCAGAAGTGTCGCCCCAACGCTCGCAAAGAGGAGAAAAATCGCGAGAGGGCGGAGCCGCCGGTAAAGAAAAAAGAACCCAAGAAGAAAACCCGGGAGGCCAAGGCCGAGACCGTTTAGGGCCTGCCGCTTCAAATAATAATAACTATCTCCGAAACGAAGTTGGGCGATATCCGACGAGGCCGAGGCAAGCACCACGAATCCAAATATCACGACGCAAAG
>JBBTZM010000041.1:0-4240 GCA_038061335.1 Patescibacteria group bacterium | reverse complement strand
CGACGAGCGCCTGAAGGCGGGCCGCGTTTCCCTACTTTACAAGTCGGGAGAGCATAGGAAAAATCGTGAGCGACAAAATGACAGGAAGGACAAGAAGCAGAAAGATAATGCGCTGGGCCGCGGCGTACCTGCCGACCTCGGCCACGCCTTTCCACCACCCGAGCATGATGGTGTCAATCTGGAGCATGAATGGTCCGAAAAAAGAAGCAAGAAGAATCGCGGAAGCGGTTTTCAAAATCGGGAGAACCAATTCTTTCCGGAAGTGAGTGAATATTTTTCGAAACCAATTCCGGAGGAGGAATATGCCGAGAAGAGCCCCCACTCCCGCGCCCGACACATAGCTTATGGTAAGGGCATACGGCGTTGGGACAAACACAATAGCAAGAAGCGCGACGCAGGCAATCGTAATGTTTGTAACACCCGAAGTAAGTGCTTCAAATTCCATCCGTTCGAACGCGCGAAATACGGCGGAGGAAAGGTCGCGGAATCCGTCAAAGGCGACAAGCAAGGCGGCAAAGACAAAAAGTGGTCGGACGCCCTCGACCCGGGAAAAAAGAGGGGCCGCAACAAGAAGAAGAAGAAGGGAGAGAACGAGAAGGACAATACGGATAAAAAACGTGGTCGCGAAAAACTCATATCGTTTTTCCGGCTGTTGGCTCATGTCGCGCGTCAGCATAAAAGAAATTCCGACGCTCGAAAAAATGGTAAAAAATCCGGCAAGGTCGAGGATGTAGGAGAAAACGCCGTACCCGTGGGCGCCGAGGATTCGGGCCGCGTATATCATCACAAACGCGCGAATGAGCCGGCTTGAAAATTCGCCGGCGGTAAGCCAAAGAAAATTTTTCGCGACAATCTGCCGCGGATTCCGGTGCTCGAAAAAAAATTTTCGAATTTTACCACCCATGTTAGAAGTGGGAAAAGAAAAAATGTCGCATGGTTTTCGCGATAAGAATAAGGTCAAGAGAGAAGGAGCGGTAGGCGATGTAGTAGAGGTCGTAGGCGAGTTTTTCTTTTGCTTCCTCCAAAGAGGCGCTTGGACGGAAATTGATTTGCGCCCAGCCCGTGAGGCCGGGTTTCACGAGGTGCCGAAGGTCGTAGTAGGGGAGTTTTCGGTATTCCTCCGCGAGTTCATAGCGTTCCGGCCGCGGACCCGTAAGCGATATGTCGCCGCGGAGAATGTTAAAAAGCTGGGGAAGTTCGTCGAGGTGTGTGAAACGGAGAAAGCGGCCGAAAGGAGTAACACGTTTGTCATGCGGCTCGGTCCAGAGAGGCCCGTCGCTTCCCGCGTACATGGTGCGGAACTTGTAGAGCGTAAAGGCCTGACTTCCGCGCCCCATGCGTTTTTGGGTAAAGACGGCGGGGCCAGGGGAAAGCGCGCGGACGAAGATAGCGAGAAGCGCCATAAGCGGGAGGAAAAGGAGGGTAGCGGGCGCGGCAATCAAAAGGTCGGCGAGGCGTTTTATGGCGTCATACGCGCGGTCTTGTCGCGTAAGACATTTTGTAATCCAGTTCTCGTCAATGTCGGCAAGAGAGATTTTTTCGAATATGGAGGCATAGAACTCCTGAAAGGGAAGAAATGAAATGGAAGGAAAGAGGGGAATACGGGAAAAGCGGAACAAAGGCGAGGTGGGGGGTGCGTCGGAAGAAAACACAATAAGGTCGGGTGCGATTTTTGAGAGTGTTTCTTGGAGTTCTTGTGCGGATGGTCTCTCAAGGCGGAGAAGCGTCTCATACCCCAAGTGAGGATGATTCGAAAGGTGGGCTATAAGGGGAGGAACGGAAGAGGAGGCGCCAAGGAAAAGCACCCGGGTCTTCCCGCGCGGAGAAACGCGAAGCGTGAACATGCGCCACGCGCCGATACATGAAAATGAAAAAAGCGCAAAGAGAAAAAGATTTGTTTTCGGAGTAAGCGAAAAGATGGGGCCGAAGAGGTAGAAGGCGAAGACCGAGGCCACGATATTGAAAAAACAGGCCGTGGAGAGGCGTTGGAAGAGCGTTTTTGACGAGGAAATAACTCTCGGGCTGTAGAGGTCGGCTATGAAGAATATAAAAAGCCAGCCCAAAAAAAGAAGGGAAAAAGGAAGGAGGTGGGCTCCTAGCCGAAGGAAAAATTCACCCACGCCATACCGAATAAGGAGCGTTGCCGCAAGAGAGAGATACAGGAGAATAAAATCCCCGAAAAGTAGGAATAATCGATGTGCCATATGTATGGGTAGCTTGCCCTTACAAGTATATTACATTAGAATATATGCCAAATGGAAGAAGAAGCAAAAAAACAAAAAGACCGGCTTTTGCCCGCAAGCATCCTCATTGCGGGAGTTCTTATTTCCGTTTCCGTGGTGTATAGCACGGGCAAGAAGTCGATTGAAGGGGACACACTAAAGGGGAACCTTGTGGACGCCGCAAGCCCGGAGAAGATGGCGGAAGTGACGTCTGCGGACCACATTCGGGGGAGTGTGCACGCGCCGGTCCTCGTTGTCGAATTTTCAGACCTTGAGTGTCCATTTTGCAAGGCGTTTCATGGGACCATGCAGACAATCGTGAAGGAATATGAAGGAGAAGTGGCCTGGGTATATCGCCACTTCCCGATAGACAGCCGGCACCCCAAGGCGCGAAAAGAGGCCGAGGCAACCGAATGCGCGGCCGAGCTTGGCGGGAACGACGGCTTCTGGAAGTATGTGGACAGGCTCTTCGAGCTTACGCCTTCGAACAATGGCCTTGACCCGGCCCTTCTCCCAAAGATTGCAGAAGATGTGGGGCTCGACAAAGCGAAATTTGAATCGTGTCTCGCGAGCGGGAAGTACGCGGGAAAAATTCAAACACATCTGGACGATGCGCTTGCCTCCGGCGCCGGAGGAACGCCGTATTCGGTTGTTATCACAAAAAAGAAAGAACGATACGCGGTGCCAGCGGCTTTGCCTGTGGAAGATGACCCAAAGACCGGTCCGGGCATGAGAACCGTTATCGAAGCGGCGTTGGAAAACTAATGAAGTGGCATCACTGGACAATTTTTGGAATTGGGCTTTGGCTCATTATTTCTCCGTGGATACTTGGATTCGCGGAAGTGAATCTCGCGCTCTGGAATGCCGTAATTTTTGGTGCGTGTTCCGCGCTTCTTATTCTTTGGAACATGGCGCCGCCGGACGAATAAATTATGTACGACCTTATTATTATCGGAGGCGGTCCGGCTGGCGCCGCCGCGGGGGTCTATGCCGCCCGAAAAAAATTAAAAACCCTTCTTATCACCGAGTCCTTTGGCGGGCAATCTTTGGTTTCAGATGACATTCAAAATTGGATAGGGGACGTCTCCATTTCCGGATTCGAACTCGCGAAAAAATTTGAAACACATTTGAAGGCGCAGGAAGACATTGAAATTAGAAAAGGAGAGCAGGCGGAAAAAATTGAGCGCGCGGACGGGGGATTTCTGCTCACGACGAAAAAAGGCGTCTATGAAACGAAGACGATTTTTCTCGCCGCGGGAAGCCGGAGGCGCAAACTCGATATTCCGGGGGAGAAAGAATTTGAAGGGAAGGGAGTATTTTACTGCTCTATCTGCGATGCGCCCGTAATGAAAGGCAAAAAGGCCGCGGTCATAGGCGGTGGCAATTCCGGACTCGAGGCGGTTATAGACCTTATTCCGTACGCGGAGGAGATATACCTCTTGCATCGCAACGAGGCGTTAAAGGGAGACGCGGTAACGCAAGAGCACATTAGAAAAAGCGAGAAAGTACAAATTATTTTGAATGCTTCGCCGGTAAAAGTAGAGGGAGAAAAATTTGTAGAGCGACTGGCGTACAAAGACACGAAAACCGGAGAAGAGAAAACTTTGCCCGTGGAAGGGGTGTTTGTGGAAATTGGCGCGGTGCCAAATAGCGAAATCGTGAAGGGGCTTGTGGAATTAAACGCCAGAGGGGAGGTGGTGGTGGACCACAAAACCCAGCAAACGTCTCTGCTTGGCATCTGGGCGGCCGGGGATGTAACAGACGTAAGGTTTAAGCAAAACAACATCTCGGCAGGAGACGCAATAAAAGCGATCCTTGACATTCACGCCACCCTTTCCAAACAATAAAGTAAAAAAGATGGTAAATTATATAGACGATTAATAGAATTATCTGCCACCTTAGCTCAGTTGGTAGAGCACAGTTTTCGTAAAGCTGGGGTCCGGGGTTCGATCCCCCGAGGTGGCTCCATAAGTAAAGTGAAGTCAGTTTTGTTACTGGGGTGCCTCTTAAAGGAGGCA
>JBBTZM010000040.1:3659-8254 GCA_038061335.1 Patescibacteria group bacterium | reverse complement strand
TACAGGAGCATGGACATACGATGCAACCCATAGCCCCGTGTCATTTGAATTTCCGGCCCTTTCTTTGACGCGGGTCATAAAGCAAAAAGAAGGGGACGAGGGCGTCATGAAGATGTACGTATATGTCGGAAACGACGGCATTGATTTTTTTATGACAAAAGAAGGCGCGCTTTCCTTTGACTATTTTATTTCGTGGAAAGAAATTCAGGGAGACGCGGGAGAGGTCTCCGGAGAACTCTTTGACGAAACCCTTATGAGGGAGGCCCGCAAGGTGATGAATTTCGCGGTGAGCAAAGAGGGAAAGAGCGTGGAGCGGGCGGCGTACGTCGCGGAGGGGCTGGAAAAAAGGGTTGAGGACGTGCTTCGGGAGCGTTTGGGCCTGAAAACCGAGGCGGTGGAAATCGAAGGGGAAACACGGGGTCCGCTCTGGTATGTGGCCGAGGGCGCGAGCCGCCGAAAAGACGGAGGAGAGAAAAAACGGGAAGTGAATGTCGGAGCCGAGGGCCTTCAAAGGGCGTTTTTTGAAGAGCGCCTTATTCGGTTTCTGCGGTTGTGGAGAAATATTTTCGCGGGAGTGCTCGTGGTTTTCCTTCTTATTGACGGAGGCATGGCAACACTTCTTGGGAAATACGCGAAGGAAATTGAGGTTCAGAGCGCGGGCTTTACAGCGCGCGGCGGAGGCGAGCTTGAGGAGCTCGAGGTGAGGGTAACGGAGTTTAACGCGCTTGTGCGGGCGGCAGGCAAGGCCAAAGAAGGGGATAGGAATTGGTCCGCTTTTCTCGCGAATATACGGAGAATCACGGCGGCGAAGGGAGTGAGGATTACGCGCCTTGAGGTGGACGGGAGGGCTAATGTTGTTTCTATGGTCGCGGAGGGGCAGAACCACAGCGCGGTCGTGGAGCTGAAAAACGCGCTCGTGAAGGAGCCCGGGCTTACGGAGGTTGACCTCCCGCTTGCAAAAATCGCGGTGACGGAATCAAATAACGTGATATTTTCTTTAAGTTTTAAGATAAAAAACGAATGAGTTCGTAGGTTTCTATAATAGAAGAAAAAGCGTTTGTACATGTCGGCTCTTCCGAGGCCGGAACCTGGCCAAGCACGAAGTCCTCGGCCCGCTTTTTGGAGTGCCGCACCGGCTCTCGGATGCCGAGTCGCAACCGGAAAAATTCTCGCGTGCCGAGCGCTTCAATAACCGATTGCACACCCTTGTGTCCGGCAGAACCGCTCCCGAAAGAAACGCGATACGCGCCCAGAGCCAAATCCGAGTCGTCATGCACAAGGAGGAGTTTTTCCGGGGGGATGGTGGAGAGCGCGCTCCTTACCGCTTGCCCGGAGAGGTTCATGGAGAGGCGTGAACGGGCAAGAAGCACTCCGCTTGGGTACGTAGAGAGGGCGCGCGTTCGGTCTCTCTGCGTTTTTTTTGGCAGTACTCCCTCGTCTTCGGCTTTTGCGGACAAAAATGAGACGAACCGCAGGCCCATGTTGTGGTAGGTATTCGCGTATCGGGCTTCCGGATTGCCAATCCCCACGATACAACGGATGGAAGAGGGTTCAAATGGATGCTTCATACTTGCAATGGAACGCGTGAATTGATATTGTTACCATAATACAATCAATATTATAAAATGGAAATGAAGTCACAAGGCAAAACTTTTTCGGTTGTGAAAAATATCGCGTGGTCATTTTTTGAAATCGTGGAGACGCTCGTTATCTCGCTCGTTGCCGTTTTTCTTATTCGCGCGTTTGTGGCCCAGCCCTTCCTTGTTTCCGGCTCGAGTATGGAGCCGTCGTTTACCGATGGAAATTATCTTCTGGTGGATGAGGTGAGTTATCGTTTCCGCGAGCCCGCCCGCGGAGAAGTGGTTGTCTTTAAGTATCCGAAAAATCATAAGGCGTTTTATATTAAGAGAATCATTGGCCTCCCGGGAGAGAAGGTTTTCGTGGAGCGCGGCAAGGTGAGCATCATCTCTCCCGAGGGCGAGACGACTTTGGAAGAGAGTTATATCGTTCCTTCGTGGACCTCGGGAAACACGGATATGACCTTACAGGACGGGGAATACTTTGTGATGGGCGACAACAGAAACTTTAGTTTTGATTCGAGAAGCTGGGGTTCGGTACAGAGGGGCGAGATTGTGGGCATGGTTCGGTTTCGCCTCTGGCCCGTGAATCAGGTGATGGCATTCGGAAAACCTTCTTACGAGCCACTAGGGACTAGCCGCTAGTGGCTCGTGGCTAACGTCCATGGAACCAGAAAAAAACGAAGGGAAAATGACTTCGAAAAAAGAACCCATGTTTCGGAACGTGCGCGGTATGCACGATATTTTGCCGAAAGACGGGGGGGGATGGCTTGCTTTTTTTGACGCGGCCCGCGAAGTAAGCGAGCTCCATGACTTTACTTTTATGGAGACCCCGCTTCTCGAGCTCACCGGGCTTTTCGAGGCGGGCGTGGGGAATACGACGGATATTGTGGAGAAGGAGATGTTTTCTTTCAAGACAAAGGGGAAGGAAGACGTGGTGCTCCGTCCGGAGGGAACCGCCCCTATCATGCGGAGTTTTCTTCTGAATCACCTCGGCCACTTTGCTTCGCCTCTTCGCGTGTGTTATACGGGTCCCATGTTTCGATACGAGAGGCCGCAGGCAGGGCGCTATCGTCAGTTCCACCAGTGGGGATTTGAAATCATAGGCGACCCGGACCCTTTTTATGACGCGGAAGTTATTATGGCGACCCTACAGGTATTTTACACCCTTGGCTTGAAAGATCTTCAGGTGAAGGTAAATACCGTGGGGTGCAGGGTGTGCCGTCCGACCTACAGAAAAAAATTTCAGCAGTATTATATGGGACAGAAGAAGGAACTCTGCAAGGACTGCCTTCGGCGGCTCGAAGAAAATCCGCTTCGCCTTCTTGATTGCAAGGTCAAAGAGTGCGGCGAGCTTCGAGCGGGGGCTCCGACCATCCTTGACCACCTTTGTCAAAACTGCAACGCTCACTTCAGGCAGACCTTGGAGTTTCTGGAAAACAATGAAGTTCTCTATGAGCCGGACCCGTACCTTGTGCGGGGCCTCGATTACTACTCCCGCACGGTGTTTGAGGTCGTTCGTTTGGGGGGCGCCGGCACAGCGCTCGCGGGAGGCGGTAGGTATGATTATCTTGCGGAACTTTTGGGCGCGGGCAAAAGTGTGCCGGCGATAGGGGCAGCTATAGGAATAGAGCGGGCGCTCGAATATGCCGCGGAAGAGAAGATCTCTTTGAAAAAAAAGGAAAAGCCGGGCGTGTTTTTTGTGGTCGTGGGGGATGAGGCGAAAAAGAAAAGCATGGCCCTTATGCAGACGCTTCGCCTTGGGCACGTTCGCGTCGAGGAGTGCGTTGGGAAAAAATTCATGGAGCACCAAATGAGGGCCGCGGATAAAGCGAAAGTGAAGCTTACGCTCATCCTCGGCCAAAGAGAATGCTTTGAGGATACCGTTATCATTCGAGACATGGAGTCCGGCGCGCAGGAAACGGTTCTTGCGGAAAAAATCGTGGAAGAAGTGAAGAAGCGGTTAAAGTAATATGGAATGTTTATTCTGTAAAATCGCGAACAAAGAAATTTCCGCCCACATCATTGCGGAAAACGAAGACGCCGTGGCAATTTTGGATATCCATCCTCTCGCGCCCGGGCATACGATGGTTCTGCCAAAAACGCACGCGGAAACAATCCTTGAATTGCCGGATGAGAACATAGAAGGCGTATTCCAACTGGCCAAAGAAGTAACGCAGAAATTAAAAATAGCTCTCATACCGGATGGCTTTACAATAGGAATCAATCATGGTACAAATGCAGGGCAGGCGGTGCCGCACCTCCATATTCACATCATCCCAAGATTCAGGGGAGACGGGGGAGGAAACATTCACAGCATTGTCAAAAATTCGCCGAAGGAATCGGTGGAAGAAATAAAAAGCAAAATTCTAAATAATTGATATACGAATTACGAATCCCTTACCAATGTACGAATTCGTATATTCGTACAAGATTCGTACATTCGTATATCAGCGAAGCATGCCTATAGAAGTCACAAGAAAAGAAGGAGAAAACACCGGAGCGTTCGTGTATCGCTTTTCGAAGCGCATAAAGCAGAGTGGTATTTTGAAGGAGTCAAAGAGGCGTCGTTTTTCGGCGCGTCCGGAAAATAAGGGGAGAAGGCGAAAGAATGCCTTGTATCGCACCGATAAAGAAAAGGAAATTGAGAGAAAGAAGAAATTCGGCTACTGAACTCATGTCTCTCACGGATACACTCGCCGCCACCCTGAAGACGGCACAAAAGGCGAATGATGTTCTCACGCGGGACACTCTCCGTCTTCTTTTGTCCGCGATTCAGAATGAGGAGATAGACGCCCGTGGGAAGGGGAAGGAGAATCTCGAGGATGAGGATGTGAGCCGTGTATTGCAAAGAGAGGCAAAAAAACGAAAGGAATCCATATTGGCCTACCGAGCGGGGAAGCGCGAGGCCCTCGCGGAGCAGGAAGAAAAAGAATTGAAGATTATCGAGGGATATTTACCCGAGGCGCTTTCGGAAGAGGAGGTTACGCGAGTGGCTTTGGAAGTGATAGGGGAGGT
>JBBTZM010000040.1:0-3559 GCA_038061335.1 Patescibacteria group bacterium | reverse complement strand
GTCCGTGATAGAATGAGGATGGAGAAGAAGGAGAATGAGATTCTCCAATTTCTAATTTCTAATTCCTAATATCTAATCAATAACCCAAGCACAAATGTCCAAATGTCTAAATTCATGTATTGGCCATTGGATCATTTAATCATTGGAATTTAATTAGAAATTAGATATTAGAAATTAGACATTTTATCTATGTCTCGCATCTTAACCTGCCTCGATATCGGCTCATCCCAAGTAAAAGGAATTGTCACTGAACGAGGGAAAAATGGAAGCATTTCATGCGTCGCGGCTTTTCGGCATCCTTCGCAAGGGTTTCGAAAGGGAGTCCTCGTGGACCTCGAAGACGCGCGCGAAGTACTCCATGAACTTTTGGAGGAGATTCGGCATATTTCGAAAGACGCGCCGAGAAATATCTTCGTCAATATAAATAGCGAGCACGTGAAGGCCCGGGTTTCGCGCGGGATATCGGCTGTCGGCCAGCCGGACAAGGAAATTCGGCAAGAAGACGTGGAGCGCGCGATTCAGTCCTCGCGCGCGGCGAAGATGCTTCCGAACTATAAAGTGCTTCATACGATTATCCGCGAATTTTTGGTGGATGAGGTTCCCGACATTCAGGACCCGGTTGGCATGTCCGGCAGCCGGCTTGAGGTCTCGACGCTCCTTATCGAGGCATTTGCTCCGCATTTTGAGATATTGGGAAAGACGCTCGAAGAAGCCGGCGGCTCTATAAACGGAGTGATTTTCAATCCTTTCGCTTCTTCGCGGTCAACTCTCTCAAAGCGGCAAAAGGAATTGGGAGTACTCCTTGTGGACATCGGCGCGGGCACGACCTCAATCGCCGCGTTTGAAGAAATGAAGCCACTTTACGCGCGGACTTTGCCTATTGGAGCGGGCCATATTACAAACGACATCGCGGTGGGCCTCAAGGTGCCGGTGGACGTGGCGGAAAGAATCAAACTCGAATACGGCGCCGCGGATTCAAGAAAGACGCCGAGAAAAGACAGCGTGCATCTTTATGAATTCGCTCCTATGCTGAAGGAAGAAGTGCCGAGGAAGTTCGTGAATGAAATTATCGAGGTGCGTGTTGCGGAAATTTTGGATATCCTTAATAATGAGCTCGCTCCTCTTCGCGAACGATTTGAATTTCCGGCCGGGGTGGTCCTCACGGGTGGCGGGGCAAAACTCGAGGGCATGACGGAAGTTGTCCGCACGCGCCTGAAGCTTCCGACCCAGCTCGGTATGCCCGACCTTTCCAAAATGGAAATACCAAATCCCACCTATGAACGGCTTATGGACGACCCGGAATTTTCAACCGCGGTAGGGCTTGTGTCCGTAGGGTGGCATGAGGAGCCGAGAAGGCGGAGCGCCTTTGAAACCGCGAAGCATTTTGTAAAAAATTTTATGCCCTAACCTATGAAAAAAAAACAAAGAAACAAAAAAGCGCCGGCGCGAAATTCAAGAAAGCAATCGAGCGGATATGGAAGAACCTCGCCCTCGCAAGGAATTACCATTATTAAGGTGATAGGGGTTGGCGGCGGAGGCGGAAACGCGGTTTCCCGCATGATGGAGGGAGAGCGTTTGCGTGGCGTGGAATTCATCGCCGCGAATACCGACGCGCAGGATTTGGACTATGCCTCGGCCCATCGGAAGATTTACATGGGCAAGGCCTTAACGCGGGGCCTTGGCTCGGGCATGAATCCGGATGTCGGGCGCCAGGCCGCGGAAGAAAACCGTTCGGAAATAGGCGAGGCGCTCGAGGGCGCGGATGTGGTCTTTGTAACCGCGGGTATGGGCGGGGGATGTCTTCGCGGTGACTCACTGGTGCTGACAAATCCGCAAGGCCCAGTAAGAATTGACGCTATACAGCCCGGAGCAAAGGTATATACCCTGGAGGATGGAACGCTGCAAAGAAGAAAAGTGCTTGCCGCGATGAAAACCGGAATAAAGAAAGTGTGTGAGCTGAAAACAAAAAACAGAACCATCCACGCGTCATTTGATCACCCATTTTTGAAAGTTTGTCCAGAGAATTCCTTAAGCTTCGGCAGATTCTCAAAATTCGCGCTGAAGTGGACTGAACTACAAGACCTGAGAAAAGGAGATCTTGTGGTTACTTTGCGAGAAACGCCCGAAGAAGACGGTACACCGTACACCCTTCCAAACGGAAAAATCACAGATGAGAATTTCTGCCGATTATTTGGCTTCCTCCTGGGCGACGGATGGATTTCAGGGAGTCGTGAAAGCTGGAAAATATTTTTTTCTCCCGGCGTGAATGAAATCCAAAATCAGTACTATATAAAGCTCGTGCAAGAAGTATTCGGGCTCGCCATGAAAAAAAGTAAAAATTGGTACTATGCAAACTCTAAAAAAATATACACGCTACTCAAAGATATTGGACTGAAGAAACCAGCGCCCCAAAAAGACATTCCAAACTGGATATTCTCACTCCCCAAAGAACAAAAGAAACAGATTATTATCGGGCTTGCGGAAGCCGATGGCCACTATTCTATTCAGGAGGGGAAAACTTTTTTGCCAAAAGCCGAAATAAAATTCGAGATGTCGAGTGAGACGCTGATACGAGGGCTAAAAACCCTTTGTGATGGCATAGGGCTTCGCACAAGCAATGTTACGACAAGGACACGAGAAATAAAGGCGCCAAACTCCAAAGAAAAGGCGCTGCACACGTTTTGGACGGTGCGTATCTACAGACCGCACGAACTTCTAGGATACAAGCCGCATCCAAACACAAAATCAGGAATCAATTTTCTGTACAATTTTAGACAAGGGATCGATGGCTCGCTAGAGTTTTTCAAGCACTTCGCGTTTAACAGAGTAAGCGCTATCAAAGACATTGGCGAAGAAGAGGTCTATGATATTACGGTAGACGGCAGTCATAACTTCGTAGCAGACGGATTTGTGGTACACAATACGGGCACCGGCGCCTCTCCCGTAATCGCGGACATCGCGCGGGAGAAGGGAATTTTGACCGTTGGCATAGTCACAAAGCCGTTTTCCTTTGAGGGCACCCAGAGAGCGAACGCGGCCCAAGAGGGCCTTCTCCGGCTGAAAGACAAGGTGGACGCGCTCGTAGTCATTCCGAACGACCGAATTTTTTCCATAATCGAAAAAGAAACCTCCCTTGTGAAAGCGTTCGGCTATGTGGACGATATTTTAAAAAACGCGGTTCAGGGTATCGCGGAACTTATCAATGCTCCGGGAATCATAAATGTTGATTTCGCGGATATTCGCGCCATCGTGAAAGACGCGGGGACCACGCTTATCGGCATAGGAGTGGGCCAGGGAGCGGATCGGGCCGCGAAGGCGGTCGCGGAGGCCATCAGCTCCCCGCTTCTTGAGACCTCGATCGAGGGAGCGAAGGGGGTGCTTTTTTCCATTGCGGGGTCAAAGGACTTGAAGATGACGGAAATAAACGAGGTCGCGAAAGTGATTTCCGGAAGCGTTGACCCAAGCGCGAAGATTATTTTTGGCGCCTACCACGATAAAAAACTGAAAGAAAAGAAAATAAAAGTAACTGTCATCGCGACCGGATTCAATGGCTCGGCCT
>JBBTZM010000039.1:3831-12093 GCA_038061335.1 Patescibacteria group bacterium | reverse complement strand
GCGGCCCCGCCGGACATATCCATGTGCATTTCGTTCATGTACTGCTCGGGCTTCAAACTGAGTCCGCCGGTATCGAATGTAACTCCCTTCCCAACGAGCACAATCGGCTTTTCTGCTTTTCCTTTATATTCCATCACGACAAACTTCGGCTCCTCTCTCGAGCCCTCGGCTACTCCGAGTATTCCTCCCATTTTTAATTTTTTGATTTCCGTCTTTCCCAAAATAGTTACCTGTATGTCCGTGCCCTTCGCCGCGTTCATTGCGGCCTTCGCAAGCACACTCGGAGTCATCTCCCCGCCAGGAGTGTTGGCAAGGCGACGACAGGCGTTTATCTCTTCCGCCATACAAAGTCCGGTATCAGCTCCTTTTTTCACCGCGGCAGAAACATTTCCTGACACAATAACTTCTTCCACGAACCGCCACCCTTCTTCCGGCTTTGTTTTGTATTCCACAAATTCAAAATTCGCGAGTCCAAAATTCTTCGCGAGGAGTTCCGCAAGTTCGCCATTGTTCAGGCGCGTCAATTTTTCGAAGTCCTCAAACCGAATCACAAACTTTTTTACTTTATTCGCTTTGGCAATGACAATAATATTTCTTGGCAGAAGATGAAGTTTCCGCACCGTGAACTCCTGCTTCTTCCCAATCCCCACCCGGATTTCCTTTTGTCCATTGGAAAACACAAAAACCGCCGAATCCTTTTCTTCGGTTAATCGTATCTGCGCGACTCCTTTGTTCTGGAGGGCTTCTTTTTGAAAGGCGATATTCATAAACTCATGGTATCACCTTTCAAGAAACTTTTTCAACTTTTCCGCGGCCAGACGGCGCATGGAAACCACGTTTTTTTCATCCCCGGACATTTCCGCGAATGTTTTTTCGTGTCCTTTGGGAATGAAAATCGGGTCCCAGCCAAAGCCACTTTCTCCCCTCGCTTTCTCCGGTATCTTCCCATCTATTTTCCCTTCAAAAAGCTCGAGGTGATTCCCGTCATAGTACCCCACGATGGTTTTCGCGTATGCGGACATGGTAAGGACGTCGGACGTCCTTATTTTTAACATCGTGGGGATTTTTTCAAACCCGATTGTTTTGCCCACCCACTTGGCAAGCGCGCCCGGAAACCCGTTCCACGCTTCTATATATAATCCCGTATCTTCCACGATGATAGATACATCCTGAGCCTTGTCGAAGGACTTCCTTATATTTTCATAAGCCTCAAGAACTTTGTGCTCCACCACCCTTTCCACTTCTATTTCCTGAATTTCCTCAAGGTCAATTTCAATTTGCTCAAGTTTTGTACCGAGGATTTCTTCAAATTCACGGAGTTTGTTTTTATTGGAAGTTACAAAAAACATATAATTATTCAATCGCAACATCCTGACATCCTTAAGGATGTCAGGATGTTGTTTGAACTTTATCTCCTATCCGCACGGTGCCCTCCGGCAGAAGCGCGGTTGGGACTTCAACCACCTTATTATATAGGGGATTCCAGAAAAATATTTTTCCGGGCTTCAGATTTCTTTTATATTTCACTACTTTGTTTGTCTTGTCCAAGACAAGTATGTCAATCGGAAACTTCATGCCAAACGTATGCACCCCCCACCGGGTTTTCATGGTGAGTCCGATTTTGCCGTCAGAGCCAATAAGACCCCGCTTTTTCTCTTGATACGCTTTTGCCTCTTTTATGTTTTCAGAGAGCATCACCCTTTTTGTACGGTTTACAATGGTCATTGAGTTTTATCCGTTGTCATTCTGAGCAAAGCGAAGAATCTCTTCTGTAACGTGTCATTCTGAGCAAAGCGAAGAATCTCTCGTAAGGTCGGTCAGTGTTGGATTCATTTCTTGTACCAACCGAAGTTTTTTTGCTCTTGTCCATCCTTTTATTTTCTTTTCCGCCGTAATGGCGTCTTCCGGATTCGAAAATATTTCATAGTAAATCAGTTTGTTAATGTTGTATTTTGCCGTGAACCCTGGCGTCTTTTTATCTTTGTGTTCCCACATACGACGCTCCAGATTATTTGTTACTCCGGTATAGAATACCGTATTTCTTTTGTTCGTCACGATATATACGTAATACGTTTTCACGACACAGAGATTCTTCACTTCGCTCAGAATGACAACTAAAAATGAAGCGCATTTATCTTTGCCGCCATAATAAAGTCGTTTTCCGAAAGACCCCCGATTGCGTGGGTGTAGAGTTCTATTACGACGTTTTTATACGAAACAAGATGGATATCCGGGTGATGACCCTCGGCTTCCGCGATTTCTCCGACTTTGTTTACAAACGCGAGCGCTTCCTTAAAATTTTTGAACTCAAACTTCTTTTTTATCATTTGCATTCCTTCGTCCGTCCTGCCAAGCGTCCAATCCTCCACTTCCTCAAGGTAGTGGTGCAATTCCTGCCCCTGCAGGGGCGGCACTCCACCCTCGCACGCCACGCATACTTTTTGTGTTAGGTTCATCATGGTGATTGATTGTGATTATACTCCCCTCCTCTTTCCCTGTCATTTTTGTCATGGACCAATTCGCGCGAATTGGTCCATGACGTCTCACTAATAATTTCTTCTTGCCGCGATGGCAAAAGCGTCAAAGTAACGAATCAAATCCGGAAACGAACTCTTGTATAATTTTCCGCCATATATGGTGTCGCAAAATACCTCTTTCGCTCTCGCGATTTCTCCACAACGACCCCTCCAGCGCGGGTCAGAAAGCGTAAGGTCGAAAAGTTCCAATGCCCGTTCCACGGCCACCCAAAATTCTTTCTTGTCCGCATGTTCTTTCGAAGAAGCTCGCGAAACCTCACTCCCAATATTTCCCATCTGCTCGGAGAGTGTAAGGGTCTGCCAACGGCCGGAGGCGAGTTCTTTGTGATGTATTGCCATATCAATCAAGAACAAGCTTTGATACCACCTGCCATATCTTTTCTCGGACTCTTTCATCTTCCACGCCGCGGGAACGATTTCCCAGACGGGGCTTCAAATTTATCATGGAGTTGAACTCGATAAATTCCTCTCCTTGCTTTTCCGGATAGAGGTTGATTCCCCACGCGTCTTCCCGTTTTGTTCCCATTTCTTCAACAAGTACAACTTCCTCATCCGCGTGCAGTTCTCCCCCTACAGCAATCACACCCTGCTCGATATCCACTACGACTTTTACAAAATCGCCAAATCCCTCATCCGCCATGCGCGCGAGCTCCTTCCGGCTGATTGAATTTTTAATTATTTTTATTTTCATGCGTCTGAAACATTCTGACGTTCTTTAGAATTCCTTTTCATCTCCCATGAGCATGGGGATGAATTCGATGCCGGCTTCCTTTAACATAAGTTCGGGTATTTTATGGAACGGCATAATGAAATGTATGATGCCGTCGTGGACCGGGAAGCATACGTTCGGCTTCACCTCTTTCGCGTAGTCAATCGCTTCTTTTATTTTCATCCACGGACCCGCAACGGGCAAGGCGAGAATTTCCGGAGTTTTTGGCGGCACAAAGAAGGCGTCTCCGGGATAGAAGAATGTGTTGCCGATAAAATATCCCGTATTCTGCACCCGTGAGAATTCTTTGTAAATTTCCGCGTGCTCATTTCCGAACCCTTCGATTACAACCCCTTTGGTTATGCTTTCTCCGTGCTCTATTTTTTGAAAGGCAATTCCCTCCCCCGCGAGAATCTTCCCTACCGACGAATTTGTGATAATGGGCGCTCCCGGATTGTTTTCCAGAAGTTTTTTAACGGACTCTATATGCAAATGGTCCGCGTGTTCGTGGGTTATGAGGATGAGGTGAATGTCCCGTGCTTCGTTTTGGGTCATAGAAAGCATACCCGGGTCCGTTAAAATCCGTACGCCGTCTATTTCTATGATAAGACAGCAATGTCCAAGTTTTTTTATGGTCATGGTTTTATTATACTTCGCACCTCCCCGACAAGGTAGAGAGAGCCGGTCACCACGAGTTGTAAGTTTATAAGTTTATAAGTTTGTAAGTTTGCTATTGCCATATGGAGAGCTTGCTCGGGGGTTTTGCAGATTTCAAGGGGTTGGGACGGCCTCAGCCGTTTTATAGTTCTCGCAAGTTCTTGCGGAGACACACTTTGATTCTTGCCGAAGTCCGTGGTTGTTTGAAAGCGGGTGAAATAAAACTTTTCCGCAAGCGGGGCGAGGAGACGAAGCATGGCTTCCGCGTCTTTGCCTTTTTTCGCGGCGAATAGAAATACAAATTTCTTTTTAGGAAATAGATTTTTCAATGCCGCGACAAGGGATTTCATTTTCGCGGGATTATGGGCGCCATCCAGTATAATTGGATGATTGCAGATTGCCTGCCTGACCGGCAGGCAGGCAGATTGCAGATTAACTATTTCTAAACGTCCCGGAATTTCTACCTTGGCAAGCGCTTTTCGTACTGCGCTTTTTTTAATTTGCAATTTGCAATTTTGCAATTTTGCAATTGCAGCCACGGCGCACGCGGCGTTTATTTTTTGGTGCTCTCCCAGTGGACGGAGAGGCGGAACCTTGGGGTTCCTCCCTATTATCGTAAGCTGCGCATGCTTTCCCTTGCAACGCTTTTTTATAATTTCCAACACGCTTTTCTGTCTTGCCGCGGTTACGACTTCAATTCCTTCTTTTATAATCCCCGCCTTGTCGCGGACGATTCTTTCCACGGTGTTTCCCAAAATTTCCGTGTGGTCCAAATCAACATTTGTGATGACCGCGACTTCTGGGTTCAATACGTTTGTGGCGTCGAGCGCTCCGCCAAGGCCTACTTCCACGACCGCGATATCCACCTTTTTCCGCTTGAAGTATTGAAATGAAAGGGCTACGAGGACCTCAAAATACGTTGGCATACCAAGCCCTTCTTTTTCCACTTTTTTTACGTATGGCTTCAGCAAATTTACGAATTTCGCAAACTCAATGTCACCAATAGGCCTCTCATCGATTTGCATCCGTTCGTTTATTCTTTCGAGATGCGGAGAAATATGAAGTCCAACTTTGTATCCCGCCTCTTTCAAAATCGCGGCCGCCATATACGCGGTCGAGCCCTTGCCGGAGGTGCCGCCAATATGGATACTCTTGAACGAACTTTCAGGATTTCCAATCAAATCCAAAAGACGCCGGATCCTGTCCAGTTCGTACACCCGCTCCTTGCTTTCTTTGCCGGGAATAAGCGACTCCAGATATCGTACCGAATTTTTATACTTTGTATCCATTTTGTACCTTCCTCCTCGCACTTTCCTCATTCCGACGTTCTTGAGAACGTCGGAATGAAAATTACGCTATAATTTTTCTCCACTCTTTTTTATTCCAATTCCTTTAAGAACTTGAGAGTATGTTTACCGAGGGACGTAAGGGTGTGGCGCACGTCTCTATTTACGTTTTGTTTGTCAACAAGGCCCGCCGCCGCAAGGCGGCGAACGTGCTCCGCGATAGTTTTAAAATTTACTTTTAATTCTTTGGAAATTTCAAGCACGGAAAGTTTTGGATATTTCTCCAATGCATCCAAAATCTGGATTCTTCGGTGGTTTGAAAATCCGCGTACTATTCGCTCAAGATCCCTATATCTCATTCTTTTACCAGACATACATTTATTATATCTTACGCAAATCCTTCATTCTCTTTTCTCCTCTGTTTTCCTCATTCCGACGTTCTTGAGAACGTCGGAATGATTATATTGACGTTTTTATTTCTTTTTATACTCGACAAACGAATACTTCTCATGGTTTTCGCGGGCGGATTCCTGCCATACGGCGGTTTGTATTTCCGGGAACACGGCGTCTCCTTCTATCTCTTGATGCACTTCCGTTATATAGAGTTTGTCTGCCAGGCCGATGGTCTGAGCGTACGTTTCCGCTCCGCCTATTACGTATATATCTTCTGTTTTATGTTTTTGCAGGGCTTCTTCAACGGATGAATATATTTGTACCCCTTCGACAAGTCGTTCAGACTCGAAGAGCTCGGGGGATAATGTTTTTTTGTAGTCCTCCTTACGCGTGATCACGATGTTTTCCCGATTCGGCAGGGGCTTCCCAAGGTACCCTATGATTGATTCAAATGTTTTCCGACCCATAAGCACCGCCTTGCCGTTTGTGATTTCTTTGAAACGTTTTAAGTCCTCGGGAATGTGCCACGGGAGTTTGCCCTTGTTTCCTATCACGTTGTTTTTTGCGACTGCGGCAACAAGAATTATCATATTATCCCGTAAGGTCATAGTGGCTAAACCCGCGACGGCGAAGTTCGAGATACAAGGGCAATTGCAAAATATTTTTTTCTATCATCAAGCGCCGCGCCTCTTCCTTGTTTTCCCCCATTCTTTCTTCATGCATTTTTTCATAAAGTTCGCGTATACGGTTAACGTTTATCTTAAGGACCTGGGCCGCCTCATCAACTTCCTCAAAAAATTCTTTGTGCGTCATATCGAGCCTCTTATCCGAATACGCCAGCACTTGTCTTCCGTTTTCCGTTTCATCGTATGACCTCCCTTCCATCTCCCGGAGCGTCTCCTTCCATTCGCTTATCCTCCCCCTGTTGGAGTCAATAAAACAACGCAACGTAAAATTATTAAAATCCGTCGCGCTTTCCGGGCGTATCGCTTCTGGATGAACATCAAAATACTCTCTCTGCTCAAGCGGAGATAGCGTGTCCAATTCTCTTTTTTCAAATTTCAGGCCTTCTTGCATATTTCTTTTTTTACACCGCCATGTCGGCTTTTATGGTGGGGTGGTACTGGTAATTTTCCAGAGACGCGACTTCGTCCAGAAGTTCATAGATTTTTTTCTTCGCCTCTGCCTCCGGCATTTCCCGCCGTATTTTTTTTGCTTGTTCAAATACGGATGCTACGTACTGGTCCAAATCTTCCACCGAGTTCATGCCGGAAAAGGCGGGGTTCAATTTCAGAGTCGGCAGAGAATATGGCTCGCGCCCTAACTGCTCACGCGCCTGCTCAAAATGATTTTTATAAATATGCGTGTCGCCCAAAACGTGTACGAATTCTCCGGATTCCAGTTTCGTGAGCGCCGCAATTATGTGGAGCAGGAGCGAGTACGAGGCAATGTTGAAAGGCACGCCCAAAAACACGTCGCAACTCCTCTGGTACATCTGAAGGGAGAGTTTCCCGTTCGCGACAAAAAATTGAAAGAGGATATGGCAGGGGCAGAGCGCGACTGCGGGCGTTTCCTGCGCATCGTAATCCATCTCCGCTGGATTCCATGCGGTTATGACAATGCGCCTTGTTTCGGGTTTGTGCTTTATAAACTCTATTGCCTGCTTTAATTGGTCCACAACCCTCCCGTCCGCTCCGCGCCATTTTCTCCACTGCACGCCGTAAATCCTCCCCAAGTCGCCTTCAAACTCGGCGTGGGGTTTCCAATATTCGGCGTTCGCGTTGCCGTCCCAGATGCGGCACTCGAGCATCTGAAGATCCCGCACGTCGCGGCTTCCTTTTATAAACCACAAAAGTTCGGCGACCACGGCGCGCCAGGCGAGGCGTTTCGTGGTCATGGCGGGAAAGCCGTCTTTCATGTCAAATCGCATCTGCCTGCCGAAGACCGCGCGTGTGCCGGTGCCGGTGCGGTCCCCGCGATCCGTACCGTTTTCTAGAATGTCCTGCAATAAGACGAGATAGGGCTTCATTACTTCATATAGTACGCTCGCCGAGACGCCTTTCGCAAGCAGTTGTATCTACTTTCTCCGCATGATAGTCGTGACCACGCACGCCCCAAAAAGGTCCATCGCGAGGTCAAAAAGAGTGTCGTTTAGCCCGCCCATAAACTGCGTTTCGGGAAATACAAAGGTATCCATCGCCCATTCATAGAATTCCCACACCACGCCCACGAGGGCCGTGCCTCCGATAATGCAAACGAGCCACGCGAGGCGGGACATTTTATGTTGCTCACTCTTAACATACGCGACAAAAAACCATGCCACAATTACCCCCCCAAAAAAGTGCATGGGAATATCCAGCACGGGATATTGCTGATACAAAGAGAGCGAGGCGAGAATCGCGTGGATTGCGAGAAGAAGTATTCCTGCGATTACGGGATGGGCTGTCTTCATGTGTTCTTTTTCTTCGTTCGTTCGCTGAAGTGGAAAATATACGCGGCCTCAAGGAGCGCCGCGGTATTTAATACCAGAAGGATAATAAACCACCACGTATCTTTTTTCTGCGATGCCTTCCAGAGCGCGACTCCTTTCCAGGGAAGGGTCCAGAGCGTAAGAAGTACTATGATTATAAAAAATTTTGTATCTTCCTCGGGTAAAAAATTTAACATATTTCTAAAACTT
>JBBTZM010000039.1:0-3731 GCA_038061335.1 Patescibacteria group bacterium | reverse complement strand
GCCGCTTTTATAAACGCGTGAAACAAAGGTTGTGGTGAAAGCGGACGCGAGGTAAATTCCGGATGAAATTGTGTGCCGAGGAAAAATGGGTGTTTTGCCTTCGGGAGTTCCGCAATCTCCATGAGCCGCCTGTCCGGAGACGCTCCGGAAAAAACGAGTCCCGCTTTTTCTATTCTTTCAATATATTCGGGATTCACCTCGTAGCGATGGCGGTGACGTTCGATTGCGGCATCCTTTCTATACGCGCCATATGCAACGGTTCCCTTCTTCAATACGGCGGGATAGGCGCCGAGGCGCATGGTGCCGCCATACTCTTTTTTCTTCATGAGTTCTTTTTGTTCCGGCAATATATCTATGACCGGATGCGGGGTCTTCGGGTTTACCTCCGTTGTATGGGCGTCCTTCAGGCCCGCCACATTCCTCGCGTATTCGATAACCATGAGTTGCATGCCATAACAAAGGCCGAAGTACGGAATTTTATGTTCCCGCGCATACCGTATGGCCTCGATCTTTCCCTCCACACCTCGGGCACCGAATCCACCCGGCACGATGATGCCGTCATACTGCTTATTTTTTTTCAACGCAAATTCTTCCGCGTCCACCCAGTGGATTATGGGCTTCACGTTCTCCGCGTAGGCCGCGTGCTTTACCGCCTCTATGACGGAAATGTAGGAATCTTCAAGAATAAAATCGCCGGTGCCGAAATATTTTCCCACTATTCCTATGTGTACCTCCCGAGCGACGGTTTTTATCTTTTTTACGAACGCTTCCCACTCGCCCCATTCGCTCTTTCTTGCTTGTACGCCGAGTTTTTTCAAAATCCGTTTTCCCACGTTTTCTTTTTCAAAATTCACGGGGATTTCATAGATACTTTCCACATTCGGCGCGGAGACCACGTCCCCTTTCTGCATACTACACATAAACTCGATTTTCTCTTTTCGTTTCGCGTCAAGCGGCGCGGGCGCGCGCCCAAAAATCATATCCGGATGAATTCCCACGGCGTTCAAACTGCGGACCGCGTGCTGGGTTGGCTTGGTTTTTAATTCCGTGCCGCCGACGCCCAAGGCCGGTAAGAAGCTCACCAAGACGAGCAGGACGTCTTTGGGGATTTTAATTTTCAACATCCGAACGGCTTCCAAAAAAAGAATGTTCTCGTACTCCCCCACGGTTCCGCCGATTTCCACGACCGCGACTTCCGCCTTGTCTTTTTTCATTGCCGCGTCGATGCGCTCGATTACTTCCATGGGAATACGGGGTACCACTTCCACCTGATGTCCGCCATATTCGAGATTGCGTTCTTTCTGGATAACCGAAAGGTACACGCTTCCGGTTGTCATGTAATTTTCCCTCGAAAAATTTCGCCCCAGAAAGCGCTCGTAATTTCCCATGTCCTGGTCGCACTCGGTGCCGTCTTCCAACACAAAGACCTCGCCGTGCTCGGTGGGATTCATGGTCCCCGCGTCCACGTTCACGTACGGGTCAATTTTTAAGGCCGTCACCCGAAGGCCGTATGCCTGCAAAATATTCGCAATGGAGGAACTCGTAATTCCTTTTCCCACGCCGGACATGACTCCACCTACCACGAATATATATTTTTTCTTTGCCATATTTTTTGATTTACACCCGCACGTTTTTTTCACGCGCCGTTCTTTCTTCCAGCTGAGTCAGGGCATACGAGAGATTGATGTGCACGCCCTTCCCCCCTATCATGCCCATAAGGGCTCCACACTTCATATACATTTCTTCTTCCGTAAATTTTTTCCGCGGAAAGCGCTCAATCTCCAAATGGAGGGCCGAAAGAAACATACAGTGCCCTTCAAAATTCATCTTTGCCCTGCAAAGTTCGCAGTAAGGAGTTCGTTTCATCCCTCACATTGTACCATCTCTTTTGTTTCGTACAAATTTTTAGTATACTATCCCCTATGCCAACTCTCTCCAAGCCGCTTGACGAACTCAGCCGTTCGTATTCCCGCTATCTTGAAGAAAAAAAACCATCGGCGGAAGAACCAAAAATTCAGGTGGACGAAGTTGCCCTAAAAATCGGCAGTTTTTACGAAAAATTCCGCAACCTGATTGACTATCAGGAAAGCCATCTACTCCGTAAAAACGTGATTGGCCGCGCCCTCCGGCGGCGTATTTTTTTGAAAGACATAAGCGGCGAAGAAATCGCCGAACCCCTTATCAAAGAGGTTATCCGCTCCGGCTATCTGGGGAACAACATGATTCCCGAGCGAAAAATTGCCGAAGTTCAACACATTATCGACAATCTCCTTTTTTTCCTTGAACACTCCAAGTCCTCTCCCGAAGGTCCTCATCCGGAATTTTCGGATTGGCTTTTTGGAGTCACGGTCTGCGCCATCGAGGAATATCTCGCGACTCCGGCAAAAGACAGAATGCTTGCCGAAATGATGGTAAAAACTATCCGAGGTCGCCTCGAGATAAAAGGCCTGCCTGCCTTGCCTGCCGGCAGGCAAGGCGGAACGCTCGACGAAGGCGACGCGGACGCCCTTCTTTTCATCGCGGTTCAAAAATCGCTCTTTCGGGTTGATGAGCACCAGCTTTCCTACCGACTGCTCCAGGCGCTCTATCCCTCGTGGGAACACACGGATTCCCGTGATACCCCGCACGTTACGGGCGAACTCGAGCGAACGCATGAACGCATCCTTTCGTATCTCAAACATCCCTTTCTTCCCGCCTTCTTACACCTCTGCAATCACCTGAATATCGTATTCCAGATGGTCGGGAGCGTCGTCTTTTCGAGTAAAGGATTCGAAAACGGAGAGCGAAACATTGAAGACGCCTACGTCGAGCGCTACCGCAAGGAACGAGGCAAACTTTTTCGCATGGCCTTCCTTTCCGTACTATCGTTTTTCCTCTCAAAAATTCTCGTTGCCCTCGCGATTGAAGTTCCCATAGACCTTTACCTTCTTCACCACTTCTCCCTTATCCACACCGCGGCAAACGTCGCCTTTCCGCCCATACTTATGCTCCTTATTCTCGCATCCATCCGGCTCCCTTCCCGCAAAAACCTGTATCTTATTCAGGAGGAGGCGCGTGCCGTCATCTTCCCCGAACATGCCCACCCGTATTCCGTCGTCATTCCGCGGCGAAAGGGCTGGTTTCTTTCTTTTCTTCTCTACTTCTTCTACTTCGTGGTCTTTATTATCACCATCCAGCTTATCTCAAAACTTCTTCTCGCCTTCGGATTCAGCATCGCGAATATCGTGGTCTTCATCCTCTTTACCTCTCTTGTGACGGCCGTGGGGGTCAAAATCTACAATCGCTCAAAAGAAATCAGCCTGGAAAAAGAACCGCCCCGCTTTTTTAGCTTTCTTCTCGACCTCCTCACCCTGCCCCTCGTAACCATCGGACGGTATATCATCTCCGGATTCCGCAGGTTCAACATCTTTCTTATATTCGTAAACGTGGTAGTTGAGTTCCCCTTTCAGCTTATCGTGGAGTTTCTGGAAAGTATGAACGAATTCATCCGCGCGAAGAAAGAGGAAATACAATAAGAGCCTTGCTCCTATTTGTTGTTTTTCAAAACGATTGTGGGATAGATTTCGAGAAGCGCCAAAAGGAAGCTCAAAAACAGCGGACCAACGAGGAACCCGACCGGACCGAAGACGTGAATACCGCCTAAAACAGAAAGAAGGACGAGAAACGGGTGGAGTTTCGCGTCCCGTCCGATAAGATACGGACGAAGAAAATTGTCTATGAGCCCTACCGCG
>JBBTZM010000038.1:0-5237 GCA_038061335.1 Patescibacteria group bacterium | reverse complement strand
CTTGCGACGCGTCGCCGCGTCAAAGTATTAAAACTGGAGGATTACTGGCAGGACTTCGGCAAACCCGAAGACATAGAAAAAGTAGAGCAATTTCTGAAAGAAAAGGTATAATATCTTGAAAAGGAACGGGCGCCAAAATAAAAATACCTCACATTGCTCGTTGCTTTCCTCTACGGGGAAACTCCCGTTTCCCATTCAAAAAATGGAAGACGCCCTCGCGCGTCCTTTTGACGTCTGGTACCACACGCGGATTCAAGAAGAAGTGGACCATGACCTCCGCGCAATCTACTTTACCGAATCCGACAATGGCCTCCCCATGAGAATGGGGCTCCTGAAGTGGATACTCAAAAAATAAACCGACCATTCAAGAATGGTTCGGGCGCCTCTGCCCTGCCACCGAGGTAAACTCGGTGGAGCGGCAGAGGAAAAACGTTTATGGAGAGATGATCTCCCAAGTGCCGTTAAGCTTAAAAAACACAAGCTCGACGGAACAGCACGGAAGTTTGCGGCGCAAAAATTTTGCCGCGGCATGGAGATGGACAACGTCCGCCCCTGCGCCGCAATCCTCGTGAACCGAGAGGATAATCCTCTCAAATCCATGAAGACATTGCAAAAGAATCGCGCCCTTCTGAATTCTCTTTTTTTCCAGGCCCTTCGAGCCGCCAGGAAATTTGAGAATATCACAGTCTCCCACGAGACCGAGAGACCGCAAAAACTCGAAATGAGTTCCAAAAAACCTTCCGTCGGAACATCCGACGAAAAGCGCTTTCATTTGGACCATCGGATCCCCTTCCGAAAAAGAATAAAATGAATGAATGACGAATGAACGCTGGAAAAAAAATACTCCCAAAAAAGACGCGAGTCAAGAGGCCTGTGCATAATGTACAATAGAATCATGCTCCCCCTTGAACTGCCAATCGAAAACCTCCCGCGCATCAGTAAATACTTTGTTTCCCGTTTCAAAAAAATGGGAGTAAAAACCATTCGTGCTCTCCTCTACCACTTCCCCACCCGCTACGACGACTTCTCGGAAATCTGCGAAATCGCGAATCTCGTTCCAAGCCAGACCGCCACAATCCAGGGCAAGGTAAAAACCATAAAAACCCGCCAGGCCTGGAAGCGCCGGCGCATGCAAATTACCGAAGCAAAGGTTCGGGACGGCACAGGCGAAATCGAAATCATCTGGTTCAACCAGTCATACGTCGCGAACCAACTAAAGCCGGAAACGCCGGTCAGCATCTCCGGAAAAATCTCCCAATCCGGCGAAAAACTCCAGCTCAAAAATCCGACCTTTGAAATCCTCCATGATTGGAAACATGAAACCACGCACACCGGAAAACTCGTGGCAAAATACCCCGAAACCCAGGGTATGACCTCAAAAGGCATCCGCCACTTTATGGACCTGGCGCTCCGCCAAATGCCAAAAATCGAGGAACCGCTTCCAAACGCTATCCTACGAAAACTCGAATTCCAAAATATCCAGGAGGCCCTCTGCCAAATCCACCAGCCCGACACAATAGAAGACGCGAACCAAGCCCAAAAACGCTTTTCATTTGAAGACCTTTTTTATCTCCAGGTATTCAACCTCAAAGAAAAACAAAAACTAAAGGAGGAAAAGGCGTCGGAAATCCCCATTGATATAGAAAAAATAAAGTCGCTCCTCCAAACCCTGCCGTTTGAACTCACAACCTCCCAAAAAGCCGCGCTTTGGGAAATCGTGCAGGACCTTGGGCGTCCCCACCCCATGAACCGCCTCTTGCAAGGCGATGTGGGCTCCGGCAAAACCATTGTTGTTGCGTTAGCCGCCCTGCTCGCGGCAGAAGAAGGATATCAGGTGGCTTTTATGGCCCCGACGGAAATCCTTGCCCGCCAGCACTTTGAAACCATGAAAAAATTTTTTCCGGAGACCGAGGAGGGCCTGGCGCTCCTCACCGCGAGCGAAGCAAAAATATATTACGGAGAGCGCCTCGAATACATCACAAAAAAACCGGAACTCAAAAAACAAATTGAAAAAGGAGAAATAAAAATAATATTCGGCACCCACGCCCTGATTCAAAAAGACGTCTCCTTCCGAAACCTCGCCCTTGTCGTGGTGGATGAACAGCACAGATTCGGCGTTCGTCAGCGCGCCGAACTTATAAAAAAATATTCGGAAAACTTACAAATGTACAAACTTACAAACTTATCAACTATTCCCCATTTCCTCTCAATGTCCGCAACCCCCATTCCCCGCACCCTTTCCCTTACCTTGTGGGGCGACTTAGACCTCTCCCTCATACATGAGCTTCCCAAAGACCGCCAGCCCATCACAACCAAAGTCATGCCGCCGAACAAAAGAGGAGATGCCTATTCCTTCATCCGCGCGCACATTAAAGAAGGTAGGCAGGCGTTTGTTGTGTGTCCGCGTATCAAGCAAAGCGAAGATACGCGTCCCGAGCAAAACGAGGGACATCCTTACGTTTGGAAGTCGGACTTCCAAACATTAGAAGTTAAGTCCGTCATCGAAGAGCACGAAAAACTCTCGAAAAAAGTATTCCCCGACCTGAAAGTGGCCATGCTCCACGGCAAAATGAAGCCAAAAGAAAAAGAAGAAGTAATGAGAAACTTTAAGGACGGAAAATCCGATGTCCTCGTCTCCACCTCCGTTATAGAGGTAGGTGTGGACGTGCCAAACGCGACCATTATGCTCATTGAAAGCGCGGATAGGTTTGGCCTGGCCCAACTCTACCAGTTCCGTGGCCGCGTAGGCCGCGGAGCGCACAAATCCTACTGCCTCCTCCTTACCGAATCCTCCTCAAAATCAACGGCCATGCGGCTGCAAGTAATCGAAAAAGCAAAAAATGGAATGGAGCTTGCCGAGTATGACCTAAAAACCCGCGGCCCCGGCGAATTTTTGGGGGAAGTCCAGACCGGAATGCCGGACCTCGCCATGAAAGCCCTCAAAAACCCCGACCTCGTAAAAGATGCCCGATATATGGCAAAAGAACTTCTTGAAAAAGACCCGGAGTTAGAAAACCATCCCCTCCTTGTCGAGCACCTCAAAACATTCCAATCCCGCATCCATTGGGAGTAACACTTCATACTTTATCGCGTTAAAGCAATAAAAGAAACGGGAGTGGATTTACTCCACTCCCGAAAACGTCTCCTCCTAGAGGAGAACCTTGTTGAGGGCATACTCGATCAAATCCTGCGCTCCGGCGCGAATGAGGACGGGAACGAGGTCGCGGACACGCTCGATATCCACCATCGTCTCCAGGGCAACCCAATCCGTGTCGGTCAGCGGAGAGATCGTCGGCTGTTTCATCGCCGGAAGAACGGAAAGCACTTCGTTCAAACGCGATTTCAGCACGTTCAGTTTCAACCCGACTTTCGACTCGGCGGCTAACACCCCTTGCAGGAGCATGACGATATTCTCGATTTTCTTCCGCTTCCAGGCGTCTTTCCAACTCGCGTGGTTCACAACCACGACCGTCGAGGTTTCCATCATCTCGTCCACGATGCGAAGTTTACTTGCCCGGAGAGAGTCCCCCGTCTCCGTCAGTTCGACAATTGCGTCGCAGAGATACGGAATTTTCGCCTCGGTCGTGCCGTGCGAGAAACGCACTTCCGCTTGAACGCCGCGCTTTGCCAACCACTGTTCCGTCATGCGAACAAGCTCCGTGTAGATGACCTTCCCCTGCAGGTCGCGGACGCTCCGAATGTTCGACTCCTCTGGGACTGCGAGCACCCACCGCGCCGGGCGATTCGTCGCCCGGCTGTAGACGAGCTCCGTCACCGTGCGAACATCCGCTCCGCACTCAGCGACCCAGTCCTTCCCTGCCAGCCCCACATCCAGGACGCCCTTCTCGATGTAGAGGGCCATTTCCTGCGGACGGAGGAGCATCCCTTTCAACTCGTTGTCGTCAAAAGTGATGTCATAGGAGCGGGAGGAGATGAAGATTTGATGGCCCGCCTTCGCAAACAGCCGAACCGTCGCGTCTTGGAGGCTTCCCTTCGGGATGCCGACTTGGACGTCCATGGTGTTCATATCAACTCCTTGCAACAACTCCGGAAAGACCGGGACGTTCCTGATTCAATCGAATAGTCCCGTCCGCGGAGATTGACCGAAAGAAACAGCTACGGTACATCTCATGACACGCCACGCCCTCTTGAATCACACGAATCAAGAGGCAGTCTTCATCGCAGTCAATAGCGATGGACTTCAGGGTCTGGAAGTGACCGGAGGTCTCTCCCTTTACCCACAACTCTTTGCGCGAACGACTCCAAAACGTTACGAGGCCGGTCTGCAATGTCTGACGAAGCGCCATCTCATTCATCCACGCAAACATGAGCACATCCCCATTCTCCGCATCCTGAATGACAACAGGAATAAGCCCATGAGAATTCCACTTGAAAGAGGAAAAGAGCCCCTCATCAGTTGGAATACCTTTCATGACACGCCTCTCTTGTGCGCCCGGAACACGCACTGTATTGTCAAAGAACAAATCCCCGAAAAGTCGGGGCGCTTCTGGGCCGAGAACACCAGCCCATACATAAAAGGTTTTCGATTGAAATGAATTCTACGAACACCGCTTTAGCATGAGCTTGTATCCGCCCATGCCGTGATGCATCCAATAATTGACGCGCGAAATAGTCGCCGAACTCATGCCGGTCTTCCGCTCAATGTCTTCGTAGGTCATTTCCTTCGCAAGCATCCGCGCGGCCGCCCATCGGCGGCTGATGTCCTCAAACTCCTCCAAACTCAAAAGATCGCGGAAAAAGGCAAGTGTTTCCTCCTCGTTTTTGAGCTTCAAAACAGCCCGCGAAAGCTCCTTTACCTCCTTTGATTGTAATTCTTTTTCCAACTCCATATATGTAATGCCTATATATACAACACTCGCAAACAAAAACAAACCTACCTATACTTTAACGCTTTAAAGCATAGCAAATAGGAAAATGGTTGTCAAGCCCATTGCGAGTACACATACGAAGCGGTTTGCACACGTATCACTCGTATTCGATATAGTGAATCTTCAAACCAAAGCGCTCTGCCGCGTCATGTTCGAGACACACAGTCGGTGAAATTTTCCATCGCGGAGCAAAAAATGTGTCTGTAATGTGGCCCGATTGCAATACCTGAGTCGCAAGGTCCGTGTAGTGCAGTGAGGTATGCCCCGCCTCCTTCAAAAATCGCAACGTCTCCGGAGTAAAGGCATCCTGCAAGGTAAAGATGGGAAAGTGGTGCATCTCCTGCAAGA
>JBBTZM010000037.1:0-5303 GCA_038061335.1 Patescibacteria group bacterium | reverse complement strand
TCTTTCAGCAGCCGCAATGTCTCTGGCGTAAATATGTCCTGCAACGTAAAAATCGGAAAGTGGTGCATTTCCTGAAGCACTCCCGCAAGGCGTATTAGTTCCTCCCTGTTTTGCAATACCCGGTGTGGTCCTTCCGAAGTCAGTATCCCTGAAACATACCCGATACGCGGGTAGTTGTACTCATTCCGAAACTTCCGCAACGCGTGGACGATATGCCCGTACGCGTCTTCAAAATTCCGTACAAGCCCCGCGGCATCCCGTAAATGACTTCTCATGCCTTCATTATATCACTAATATAAAGGATATCGGATATCCCAAATATTCTCCTTTAACTTTCAACTTACAAACTTACAACTATTCTTGGAACTCCTCTCTCCACTCCTCAAATATCTTCGCGTACCGCTCCCCATACTGGGCAATCTCCTCCCTCGCCTCCTCTATGGTCCGCTCGCGCCAGAGCATTTCCTCCCGCTTCTTAAAAAATATGTCGGCCCAGCTTATAATCTTTTCCTCAAGCGTCTCCACGACATAATCCTGCGCCGGCAAATCAAGTTTGTGGGAAAGAACGTCGTCCGCGAAAAGCCCGACTCCGGTGTGGTTCTCGGCAACCCGCGCGTGGCGGGGCAAACCCTCCTCCCGCAAAATCCTTCCTCCCTCGGTAATATGTCGGATATATGGCAGAGCCCCCGTGGCTCCAAGTTGTGGAGCGTTCACAGTAGTAACGCCAATGTCATGTAACATCCCCGCCTCCTCAATAAAACGCAGTTGTTCTTCGGAAAGACCAAGCCGCCGCCCGACGCGAAGCGCCTTCGCCGTAACAAGAACCACGTGCGGCACATACGTTGCGTAAAGCCGCGACTCCGGCGAAACATACTTATTGATGATTTTGAAGTAATCTACCCTTTCCACATTCGTATATTCGTAAAAGATTCGTAATTCGTATATCAGCGTATCTCCGCGCGAAACTGCTCCGCTGTCTTTTTGTACATCTCACTCTGGATTGCGTCCACCTCGCTTGAAACAAGCGTCCGCTCGTTGCTTCGGTACACAATCCGATAGGTATAGCTCACGCGCTCCTTCCCGAATTTTTTCTCATCCTCGTATTTGTCCAAAAGTTCCACCTCCTCCACCAGTTCCCCGCCCAATTCCCGAATCAAATCAAAGTAATTGTTCGGCACAAAATCCTTGCCCACTACAAATGAAATGTCCCGCGTAACCGACGGATACTTACTCACCTCCTTGAACTCTTGCCCTAATTTCAACTGCCGTGTAACGCGCGGGTCATCCGACCAAAGGAGCCGTATGTCCGGCAGTGTCATGCTTAAAATCGCCAGCCGCTCCAAACCAAAGCCAAACGCCCACCCGTTATAGACCTCTGGGTCAATGCCAAGCGATTTCAACACATTCGGATGCACAAGCCCGGACCCTAAGACCTCCACCCAGGTCCCGTCCGCCTTCTTTATTTCCATCTCACAACTCGGGTCCGTGTACGGAAAGGAGTCAATGTTAAAGCGATACTCCACGGAGGGACCGAAAATCGCCTTCGCGATATCCGACAAAATTTCTTTCAGAACATCCGTGGTATAGAGTTTCTCGCGCTTAGGGCGAAGTCCCCACCCGTCAATCTGGTGAAACACGTTCATGTGCCGCCTGTCAATTTCGTCTTTGCGATACACCTTGCCGAAAGAAAGCGAACCAACCGCCTCTCCTTTCTCTAAACGCTCCCGAACAGACGGCTCATTCACATAGTAATACCACATGACCGTGGTGTGAGTCCGCAAAATATGTTTCTCATCCACGTAATACGTGTCGGATTTGGAGCGCGCGGGATGGTCCAGCGGAAAATTGAACAAATCAAAACTAATGTCCGCGGGCACGATTTCCGGCACGGTAATAACATCAAGTTCCGCCATTCCCGAAATTTTCAGAATCCTTTGCACAAGTTCCCGGATAGGACTCCCCTCCTGCCGCGAAAGGTCCGGCATACCCAAATACCGCCTCATGCGCATGGCCTCAAGGTCCTGTCTTTCCTGAAGATCCTTCCGCAACCGCTCCCCCCCTTGCGAGGTAATCTCGATATTCATACTCGTTTATTGTTGCCCCTCTCCGCCCACTGGCGAATCGGGGCACTGAATTTCGTAGCTAAATTTTCTACTCCCTCGACAAGCTCGGGATTGAAAATTTAGACGAAATTCGTGCGCGGGCGACCGGGTTCGAACCGGCGACCTCTGCCGTGACAGGGCAGCGCTCTAACCAGCTGAGCTACGCCCGCGTGTGCCGACGGGAGGGATCGAACCTCCGACCTAGGGCTTATGAGTCCCTCGCTCTGACCAACTGAGCTACGTCGGCAAGATACACTATGATTCTACGAAAAACAACTATTTCTTGCAAGAAACCTTGATTCAACATACTATGTATATGCGCCGAGATGCCCTGGTGGGCATGGGAGGCTCAAAGGGGCTCACGATATAGAGATATTTCGTGGAACGCTCGTCAAATTCGGTGAAACCTTCGCCTGAATTTACTTCAGGAATGGCAATACCGAGCCAAGCCCCGCCGACATTTTCAAAAAGAAAGGCGGGGAAGGTGTAGAGACTAGACGGCGAGCACCCTCGATTCGTTCAGGGTGAAGGTATAGTCCAGACCACAAACCCCGCCTTAGCGGGGGCCATGAAAATTGTAGTGGGATGCATAACCTCCATGCGCCGGGTTCGATTCCCGGGGGCGCAACTGCCAATTTTGTCGAAAAATCGAGACAACACTTTGTCTCGATTTTTCGTTACAAAATTGAGCATTCCGAGTAAGTCCCGCCAAGGCGGGACGACGAGGAACTCCGATTCTACTTTCTACTCTCTATTTTCTAACTTCTAGATTCTAGATTCTAGATTCTCGTACAATCGTCCGAGGCCCAAAAGGTCCTGCTCGCGAAAGCGCGGGGCAATAAGTTGAAATCCGACCGGCAATTCGCCGGAACCAACGGAATATTTCCGAACCGGAATAGAAATCCCAGGCAAACCCGCGAGCGAAGTTGGAATGGTAAACGCATCCGCGAGATACATCTGTAAAGGGTCATTTGCTTTCTCCCCTATCTTGAAAGGGAGTGTGGGAGAAACCGGAGTAAAAAGCGCGTCCACTCCTCCGCCAGCTGGCGAATGAAATACCTTTTCAAAATCCCGCGCGATAAGCCGCCGCACCTTTTGCGCTTGTGCGTAGTACGCGTCGTAGTAGCCGTGTGAGAGCACGAACGTCCCGAGCAAAATCCTTCTCCTAACCTCCTTCCCAAACCCTTCCCCGCGTTGCTTAAAATAAATATCTCGCAAACTTTTAGTTCCTGAGTCTTGAATCTTCGGTCTTGAATATCGTATCCCATCGTACCTCGCCAAATTCGCGGAAACCTCCGCGGGCATAATGATGTAATAACACGCCACTCCAAGCTCCGTATGCGGAAGTGAGACCTCCTTGAATTTCACTCCCAGTTTCTCCAGTTTCTCCCGCGCGTAATTGAGTTCTAGCCGAACCGCCCCCTCAATTCCCTCACCAAAGTACTCTTTCGGAACTCCAAGCGTAAGCCCTTTCAAGCGCGCCTCGTTCATCTCCAAAACTTCGCTCCAGTCCCGCTCCACTGATGTCGCATCAAACGCATCCTTCCCTGCCATTGCCTGAAATATGATTCCCGCATCCTCCACGGTTTTCGTACAAGGTCCAATCTGGTCCAAGCTTGAGGCCATTGCCATAAGCCCGAAGCGGGATACCCCGCCATACGTGGGCTTCAAGCCAACAACCCCGCAAAATCCGGCGGGCTGGCGTATGGAACCGCCCGTATCCGAACCCAAGGCAAACGCGGCGAGCCCTGCCGACACAGCTGCCGCGGAACCGCCCGAGGAACCGCCGGGAACTCGGCTCACGTCATGGGGATTTTTTGTAAGTTGATATGAAGAATTTTCCGTAGAAGAACCCATGGCAAACTCATCACAATTCGTGTACCCCAAAGGCACGGCGCCTGCTTCCTTTAGTCGCGCGATAACCGTGGCATCATAACTCGCCCGGTATTTTGAAAGAATCTGCGAGCCGCCGGAGACAATTTCTCCTTTCATTACAATAACGTCCTTCACGGCAAACGGCACTCCGGCAAGAGCCCCGATATTTTCTCCCTCCGCAATCCTGTGGTCCACGTGTTCCGCCGCGGCTAATGCCGCGTCTTTTGTGAGCCGAAGATACGCGCCGTACTTCGCGTCTTCTTTTTCAATCACTCGAAAAAACTCCCGCACGAGCTCTACGGCAGAAAATTCCTTCTTCACTAATCCTTCGTGAAAACTCTTGATTGTGAAATCTTTTATATTCATAACCGATGAACTACGGATTTACCAACGTATAAATTCGTATATTCGTATGCGATTCGTACATTCGTAGCTCTTATTCAAAGACATAAGGCACCCTCAAATAATCCTCTTGCCTCTCCGGAAATGCGGCGCGCAACTCCTCCGCAGGAGTCGAAACGGATACTTCAACATCATCCGCCCGATAGTCGTTCACATGAATCGTCCCCCCTGCCATGGGCGTGACGCCCTCGGTATTCACCTCTCGCAATTTCTCCACATACCCTAAAATCCCCTTCAAATCATGAAGAATTTTCTCCTCCTCGGATTCGGAAATGTCTATTCTCGCGAGCTCGGCCAAATGCTCTATATCCTTTTTCTCTAAATCCATATTGCGATTATACCCTCCCAAAAAACCAATTTCCACCCCAAAACAAAAAACGTCAATTTAGATGCGGCCGCTGGTAAAATGACAAAAAAAATTTGCGCGCCTTACCGAAGCATCTTCAAAAATTCTGCTTCACTCAAAATTCGAACCCCCAATTTCTCGGCTTCGGCCAATTTCGAGCCCGCCTCCTCCCCTGCCACAACGTAATCCGTATTCTTCGAAACGCTGGAACTCACATCCCCGCCCAAGGCGCGCACTTTATCCTTTGCTTCGTCTCTGCTCATCGCCGAAAGCCCTCCGGTAAAGACGAACGTCTTTCCAGACAACATCTGACCTTTGACCTTTGACATTTGACCAGCGACGATACGCACTTCGACGTTCTCCAATTTCTCCAAAAGCTCTATGTTCTTTTTGTCATGAAACCAATTGTAAATACTCTCCGCAACCTTGGGCCCCACATCCTCTATCTCCTGCAACTCCTCCATGGAAAAATTTTGTATCGCTTTCCGTACGTCTTTCGGGTTTGTGATTTGTGATTTGTGATTTGTGATTTGCTTTGCCAAAAGCAAAGCCGTTTCCTCTCCCACATGCAAAATCCC
>JBBTZM010000036.1:0-5369 GCA_038061335.1 Patescibacteria group bacterium | reverse complement strand
AAACAAAATCTTCTAAAAGAAGGAATAAAAGAAGAAACCATCCATGTGGTCGGCAACACCGCCATTGACGCGCTTCTTGCTATAGCAAATTCCGAGGTTCAAAAAATTATCGAGGTTGAACCTCGATATAAAGAAAAAATAATCCTCGTAACCGCACACCGCCGCGAGAATTTCGGCGAAGGGCTACTGGAAATCTGTGAGGCCTTGAAAGAAATCGCGTCAAAATATCCTGATGTAAAAATTATATTCCCCGTGCACCCCAACCCCAACGTGCGAGGAACTATTACAAACGCGCTGAAGGGTATTCCAAATATCGAACTCTGCGAGCCCTTGTCGTACGGAAAAATGGTGGAGGCAATGAAGGCCTCGTATCTGATACTGACTGACTCCGGCGGGATTCAAGAAGAAGCCCCGTCTTTAGGAAAGCCGGTTTTGGTGATGCGCGAAAAAACCGAACGGCAAGAGGGAATTGATGCCGGAGTAAGCAAACTCGTGGGCGTGAAAAAAGAAAAGATTGTCGCGGGCGTCCGCGAACTTTTGGAAAACAAAGAGATATACGAAACAATGTCCCGCGCGCAAAACCCCTACGGCGACGGCAAGGCATCGGAACGAATCGCAAACATCCTGACATCCTTAAGGATGTCAGGATGAAGAATAACGCCAAAACTCCTCCTTGGCGCGTTCGTATCTGTCGCCCCAACTCTTCATTTTCTGGAGCCGCTCCTCCAAATCGAGCATAAGTTTCGTTGAGATGATGACCGATTCTATGGAGTCGCCCTCTCCGTTCTCGGCGATTTTTTTGCAAATCGTCCGGTACATATCTTTATAACTATTCGTTTTGAAAATTCTTTTCTTCCTGATAATTTTTGAATCATCCTCGGACTGATATTTTATAGCATCTGTGATTCTTACGTTTCTGCCGTGAACTTTTAATTCTACAAGGTCTCTCGGCCCCACTCTTGATGTTCCTTTTTCGCTGAACGTGGTCGTAAAGGAAGCCCCATTTTCCAGTTCTATCCAGACCTCTACCGCGCCGTCTCGCAAAAGTTTTATATCAAAATTCGTGGGCTTCGAGAAATTGTTGAGGTGAAGAAAGTGGTCAATTTGATGGCATCCGTTCGCGAAGAAGGTGCTTCGCGAAATGGGCCAGTTGTACCAAAAAAGTTCCGGCTGGATAAGCTCGTACACAATGGAATGGTAGGAAATCGGCTCTCCATACTGCGCGCCCAAATCCTGAAGCGCGAGTTTATTGAAAATCCCGTAGCGTTTGTGGAAGCCGATAAAAAGTTTTCTTCCTGCCGTCTGAAGCGTTTTTTCAAGTTCATTCAATTCCTCATAATCCATGGCAACCGGCTTTTCTACCACCACATACGCCCCCCCTCGCAGGGCATGGAGCGTTATCGGCACATGGGCGTGATTATAGGTTGCCACAAAATACACATCATGTTTTTCGTCTTGCCTCGGCAGGGGCGCCGAATCCCACCACTTGATGCCCTGTTCCAAAAAAATTTGGGTCGGGTCAATTTCATGCACCGCCTGGATATTCACGAAGGGCTTGGAGTAGGGGATGATGTTGATTTTCGCGTAATTGCCGTAGCCGAAGAGTACTCCGCCCGAAGGAGTATTTTCGCCTTTCGTTTCGGCAACCGGACTTGGGTTTGCGGCCTCAATGCGTCTCGCCGCCTGCCAATCCGTCTCCGTGATTTCTTTTTTCGCGTGCTCCGCGAGTTTCGTGCGAAGTTCATCCGAAATTTTTATACCGGATTGAATGCTCCACGCCCGCGCGTCGCTCCACCATTTACCCTTGTCATTCCAGCGCAAGCTGGAATCCACGTTTTTCGTCAAAGGATAATACAAAATTGTGTCTTTCGGTAACTCTGGAATAGCATCAATCTTAAAAATCAGCTCTTCCGGCAATACGATGCGTTCGGGTAATGCCGGATGCCAGGGGGCGACAAAGCCCACGATTTCTCCGGTCTCAATAATTTTCCCGATGCCGCAGGAAACATATTTTTCATTCCGCCTCTCCTCCCGCAAGCGGGACCATGTTTTCGTGATAAGCCCCTCAATGCCCACGACGGGAAGATAATTCCAAAGGAGCCGCAAGCTCTTGGGGCGCGTGTGGTACACTCCCTCAAGCTTCTCAAGGTTCTTAAAACCAAGCACCTGAATCCGATATCCCTTCGTATGGCGGTGGTAGTCCAAGTATCCCTCTCTCCACTTTTTACCAGTCAAAATGCGCATAACACAAAGATTATACCCATATTTCCCGATTGTCTGCAACGACATCACAGAACCGCCTTTCTTATCACCCTTATTCGTGCGAATTAGGGATGTAAGGAAATGAGGTAACAAAAGTCATTGCTGACTGGATAAAAGAATTACAGACATGATAAAGTAAAACCATGAAATTTATAATAACCAAAGACATATTCGAGAGGTTTCCGGAGTTTCGGGCTGGAGTCGTCATCGCGAAAGGAATTGTAACCAATCCTCTGCCCGAAGAACTGAAAACAGAATTTCGGGAAGCGGAGGAAAAATTAAAACAAGAATTTGCGGAACTCGAAGCGCCCTCGCATCACCCGAATATCAAGTCGTGGCGTGAGGCGTACAAGGCATTCGGCGCGGACCCGGGACGGTACAATCCTTCAAACGAAGCGCTCGCGCGGCAGGTTTTGAAAAATAGAGACTTTTTGGGCATCCACCCACTCGTGGATATTTATAACTACGTTTCCATAAAATACGTACTTCCCGTTGGCGGAGAAGATATGGATACGCTGGAAGGCGGGCTTGTCTTGGATTTCGCGGATGGAGAGGAGGAGTTTGTAAGGTTGGGCGGGGATGAGAATGACCCGCCCGAGCCCGGGGAAGTGGTCTATAAAGACGAACGCGGTGTGGTCTGCCGTCGCTGGAACTGGCGGGAAGGGGACAGGACGAAAATAACAAAAGACACTGAGAACGCGATTATCGTCATAGACACCCTTTCGCCCACAAGCGAGGCGGAACTTCAAAAAGCGACGGATGAGCTCGCGGGCCTTATGAGAGAGTACTGCGGTGCGCGCGTCGAAACGTTTTTTGTGAGCATAAGCAACCCGGAGTTCGAGATTTCAAAACATTACATCCCTTATTCGCACGAATAAGGGATGTAATGGGGAAAGGTAGATATAAAAATAGCATGGCTCCCTGTGAAGCGGGAGCCATATCTGTGGAGGGGAATCCGCCTATTTTTTGGAAGCGGGAAAACGCGGAACCCGCAACGAAAGGAGAAGAAGCGAGTTTCGGAGTTTCCTAATCCAGTGGCGCAGGGACGACCTAAAGCGACTCATCCAAAAACCTCCCTTTCTAACCTTCCGAGAAAACCGACACGCGGAACTGAATCTGGTTATAGCAAAACCGAAATAAAAATGCAAAGCCCGTCACCCTACGTAAGGGACATCGGACTATGCGATCCATCTGTCGTACCAGAGGGAGAGGGTGATGAGCGTCCATAGGCGGAATGTGTTGTCTCGTTTTCCGGATTGGTGCTCCGTAATGAGCTTTCGGGCCTTGTCATAGTCGAAAAAATTGCGCTCCCGCATTTTGGACTTGAAAATGATGTCCGTAAACTCTTTAGCGAGCGCGGGGTTCCCCAGCCATTCCTTGACCGGAGCGCCAAAGCCCTGTTTTTTTCGAGCAATGATTTCGTCCGGAATTATGCCCCGCACGGCTTTTTTCAAAATATATTTTGTGGTTTTGTTTTTTAATTTGAGCGATTCCGGAATCTGAAACGCGAGCTCGACTAACCGATGGTCCAAAAAGGGGACTCGGGTTTCGATGGAGTGCGCCATGGCCATTTTGTCCACGCGCGCGAGCAGAAATTCGGGGAGGCGAATTTTTAGGTCAAGATAGGTCATACGGGTCAGCATGTCCGCCTCCGGAAGTATGCTATCCACTTCGTTGTATAAAGTTTGGATAATTGCGTAAGGATTTTTGGATTCTGAATCAAGTTCAGAATGACGGGCGGGGTGTTCAGAATGACGTGGAGAAAAAGCAATTGCAAGGCCCCAGTAGGGTTCTTGACCTTTCATAAGACGCTCGACATACGGGTTAGAGGAAAAGAAGGGAGCCGCAAGGCGGGAGAGAGGGGAGTAACGGCGGTAGGTATGGTACGCGGAAAGAAACGCGGGGTATTGAGGGTATCCGGCAAAGAGTTCGTCCGCGCCCTCGCCAACTTGGGCCACTATAACTCCCGAGTCGCGGGTGAGTTTGGAAAGGTAATACACAAGAAATGAAATAAAGTCCGCTTGCGGGTCGTCCGCGTGTTCCGCGAATTGCGGGAGAAACGCGAGTAAATCCTCTCGTCCCGCAGTTGTTTCGTGTCGTCGCGCGCCCAAAAGTTCCGCCGTCTTTTTTGAATATTCAAATTCGTTATACCTCGATTCAAAATCCTTTACCCCAATGGAAAATGTTTCAACCGGAGTTCCAAGGGCGCGGCTCATGAGGGCCGCGTTTGTTGAGGAATCAATGCCGCCGGAAAGAAAGCATCCAAACGGCACGTCCGAGACCATCTGCATCCGTATTGAATCTTCCAAAAGGCGCCGTGTTTCAGATACAAAATATTCTTCCATGTGTTTGGAAATTGGAAATTGGAAATTGGAAATTTTCAAAGGGTTCCAATATTCTCGTATTTCCATTTTTCCGCTCGCGTCAATCGTAAGGGAGTGCGCCGCGGGAAGTTTTTTGACGCCGCGAAAAAGCGTGTGCGGCGCGGGCACGCATCCAAAAGTTAAATACAGGGGAATGCTTTCCTCGCAGACCTCTTTTTTGAACAAAGGGTATTCTAAAATCGCTTTAATTTCGGAACCGAAAAGAAAGACCCCGTTTTCAAAAGAATAATAAAAGGGTTTGATGCCAACATGGTCCCGCGCGGCAAAAAGCGTGCGGCTTTTCTCATCCCAAATCGCGAAGGCAAACATGCCGTTAAAACGTTTCACGCACTCCGCGCCCCATTCCGCGTATGCGGCAAGGATGACCTCGGTATCGGACTTGGACTTGAAGGTATATCCTTTTTTCTGAAGTTCATTTCGCAATTCCCTAAAGTTATATATTTCTCCATTGAACGTAATCCAAATTTTTCCGTTGTTTGTATCTTGTATCTTGTTTTTTGTATCTTCGTACCGCATCGGCTGGTGCCCACCCGGTGTAAGGTCAATAATCGCGAGCCGCCGATGCCCGAGACCCACCCGGCAGTCCGGGGAAATATAATGGCCCGCGCTGTCCGGCCCCCGGTAGGAAATCGAGTCCCGCATACGCGTCAAATCCCCCTCTCGCACAGGGTTCTTTCCGTGTGTATCGTAGATGCCCGCGATTCCGCACATGAGAAAAGAATA
>JBBTZM010000035.1:0-5475 GCA_038061335.1 Patescibacteria group bacterium | reverse complement strand
GCTGCCGGGCAGGGATTCGAACCCCGGTAACCACCTCCAAAGGGTGGCGTCCTACCGCTAGACGACCCGGCAATAAGGTAGTTTTACCACAAAATTTTGGGATTTTCTAGGTCTCGTTGTTTTTTGCGCCATCCGAACAATTCTATAGAATTGTTCGGATGATTAGATATTTTGGGTGGAGTAGGAGAAATAGTTACCCCCTATTTCAGGGATATCGCAAGGTGGATGGTTCCGGTTGAGACACTGAAGGCGCTCCAGGGCTTTGCGAAAAAAACGGGGAAGTAAGGCTTAGTGGACAATTCCATAGAATTGTCCACCTGATGTTTTGGGGCTTTTTTTGTTTGAAATATGTTGCCTTTATTTTTGTATTATATTTAAAGAAGATATCCCATCGCGGATTTTGCGGATTCTAAATATATAGTTTTTTCGCCTATCCCCAGCACCCCGCCTTTTGGAACTATGAAGGGCGGGATGTTTTTGATATACTATATCCATGCGACATATTCATAGTTTTGTTTTTCTTTCTCTTATCGGACTTGTTGTCGGCACTTCGCTCGCGTATGTGAAACACGGCGGAGACGGGGGAGTGCGGTATGTGTTCGCGGAAGTACGACGCGGAAATTTTATTTCTTCCATCACGGGCATCGGCCAGGTTTCCGCCCTTCAGGAAGTCGGGCTCAGGCCGAGCGTTTCCGGGAAAGTGCTTTTCATCGGCGCAAGAGCCGGAGAATATATGAAGCAAGGGACTCTTATCGCGCGTCTCGACTCCACGGAAGCGGAGGATACGATTCTGGAGGCCGAGATAGAACTTGAGGCCGCGCGCATTGCCTGGCAGGAGCTTTTTGCTCCGCCTTCGGAGGTCTCGGTATTGCAGGTAGAACACGCACTAGAGTCCGCGGAAGAGGCGAGACAAAAAGCGGAAGAAGGGGTCTCAAAATCATATGAAGACGCCTGGAGCGCGATTTCAAAAATATTTCTCGATGTGCCGGATGTACTGCTCGAGCTTCGTGAGATTCTTTTTTCAAACAGCATCTCAGGAGGCGGACTTTGGAACATTGATTTCTACGCTTCCGTGTTTCCTCAAAATGATTCGCGGGCAAGCGCGTTTCGAAGTGACGCGCGCGACTCGCATGACAGGGCTCGGGCAACATACGACGAAACGCTCCTCCGCTACAAGTCAGCATCCAGAAATTCATCACCGGAGGAGCTTGAAAAGCTTCTTGCCGAGGCCGATGCCCTCGTGGAGCTTGTGGGAGACGCGGCAAAGAGCGCCACGGATTTTATCCAACTCTATGAAAATGAGGCCTCGCGGACAGGCAGGGCAATTACCCCGAAGATTGGCGCTCATCTTGCCTCGCTTTCAGATTTCATGAAAATTGTGGATTCTCATGTTTCAGGCATGCGCGCCGCGAAGAATAAAATTTCCGAGCACAAACAAGCCCTCCTCCATTCCGAACGCGTCATTGAAGGACAAAACGCGGCCCTGCGGGAACTCCACGAGGGGCCTCGGCCCGAAGAGGTCCGCTCCGCGGAACTTGTGATACGAGAGCGCGAGGAAGAGCTAAAGAGCGCGAAAGAAAAAATGTCGGAGTATGAAATTCGAGCGCCCTTTGACGGAGTGCTCACGAGAATCGCTATCCATGAGGGAGATGAGGTACTGCCCGGGGATGTGCTCGCGCTCTTTTCCACGGAAGAGAAGCTCGCCCAAGTTTCTTTCAGCGAAGAAGATATTACGAATATAAACCTGGGTCAAAAAGTAACCCTCATTCTCGACGCCTTTCCAGAGACCACCATTACCGGAGAAGTCGCGGAGATTGATGTTTCAAGCGTAAAAATTGCGTTTCAAACGGATGACGTGAAGGTGAAGCCCGGAATGACGGCAAGAATTTCCATTGTCACCCAGACAAAAAAGGACGTACTCCTTCTTTTAAACTCCGCCATATATTCTGCGGATTCGATTTCCTATGTGCACGTGCCGGAAGAGGAGGATACTCTCGCGGCCAAAGCCGCGAACCTCCTCGGCGTCGCGTTTCCGCTTCATGTGGAGAGGAGAGAGGTCGAGGTCGGGCTTTCCAACGGGGAAGTGACGGAAGTATTGGATGGCCTGCGGGAGGGAGATGAAATAGTAATATGGAAAAAAAGAAGATAATACTTTACGGGATTATGCACGCGGCGTGCGCGGTGCTCTACGTGGCTCTTGTTGCTCTCACCATGTCCCGGGCCAAGGATCTGCTTGGCCCCATGCATCAGGCCTTCGGCATGACGGCATTCCTTTTGCTTTTCGTGGTCTCGGCTGCTTTAATGGGGCTTACGATTTTTGGCAGGCCGATTTTGTGGTATTTGGACGGGCAAAAGCGGGAGGCGCTTTCCTTGGTGTACTACACCCTTATTTTTTTGATTCTCATTACGGCCTTGGTTTTTTTCGCGCTTGTGGTTACGCGATGAGTTTGTTTGCGGCTCGGATAATTCTTTGCACTCTCCATGGGCGGAGGAAGGCCACGGACCCTATAAAGATGGAGTCGCCCGGCCGTAAAAGCGGGGCTATTTTTTTTACGTCCTGCACGGATAGGATTCCTCCGCCTATATTTAATGGTTTTTGGACTTTCGCTTCGCGCGCGCGCTTTATCCACTCACAGAGGAGGGGAAAGAGGGGCTTGCCGGAAAGCCCTCCGCCGCCGAATTTTTTGTTGCGTTTCAAAAGAGGCGAGCCCTTGGGGAAAAGTTTTTTCCAATTGATTTTTTCCGATATGTGGCCAAAGGGGATTGTGTTTATGGCGCAGATTGTGGCGCAGGCCGGATGTTCGGATATTTCTTTTACCACTTCCATCGGGACTTCAAGATTGATTTTTGGGACGAGCGGGATTTTTAGCACGGAGGCGGCATCAAGTCCTTTTGTGATTTCCCGCACCACTTCTTCAGGGTGGAGACCAACGTTTGGGCAGGAGAAATTTATTTGAAGCGCTACCGGCGCTTGAAAGTTTGGGAGATATGCTTGAAAGAGGGAAACAAATTCTTTGAGTTCTTTTTCCCGTTTTTCCGGGGAGTCCTCGATTGACATGAAGGAGATTACGAAGGGCTCTTTTCTTTTTTGCCACCTTCCGTCTTCAAATAATACTTTTGCCCCGGGGCCGGAGAGGCCAACGGAGTTTAGGGTATAGCCATGAGGGACATTCATCCAGATGCTTTTGGGGAGGATCTCCCTCGGCATCAAGTTTTTCCGAAGCGGCATATTGCCCGTCCGCGGCAAGAGGGTCGCGGTTTTCGCCACAAAGGTGCTTCCCGTGAAATCCAAGCCAAAGGGCTTTGCGACTCCGTGAAACGGATAGCCCTCCCCGAAAAAATTGGTAACCCCGCTCGCGTTCCAGACCTTGCCGAATATTTGCATATTCTTATTTTCTGCGGGGTTCGTTCAGGCCCTCGATAATTGCAATTTCCAGTGGGATTTGCGGAAAATTGGAGTACCTCATCTGGCCGTAGGCACGGATGAGGTTTTTTAGTAATTCAAGGTGGGTGTCTTTCCAGAGCTTCGCCTGTTCTTCGATTACGCGGAGCTGGTCCATCGGAAATTCCGCTTCCAATTTTGACTTTATATTTTGACTTGCCGTGAGGACCGCGACTTTGCGAAGGTGGAGAATAAGGTCCTTGGTCAGTTCCGGAAGGTTATGGCCCTGGTCCGCGATCTCTCCAAGGATTTGGAGGGTCTCATCAAGATTATGTTGCAGCATCGTTTCCGCAAGCCCGGATATTTTTTTGAAGCCGAGCTTTCCGAGTGTGGTTTCTACGGCTTCGGTTGTAATTTCACCTTCGGTTAAACTCTGCATCTGGTCGAGGAGGGATTCGGCGTCGCGGAAACTGCCTTCTCCGGCCTGGGCGATAAGTTCCAGGGCATCCTCGGCAATTTTTATTTTCTCCTTGTTTGCAATGGTCTGTAGTTTTTCCGTAAGGAGTTTTAGGGGAACGTGCTTGAATTGGAAACGTTGGGCGCGGGAGGCGATGGTTGCGGGAATTTTTTCCGCCTCGGTTGTCGCGAGAATAATCGTAACATAGGCGGGCGGCTCTTCGAGCGTTTTCAAAAGCGCGTTTCCGGCTTCTTTGGTGAGCATGTGTGCCTCGTCTATAATGAAGACCTTGCGTGGAAGGACGGAAGGGGCGACGCGGACGTTTTCTTTTAAGGCCCGCATTTCGTCTATGCCGCGGTTTGAGGCCGCGTCAATTTCTATGATGTCTAAGGCGCGGCCCTCGTCTATGCTTAGGCAGTGGGCGCAGGCATTACATGGTTCTCCCGTTTTTTTATGCTTTTCGTCTTCGAGCCGGGTTTTGCAGTTCGCGATTTTCGCGATGAGGCGGGCAGTCGTGGTTTTGCCCGTGCCTCTGGGGCCTGAGAGGAGGTAGGCATGGGCCAAGCGGTCTTGGCGCGCGGCTTCCTGCAGGATTCTTGCGATAATGTCCTGGCCGAGCAGGTCGGCGAAAGTGGCAGGGCGATATTTGCGATAGAAGGCAAGCATGAGTTTATGCTACCATAGAAAATAGTAAGTAGTAACTCCTTCGACTTCGCTCAGGTTCGGGACGTCCGATGTCCTAAAGTTATGAAAAAGGTTTTTCTTGCGTTTGTTATTTTGATTTTTGGCGTTGGAGTTTATTATGTTTGGAGCACAAGGTCGGTTTCTAAAAAGACGGGGCAAGAAGAAAAAGACATGGGAACATTATCAGTAACGAGTTCAGCGTTTCAGCATAACGGCACAATTCCTTTGAAGTACACCTGCGACGGGGAGGACATAAGTCCGCCGCTTTCGATTTCGGGCGTTTCGGATGAAACGAAGAGCTTGGTTTTGATTATGGATGACCCGGACGCGCCTGTCGGGACGTGGGACCACTGGGTGGTATGGAACATTAATCCCGCGACAAAAGAAATCACCGAGAACTCGGTGCCTTCCGGTTCGGTTGAGGGAAAGACGAGTTCCGGACAAAATCAATATGGAGGGCCGTGTCCGCCAAGCGGAACGCACCGGTATTTTTTTAAGTTCTACGCCTTGGATACTCTTTTGGATTTATCCGTAACTTCGGGCAAGAAGGATGTGGAGAAGGCGATGGAGGGTCGTATTTTAGACAAAACAGAAATTATTGGACTCTATAAAAGATAACAGGCCTGACAAGAAGTGTTGTCAGGCCTGATTTTTCACTTCTTCCGACGGCGGAAACTTTCACCACTGGATCCCTTAATAAAAGCGCAGAGGAGCAGGTAGGCTAACAGCCAAGCAACAATGCCGATAATCAACCAAGGCATCACACCCCTCCTTATTGGTTAGTTGCTTAAGTTCTACTTATCACATGAAAGGTTGTTTTAATGCTAAAGTCAAGAGTAGGGCATTCTCTGGTGTCGGAAAATATGAATGGACAAAGCATGCCGAGATGAAGATGCGTCATTATTGTTTATCAGAGCAACGGGTAAAGCGAATTATCCGCGCTCCGTTTCGT
>JBBTZM010000034.1:0-9220 GCA_038061335.1 Patescibacteria group bacterium | reverse complement strand
TATGATTTTAAGGCAGAGTTTTTTTCGTCGGCCTGTGCTGAAGGTTGCTCCGGAACTTTTGGGGAAATTTTTGGTTCGGCGATATCGCGGCCGCGAGATTGCGGGAATGATTACTGAGGTCGAGGCCTACGACGGGCCGAACGACTTTGCCTCGCACGCCTCGCGCGGAATGACGGAACGAAACAAAATTATGTTCGGAGAGGCCGGATATTTTTATGTGTACCTTTGCTATGGCATGCACTGGATGCTGAATATCGTGACAGGCGAGGAGGGATATCCGGCGGCGGTTTTGATCCGAGGCGTTTTTATTTTAGATCAAGGTGGCCCTTCGACTTCGCTCAGGGAGTATAGGCGCGTGAGCGGCCCGGGGAAGGTAACGAAGTTTTTGAAAATTGATAATAAATTGAATGGAAAGGCTGCTATGCCTGAAAATGGTTTGTGGTTTGAAAATCGGGGGATAATTGTTCCGAAGTCGAAAATCGAAAGAACTTCTCGGATTGGAGTCCACTATGCGAAAGAGTGGGCCGAGAAGCCATATCGTTTCAGGATCAAGAATTAGAATTGTAAGGTTGTAGTAAAAGGGGCGTGGGGTTAGAATTGAAATAGGGGTTACTTGCTCTTAACAATTTGAGGGAGGCGGCAAAATGGATTTGAGGTGGGCATGGCGTGTCTTGGTTACATTTCCCATTTTTTGTGTGTGGATCGTATGCTTCTATGTCTTGTGGATTTTTGACAAAAAAACTCGCGAGACGAGGACTAATAGAACTCTCGAACGGATTGGAGAGTTTTTATAAACGGAGGGCTACATAGGTCCTCCGTTCTCTTTCTTTTAATTGGATTTTGTAATGAAAAATGCCGCCCTGGATGGAGAGACGGCAAACGCACTTTTTTTTCGAGTGATGCCCCGCCTGTGCAGTCGTTCACAGGAGTGACAGGAGCACTCTTCGCCCGGGCGGTTCAGGCACGGGGTAAGAGATGAGCGACCTTTATTATTGCATACATAGAGAAGCTTGTATAGCATGCACACCAATTAGGGTTAAGGATTATACGGGAGCTGAAATGAGAAAGGACCGGCGCGGGGAGCGTGCGGTCCTTTTCGAGGCACGGGGTCATCGCCCTTGTGCCGCAATCTCTCGACGTACCTCTTCCGCCGCTGTGGGCAGAGTTTCCGCGAGAATTTGCAGGGCTTCGTCGAAGCACGAAGTCCCCTCGAACATATCGAAGAAAATCCGCTTCGCATCATCGTCGGTTATGACTCCAAGCGATTCTTGCCAGGCCAGAAGAATGCCATCCATGACCCCCTCCTTTGCGTTGCGTTATGTGTTAGACTCTAATTATATTATAGCGTAGGACGTTTTTTATTACATCAAAGATAAAAATAGGTCAGCACGTCTGGATTCGTGCTGACCCATGATGGGCAATAAGCCCATACGTTGAGAAGGACCGACGATACACGCATACGCTAACGCATATGCGGGGGTTCGCCGTTCATCTTTACTCATAATAGTATATTCGAATTTTCTTATTTTTACAATAAGGTATGATTAACATTGTAAGAGTGGTCTACACTGGCGCTGTAACTGGAAAAAAATGCCGCCCTGGATGGAGAGACGGCAACCGCACCTTTTTTTTCGAGTGATGCCCCGCCTGCGCAGTCGTTCACAGGCGTGACAGGGGCACTCTTCGCCTGGGCGTTCAGGCATGCGTGTGAGAAGTGTACGGCCTTTATTATTGCACAGAGAAGCTGTTTTGTATATAGTATGTAGTATTGATATTGAACTATGGTGCGGGTTTGACACCAAGTACCTAAAATGGGAGCATACATTATATCTAATATGAATCATCAAAATAAAACATTGAAAATAAATCTTTCTATTTTTTTTGCCATAAGCGCGCTTGTTCTTGGCGGATTTTTTGCGACAAATTTTGGGCAGGCGACAAGCTCAGGCGACGCAAGTATAACCGTAACCCGTCTTTTTCCCGGTGAGTATAACAACACGAAATATTCGCTCGCCCTAAGCGATCCGGATGGTTTAAGTAAATTTGAAATAAAAAAATCCGATGGCAGTATTATCTGGAGCGGTAGTCCCGAAGGCGGTACACCGCCATGCCCCGCATCAATCGAGACCGGTACCATAACTCTTAATCCGTCAGATTTTCCATTGCAGGGATGGGTAAGCGATTGCCTGAATTCTGACACACAATATCCTATTCAAGCTTCAATACCGCCATTGCCTGGTGATGTTATTATCAACGAATTTGTATCAAGTCCTTCCGTTGATGGGCAAGAATGGTATGAACTTCTTAATACCACTGACAACGAAATTGGTCTTACCGGGTCGACTATAGAGAGGGCAGTGCCCGGCGATTCCATCACTCTTTCCGGCAACTTGCCCGCTCACGGAATTTTAGTTTTTTCCGTCGCTTCAAATCCCGCCAACGACGAAGGAGACATGGTTGTTTTGAAAAATGGCTCCACAGATATTTCTGCCGTAAGTTATGGAACTATTTCCCCGGAAGGTGTTATCCATTCATCCGCGCCGGGGATAGATGAGTCCGCTACGCTCGCCGCGCCTTCCACTTGGACCGTCACTGGCAATCCAACTAAGGGCTGGTTTAACGATGCCGGACAAGAGAGCGCCGCGCCCCTTCTAAGTACCATTGACTCGTCATTGTCTAGCACGAGCATAACTTCCAACATCGGCGAACTGGGCAACCCTTCAGCTACGCCAACCGACGAACCCGATGCGCTGTATTTTGAAAAGTCAGGCGAGGGGAAAATTGTCTTTACCGCCAGTTTGAACTTAAGCGACCAGACGACCGTTGCTGTTTTGCAGACCCTGGGTACGGCTATGGAAATGTCGGGCGGTCATATAGCGTTTGATTCCGAAACCGCCGAGGCTATGGCCGCCACAGGGGCCAAGATTTATATGTACGGATTAGACGCGCTCGGATATGAATCAGAACCAACCATCGTAGTAAAAAATGACGCGGATGAAATTATCGATGGAACCGATATAGTATCAAACATTGTGTATACGCCTGGAGGTCTGAATGGTGGCGAGCTTTCTTTTGGCGCGGCTCACTTTACTCAATTTGATTTACCGGACCCAGCCGACATTGCCGCTGTTGCCGCAGACAAAGCCGCTTTAGTGGACGGATTGATTCAAGGAGATAATGCCAATTTGGCAAGCATAACAAGCGCGCTTGCGCCACTGCCATCAACCGGACCGGCAAGTTCATCAGTGATTACTTGGGCGTCAGATTCGACCACGTTGGTGTCTAATGATGGTCAAACAGTTACGAGACCGGCTTTTGCGAATGGAGACGCTACGACAACTTTAACCGCGACAATTACCAGGGGCCTTGCGACTGACACAAAAGTATTTAATTTAACCGTTCTTAAATTGCTCGAAAACACTCCGCCGAGTTTTGACCCGATTGCCGATCAAAACATCAATGAAAACTCCCCGCAACAAGAGGTGCTTATTACCAACATCACGCCCGGAGATGAATCTGACCAAATATTAAATATAATGGCAATCTCCAGTAATCCGTCTATTGTTCCGAACCCGGAGGTTTCCGGAGTCGGCGCGACAAGAACATTAACCTACACGCCTAACACGAACGGAACAGCTGCGATTACCGTAACCGCCGATGATGGAGGAGCGGAAAACAACACATTTTCCAGAACATTCAGTATCACTGTTAATCCCGACCCCGACATCGCCCTCTTAGCCGCCGACAAATCTGCTTTAACAGATGATGTAATTAAAGGAGGGAATGACGACCTGGCGCATATTAGAGAAAATCTTACGAATCCACTTCCAACCTCTGGATCAAATGGCTCGATGATTTCTTGGATGTCAAGCGAGCCCGCTCGGGTCTCCGGCGACGGAACGGTGACGCGCCCCGCGTTCGGAGAACCGGATGTGCTCGTGACCATGACCGCGCAGCTGTCTCTCGGCGCGCAAACCGACACCAAGGACTTTAATGTAACTGTCCTCGCGGAAACCACTGATCCCGACATCGCCGCTGTTGCCGCAGACAAAGAGGCCTTAACGGAATTTTTAATTCTGAACGGCAATTCCAGTTTAGATCTCATTACAGGATCTTTATCATTGTCATCCTATGGAGATCAGGGCTCGACAATTACTTGGGTGTCAAGCAACCAAAACATTGTCTCTAATGATGGACTAACGGTTGTACAGCCGGCCTTCTCGGATGGAGATACGGCCGTAACACTAACCGCGACAATTACCAAAGGCCTTGCGACTGATACAAAAGTATTTAATGTAACCGTGCTTAAATTAGAAGTCAGTGCCGACACTACGATAATATCCAAGACATACTCTATTAACACAGATGAGATTGATAATGAAACCATTAATAATGTTCCCTATGGAACATCAAAGGATAATTTCTTGGCGGCATTGACGAAAAATCAATCGTATCAAACCTGGGATTCATCTGACATATCTGACCCCGTGGCAGAGGGCGACCAATTAGTGGTTACGGCAGAGGACGGAACAACCTTTGCCACATACACTGTTTCCGCCTTAGTACTGGGCGCGCCAACTAATTTGCAAATTACTCCATCCAGTCCTACGAATAACACCAAACCAACATTGTCTTGGAACCCAGTCGCGGCAAATCCAATCGTTACGGATACGGAATACATAGTGGAAATTTATGATTCCAGTGGAGAAAATATCTATCCCGACACAACCATCACAACATCTGGAGTCACATATACAATAGAGGACTCTCTTGATGATGATAATTATTCTTGGCAGGTAAGGGCTCGAAATTCTGTCGAATATTCAGATTGGTCTAACGCGGGAAACTTTACCATTGACACCGTTGCCCCCACAGTCACTAAGCTGGGCGATGACTCCGCGGACGTTATTCTAGAGACAGGGGATACCAACTTATATTTCAGTGAGGCCTTATCGAGTAGTTCTCAAACGGCAATTACAAACAAACTAACCGCCAAGGCCGATAAAGCATTGTCCTATTATTGGAATGAGAATTATATTTTAACAATCACGGCTGGAGAGATAACTACTTTTGCTGATGATGTGACGGCTGATGCTATTGACCTTACTGGAAATACAACCGCGGGACTAATGCTGATTGATTCCGAAGAACTTTCTGTTACAAATGATACGACAGGAGAAGCATACGCGACCATCCAAGCGGCAATTGACGATGCCGACGAAGGCGACATTATCAATGTGGGCTCGGAAACATACAACGAAAATTTGGAGATTGATAAAGCCCTAACGCTTTTAGGCGACCCGGGAGATGAGGGCGCCGGGCCGGCCGCAGAAGCGCCGGTTATCATCAATGCTAGTGATAATTGCGACCTAATTATAAGCATTGAGGCAAACGATGTTACGGTTAAAGGATTTGTGCTTGAGGGTAACGGGGAATGTGGCTCCTCCGTAGTCAAAATTGATCAGGGGATAAGCGGCGCCACCATCTCGGATAATGAAATAAAAAATGGTGGTGGGAAAGGCGTTGATTTAAGCGGCAACTCTTCTCTAAATCTTATTACCAATAACATTATTCATAATAACCAGTCAGGCATATGGATAGGCAACTCAAAAGAAAATACCATCTCTGACAATAAAATTTATGACAACGGTATGGGCGTTCAGCTTGTTGATAATGGATGTGATGAATGTTCTTCTGATGTCAGCGGAAATAAAATTACCGGCAACATTATTGACAATAATAACAGTTCGGGTATTTATGTCGGTGACGGTTATATCACCTTTAGAGAACTGACTATTTCCAACAACGAAATAACCAATAATAAAAATTATTATGGTATTTACTTCAATGGAATGACTGACAGCGTCGTTCTCGTTGACAAAAACACGATTGACGGGAACAGCACATACGGCATTTATTTCACTGGCGAGATTTCCAATAGCACCTCGACCGTCTCAAATAATATCATCACTGACAACGGATCAGCCGGAATATACCTTAACAGTTCTATATCAGGCGTAACAATGACCGGCAACACTATTCAAAATAACGGAGTTCGAAGTGAGACAACAGGAGTTGTGGTCTTGTCCGTATCCGGAAACAAGGCGTATAAGAATACTATTTCTGGCAATGGCAGTATTGAGGTGAGCAACGAGGATGAGAATATAGAGAACATTTTTGACGCCGAGCAAAACTGGTGGGGGACTGCCTCTTCAACTGAAATCGCAAACAAGATGAACGGTCTGGTTGATTTCACGCCATGGTACATAAACCCGAGTATGACGATTCTCTCTTCGGCAATAAGCGGCGACACGATTGACGCGACAACGAGAGATATTGACTTCAAAGAAACGTCCGACGGGGAAGTGGGTCTGCCAAGCGGCACTTCCGTGATAACCATGGGAAATGACAGCGTACTTAACTTTGCGTCAAGCACTAACACGGCGCAGGGCGGAAACATTGTTATCGCTGGCGTTACTACGACACTCTCAACCTTTGCGCTTGGTGATTTGACTGTCGTTGACTTGACTCTCGTGCAGACCATTGGTGGACAGGCGGTTACGATAGAAAAGGCGGTGAAGCTCGTGTCAGGTATAAGCGGCACACCCATTGTGCTTACAAATACTTCGAGCTCAAACGCAAGTGTTTCCATCCCGGACGGAACAACAATCATGGCTCCAAGCGGATGGAATGGAACCATTGAGCCGCCCAAGACCGGCTCCGCTTCCGGCACAGCTCCCTCTGGTTTTTCCATTGGCAGTACGGTAATTAGCGTTGGTTCACCTGACGTTACGCTTATCTTTGATACGCCGGTAACACTAACATTAACAGGCGTTACGGGTCCGGTCGGCTACAAACCCGCCGGAGTGGACAGCGTATGGGTTCAGATTATGAGTACGTGCGCCGGTACCTATTCGAATCCGACAAGTCCGATATTCCCAAGTGAATGCGCGATTACGAATGGAACTGATACTAAAATTGTAACCTATCACTTCACAACCTTTGGCTCGCTTGTTACTACTGAAACTCCATCGACAGTGGTAGTCGTGGTGCTTGGTGGAGGCGGCGGGGGAGGATATTATGTTTCAACTCCAACTCCAACACCAACCATTACTCCTACCCCAACCGTTGGACAGGTGCTTGGCGCGTCTGCGTTCCGCTTTACCGTAACGCTCCAAAAGGGCTCAAAAGGCGATGACGTAATGGAGCTTCAAAATCGCCTGACCGCGGAAGGAGTGTATGATGGTCCCAAGACTGGGTACTTCGGTCCGCTCACGGAAGCTGGCGTGAAGGCCTACCAAAAGAAATATAGCATTGATACGGCCGGTGTTGTGGGACCGGTCACTATGGCGAAATTGAACGGCAGTCAAGTTCTTGGCGTTTCAACAAGCGCGGAAACCGAAGCGAAAATTACGGCATTGAAAACACAACTTGCTTCGCTTCTCACGCAACTCTTGAAACTTCTACAAGATCAGGCGGCCTCTCTGCGAGTGAGATAAACCGCCGCGCCGCATATATATGAACGTCATTCATTGGCTTAAAAGGCATTTTATTCCGCATGAGCACAATGGATACCGGCCGCATTCTTTGCGTACAAGATCGGTCATCTTCGTTTTATCATTAATTTGTATCATTGAGGCCTCTTTTCTCCTCCAGTCCTTCTATGTTCAAAAGACGGGTTTTTTTGCCTCAATTTTACAAAATGTTTTGATTAGTGAGACCAACAGCAGCCGAGAGGCAAGAGACATGACTTTTCTTAATGAGAGCGCCCTATTGGATGCGGCCGCTAAAATGAAGGCCGAGGATATGGCGAGTAAGAGCTATTTCGCTCATTTTAGTCCCGAGGGGATAGACCCCTGGTATTGGATGAAAAAGGCCGGTTATGAATACAGTTATGCCGGAGAAAATTTGGCAATTAATTTTTCCGATTCCGAGGACGTCATTAAGGCCTGGCTTAATTCGCCCACCCACCGGGAGAATATGTTAAACCGGCATTTTACGGAAATTGGCATCGGGATTGCAAAGGGAACGTATGAAAACAAAGAAACCATTTTTATCGTCCAAATGTTCGGAAAGCCGGTTCAGCCGCAAGTGTCTGTTGTGCCAGTGTCTGTTGTGCCCACATCACCTCCTTCTATCGAGAATGTTGCCACACGAGCTATTTCAAATGAAAATAATCAGCCGATAGTTCTTGGAGAGACCTCCCAGGCCTTTCAAGAAACCTCTCCCGCTTCACTTTTGACATGGAAGGTAGTTACTTCTCCTAAAAAAATTTCTAATTATCTTTACGCGGTCTTAATGATAATTGTTTCAATCGCCCTACTTTTGAATGTGGTTATTAAAACAAAGATTCAGCATCCGCAATTGATTCTAAATGGCCTCGCTCTCCTCGTTATCTTGAACACGGTTTTGATTTTGAATCATTACTTGGCACTTGCAAACGCCACAATTTTTTAGAAATATTCAGTGTATGAAATTAAGTATAGGAATTGTGGGGTTGCCGAATGTGGGGAAGTCCACCCTGTTTCACATTCTGACTGACCAGAAGGTTACGATTGCGAATTATCCCTTCGCGACCATTGACCCGAATGTGGGGATTGTTGTGGTTCCAGATGAACGGGTGGATATACTTGCCGGAATGAGTAAGTCAGCGAAGAAGATCCCCGCGGTTGTGGAATTTTATGATATCGCGGGGCTTGTGAAGGGCGCGAACAAGGGGGAGGGTTTGGGGAATCAGTTTCTTTCGCACATCCGCGAATGCCAGGCGATCTGCATGGTACTCCGGTGCTTCGGCAAAGGAGACATAATCCACGTGGAGGGAACGGTTGATCCCTTGCGCGACTTGGAGATTGTTGAAACAGAACTGGCCCTGAAGGATTTGGAAACCGTGGAGAAGCGTTTGGAAAAGGTTTCCCGCGACGCGCGAAGCGGAAATAAAGAAATTGGAGCGGAAAAAGAAATGCTGGAAAAACTATCCGCCTCGGACATTACCCCCCTTATTCGCACGAATAAGGGATATAACGAATACGTGGGGCGGCTGAATTTACTCTCCGCAAAGCCGCGGATTTTTCTTTTGAACGGCGAAGAGAAGGATGTTCCCGAAGACCTGCGAATAAAGATTCAGGAAATGGGTCCGCCAGCTCACGGAGGATATGTGGTTGTGGACTTGGACAATGTGCTTGAAGTACCGGAACTTATTACCAAGGCCTATGAGGTTTTG
>JBBTZM010000033.1:0-1871 GCA_038061335.1 Patescibacteria group bacterium | reverse complement strand
CTCCTGTTTTGAGATACTATACGCGGTATGCCTTCTTACAATCCAAATATTTGTTTTATCTCTCTTTACGCGGGCGCGGGAGGAGATGACGCCAAGGACTGGGCCGGGATGCTTTTGCGGATGTACTCTCGCTACGCCGAAAAGCGCGGGTGGCAAAAGCGCCTTATTGACGACAACGTAGTCGAGATAAAAGGCGAGGGCGCCTATACGCGCTTACACAACGAGTCCGGAGTCCATCGCCTTGTCCGTATCTCGCCCTTTGACGCGAAGGGCCTGCGGCATACCTCGTTCGCGCTTGTGGAGGTTTTGCCGGAAATGCAAAACGCGGAGCTCCAAATTCCGGAACAGGACTTGAAAGTGGATTTTTTCCGTTCGTCAGGTCCCGGCGGGCAAAATGTAAACAAGGTGGAAACCGCGGTACGCGTCGTCCATCTTCCCACGGGCCTCAAGGCCTCGGCGCAGACCGAGCGCTCGCAGTCCGCGAATCGGGAGCGGGCCATGGGTCTTTTGAAGGCAAAACTCGCGCTCCTTATGGAGGAGAAACACGCAAAAGAAATTTCCGCCTTGAAAGTGAAGGCCGAACCGGACTGGGGGCACGAAATCCGTTCGTATGTGCTTTATCCCTACAAGCAGGTGAAAGACCACAGGACAAAAGAAAAAATTTCCCGCGTGGAAGAGGTACTTGAAGGCGATTTGGATATTTTGGTGAAAAAAAATAAAAAATAGAGTACAATAAATGAAATTTGAGCTACGAATGTACGAATAGCATACGAATATACGAATTCGTACATTCGTAAAAGATTCGTAAATTCGTAGCAGAGCGAAGCGATTATGATTCAATTTCAAAAAGTAACCAAAACCTACAACCACACATTGAACGCGCTCGACAAAGTATCTTTCAGGATTCAGCAGAATGAGTTTGTGGTCCTTGTGGGTAAGTCGGGAGCCGGCAAGTCAACGATTGTTACGCTTCTCATAGGCGAAGATAAGCCGACCTCGGGAAAGATACTTTTTAATTCCGTCGAGGTGAATAAGCTGGGACCGAAGGATATGCCGGTGTATCGGCGTCAGATTGGGGTGATTTTTCAGGACTTCCGCCTTTTAGAGCATAAAACCGCGCTTGAAAATGTGGCGTTCGCGCTTGAGGTGGAGGGTCGAATGGAGCGAGAAATCAGGGAACTCGTACCCCAGGCACTCGACATGGTGGGGTTGAAAGACAAGGCGCACAACTTTCCCAGAGAGCTTTCCGGCGGGGAGAAACAGCGCGTGGCAATCGCGAGGGCCATGATTAACCGCCCCAAGGTCTTGATAGCGGATGAGCCCACGGGAAATCTTGACCCGTGGAACACGCGCGAGGTCATTAAACTTCTTTTGAAGATTAATGAACTCGGGAGTACCATAATACTCGCGACTCACGACAAGGACGTGGTTGATGCCTTACAAGAACGCGTGATTACGCTCGAAAAAGGAGAATTGGTGAAAGACGAAGTAAACGGAAAATACTATGAGTAAATTACTAATTTCTAATTGCTCTAATTTCTAATCAATGTCCAATGTCACAATGCCCAATGTCTAAAATTTCTATTTATGAGGTCGTTGGGATTTCATTAGTTATTAGTAATTAGAAATTAGAAATTTTAATATGTTGATTTCATTAACGAGAATCATTAAATATGGCATTCAAAATTTCGTGAGAAACGGGTGGCTTTCGGCTTCCACGGTTTCCATTATGATTTTGACGCTTCTCGTGTTTGAGGGGCTTGTGATTTCAAACTATGTGGGGAAGACGGCGATTATCTCTATCAAAGAAAAAGTGGATATCAGCGTGTATTTCAAAAGCAACGTGCCCGAGGATTCGATTCTTTCGGTAA
>JBBTZM010000032.1:0-7009 GCA_038061335.1 Patescibacteria group bacterium | reverse complement strand
AAGCATGTGACTCGCGTCAAAAGGTTTTATTTGTTCGCTTGCGAGGAGATACGCGAGCGCGATGGGCAGGTCAAATCGGGAGCCGCTTTTTTTCACATCCGCCGGAGCGAGGTTTACCGTGATTCGGCGATTATCGCGCGAAGGGGGCCTGGCGCCGGAATGTGTGAGGGCCGAGCTCACCCGCTCCTTTGCCTCGGATACCGCCTTGTCAGCGAGCCCCACGATCTGAAACGAATGGAGGCCGACCCCAAGGTCCGCCTCCACTCGCACAAGGTGCGCCTCTATCCCATGAGTATCCGCGGAAAAAAGCTTCGGGACTGCTCTCATATTGTTGTTGCGCAAGCGGTTTTTCGAAAATAAAACGGCTTGCGCTAAGACCGAAGCTCATTTTCAATCGCCCGCAGGCGTCGTTCGAGAATTTGTTTCACCGCAAGATATGTTGCCTTTTCCTCGGCCTCATCCGCCTCTTCCCCATGGGGGTCTGGGTCATCGCCCGCGTCTCCAAAATTTAATTCGCCCGCGTATGCGTTGAGTAATTCTTCAATCTTTTTCTTTTCCGCAAGAAGTGTCTCTTGTTTCGTCATATCATTAGAGCCGCTTCACTGCCTCCTGAATCGCGTTATAGTTCGTGCCAAGCACAAGGTAGGTATCAATCCAAACATAATTGAGTGATGCGCTGGGTTGAGTAAAGGCGATATATCTTCCGGCAGTGCCCAAGACCTGCCCATTGTTCCACCCCCCGGCCCCTCCCGGGCTTGAAAGATAGAGATTACCCAAGGCACCGACGTGTACGCTTTCAATGGCCGCGAATTGGGATTTCAGAGAAGCGAGGTCCGAAGACGAACCCGCGCGGAGTATGTACACAGGCCATGAGCCCTTGGAGTCAGTATAGAGAACGTAGGTAAAGTCCGGCAGGAAAGAGGTTGTGAGCGTTCCCGTAAAGAACTGGGGCAAGAGCGCGCCTCCGATATCCGCGAATCCAAGGGTTGTGCCGTCTTTCGAGAAGACAATTTCTTTCAGTGAAGCAACCTGCGCCGTCTTAAATCCGACTGCGGTACGGATTGCCGAAACGCTCGTTTCGGTAAGAGGTACGGTGGAAGTAAGGTCAGAAGGAGTGGAAAGAAATGAGGTATGAGTGGGCGAAGGCGTCGAATCTACTGGCGGCGGAGTCACGCCTTCGGAAGGAACGCCAATGTCGCCCTGCGGAATCTCAAAAAGTCCGGCATCTTCGCCCGGCGTCGCGGGAGGGAGAGGAAGTTCAGCGGTTGGCGGAGGCGGCAGAGTCGTGTCCGCCGGAGGCGGCGCGTCTTCCCCCCTAAAAAGCGGAAACACGAAGAAGTATCCGATAACTCCGGCGCCAATGACGATAATAAGAGAAATAAGAAGGGTGAAAATTCCTTTTTTGGAACCGCCGGCAGATTTTTTTGGCGGCGTTCCGCCCATGGGGCTTGGCACTTGGGTAGGAGTGGGTTTAATTCCTCCTGCCGGAAACCCTACCGGAGAAATAGGTGGGCGAGGTGGTATTGGAGGAGTAATGGGAGTTGGCGACGAGGTTTGAATTGAACCGGGAGCTTGTGGCGGCACATACGGCCGAGGAGCGCCGCCTCCTGTTGCTTGCACGGACTTGATATCCGAAGCCATGGTGCGGACATCTATCTGTCCCGAGCCTGCCGAAGGACCAATGGGAATATTAGGTGGAGGGCCGAGAGGAGCGCGCACGCTTGGGGGCACAAGTGGACTCGCTGGCGGTTCGGTCGGAAATGGTTTAGGGGCCTGCCCCGCGTCCCGCGCGAAGCTTTGCGGGATTTGCGGGGCCTGCGGTGGAGTCGGCGCAGGCGAAAACGCCTTCGGGGGTTGAGGCGAAAACACCTTCGGGGCCTGCCCCGCGTCCCGCGCGAAGCTTTGCGGGATTTGCGGGGCCGGAGCCGCGCCCACTACCGGAGAAATTTGCGGGGGCCGTAATGGCGGCAAGGAAGAAGGAGGAGTCGGGCGAGGGTTCGGTGTACTGCCCGGAGAAATTGGTTGTGGGGTATCCATATAATTTTATTATGACATTAATTATAGATGAGTACAAAACTTCCTGTGGAAAACATAGTAAATCAGTTGTCGGTCTTAACCTTGAGATTCTTCGCCCTTTTCCGCCCGAATTTCGGCATCTTGACCGTCAAAATTCCATTCTTCAAAGACGCGGTTGATTTATCCGGGTCCACTTCTTCGGGAAGTACCACGGAGCGGGAAAACGAGCCCCAAAAACATTCCTGGTAAAAATAATTGTTTTCCTGGATTTTTTCGGATTTTTCCCGGCTTCCCCGTATCGTGATCGCCTCCCTTGTGATATTTATATCAATGTCATCCGGCTCCACTCCGGCAACCGCGGACTGCACATAGATATTGTCCTCGTCCTGGTACACATCAATCGTGAGCTGTCCTTCTTCGCCTTGGGACGAGGTCGCCGTAGGCGACTTTTCGTCCTCATCCTCCTCGGTATCCACCTCAATCTGCAAAGGGTTCGCCTTTGCCTTCGCGAGCTCGGCAAATATGTCTCGTTCGTTTTTTATTTCGTCATCCATACCACTATGTTCGGATATTATGTTTCTATTATACCACAACGTATGTTTTTACAAACTTGTTAAACTGCTCTCCCCTGTCGAACTCGTTTTTAAATTTCTCAAAACTCGCCGCTCCCGGCGAAAAGACGATGATTCCATCTCGTTTTGTCCGCAGTGCCTGAACAATACTCCTTAAATTTTTAAATATTGTCATCTTTAAATCTTTACGTGTTGTCATATTTAAATTTTTACATATTTTGTCTGTAGCGCTCCCTTCCAAAAGATAAAGATGAAAGGGTAATCCCCACGAGCCGAAAAGCGTACGCTTCGCGCGAATCGCGGAAACAAGTTTCGTGTAAGAAAGCCCCTTGTCTGTCCCACCGGCGATAAAAAAGAGAGACAGGCGTTTTGCATGGGCAACGGCAGAGAATCGCTCCAAAGCCGCAATCGCGGCCTCGGGCGAGGTCGAGGCGGAGTCGTTTATAATACAAAGTCCATTTTTTTTCAAAATAGTTTCCTGCCGAAATCGAATGGAAGGCAGGCGGGAGAGGGCTCGCCTTGTCTTTATCAAAAATGATGTGGGCAAAATCGTCTTTACTGCCGCAAGAGCAAGCGCGGCATTCCAGGCGTTGTGCTCCCCAAACTCGCGCGCCTCTTTTGGAAGCGCGGAAAGAGAAGCGTATTGTATCCGCGATTTCGGTTTTTGTTTCAAGAACCAAGCCGTCCATTCGTTGTCCTTATTCAAAATAAGTACCTGCCGCTTCGTCTGGTGTAAAAATATGTTTGCCTTTGCCCGGGCGTACTCACCCATCGAGGCATAGCGGTTCATGTGGTCCGGATAAAAATTCGTAATCACTGCGACATCCGGCGCTCTCTTGGTTTCCGGTAAATACTCCAACTGCCATGATGAAAGTTCAACGACAGCCGGAGTGCCCGGATACTTCTTCAAGCGATCCAGTTCCTTCAATAAAGGATTCTCCGGCGTGTTCCCCGCAGGCCGTACATGAGGCCACCGCGTTTTCAAAAGATGCGCAATCCAAGTCGTGGTTGTGGTCTTTCCTCTTGTGCCCGTAATCGCGATAATCGGATTCTCCTTCGGCAAAAACTCAAAAAACAAAACTGCGTCGTTTATAACCTTCGCGCCCGCTTTTTTGGCAATCTTCAGGTACGGACTCTCCTTCGGTACGCCGGGATTCACCACAACATACTCATGCGTCCGAAAGTCCTCTTCGTTGTGTGCGCCTAACACAAACCGAATTTTCTGTGCCACAGAACCAAGCGCCTTAATAGAGGGAGCAAGTTCTTTTCGCGTTTTCAAATCCGTAACCGTAACCTTCGCCCCCTGCCCTAGAAGCCACTTCGTAGTCGCCACCCCCCCGCCGAGCCGCCCAAGGCCCATTACAAGTATTTTTTTGTCCCCCAAAGAAATCATAAGAATATAGTAATGAAGTGTCGCAAAAATTACCAACAAAAAAAGAGCCGGTAAGAACCGACTCGTCCGAGCGCGGGCGTCTATTGAAGGCAGGAGACCTGCGTGGTACTATATTTTCATGCTTCAAACAACCACAGAAAGACAGAAACTTCTTTACCCGCTGATACAAAAAGCAGAGCGTCTTTTGTTGTTGCGGAATATCAAGGGCATGTGGAAACATAAGAAGCCCGACCCAATAAAAGAACTGCAGAAATTAAGAAAAGAACGGGAGCGCGATTTGCTACCATCGGAACGATAATTCATGAACGGATATACTCTCGATACCAATGCCATCATCTATTATGCCCAGGGAGATGAGGCAGCGGTTCAGACCCTTGATTCAATCTTTGCCGAACACACCTTCTTCAAATTCATGTGGTCTCTCTGTCCTAAGCCCTAGTGGCTAGTAGCTACAAGAATGGAACTATCAGTAACGCCACAATATTTATCACCTTGATAAGCGGATTGATTGCCGGGCCTGCGGTGTCCTTGTACACATCCCCCACCGTGTCGCCTGTTACCGCGGCCTTGTGCGGCTCTGATTTCTTCCCGCCAAAGTGTCCCTCTTCAATATACTTCTTCGCGTTATCCCATGCCGCGCCACCCGCCGTCATGGAGAGCGCGATAAAGAGCCCGGAGATAATGGAGCCGATAAGGAAACCCCCAAGCGCCTCGGCTCCCAAGAGAAACCCGACAAGAAGAACAGAAACAATGGGGAGAAGCGAAGGAATAATCATTTCCCGCAAAGCCGCCTTTGTTACGATATCAATCGCGCGCCCATACTCCGGCTTTGCCGTGCCCTCCATAATGCCTTTAATTTCACGAAACTGCCGCCGCACCTCTTCCACAACCGCGCCCGCGGTCTTTCCCACCGCTCGCATGGCAAATGATGCAAAGAAATATGGAATCGCGGCCCCAAGAAAAAGTCCGGCAATAACACGCGGGTCAACAAGCTGGAAAATTGCCGCCTTTGAAGACGCGGCAAGCTCCGCCGTGTAGCTCGCGAATAAGACGAGCGCCGCAAGCCCGGCAGATGCAATCGCGTAGCCCTTGGTAATCGCCTTTGTCGTATTCCCCACCGCGTCAAGCGCGTCTGTAACTTCCCGTACCTCCTCGGACGCATGAGACATCTCCGCGATTCCTCCGGCATTGTCCGTAATCGGCCCGAATGAATCAATGGAAACAATAATCCCCACAACCGAAAGCATGGCCGTAACCGCAATCGCGATGCCATACACTCCGGCAAGCATAAAACTCCCAAGCATGGCGGCTACTATTATAAGCACCGGAATCATGGTTGCCTCAAGTCCTACCGCAAGTCCGATAATCACATTAGGCCCATGCCCGGACTTCGACGCCTCGGCAATGGATTTCACCGGCCGAAATTTTTTCGCGGTATAGTAGTCGGTCACGAGTACCATAAGCACGGTTACCGCAAGTCCGATAAGCGCGGTTATATAAATAGGAAGAATCGCTCCCGGGAAAAACATTTTCGTAATCGGGTAAAAAAGAATCGCCGCGGAAACGATTGCGACCGCGAGCCCCTGATAGAGCGAACCCATGATTGATTTCCGATACCAGACAGCCAAGCACCCAAGGAGCGAGGCAATAATTGCCATACCCCCGATTGCGAGCGGAAAAAGCGCGGCTCCCGGAATTTGCAGAAGTGTGCCGAGAAGAATAGTGGCGGTAAGCGTAACAGCGTACGTTTCAAAAAGGTCCGCGGCCATGCCCGCGCAATCCCCCACATTGTCTCCGACATTATCCGCAATCACTGCCGGATTCCTCGGGTCGTCCTCCGGAATGTCCGCCTCAACTTTTCCGACTAAGTCAGCGCCCACGTCAGCGGCTTTGGTAAAAATTCCTCCCCCAAGCCGCGCGAAAATCGATATCAAACTCGCTCCGAACCCGAGCCCTATGAGCCCTTGAATGTCTTTGGTGATGAAATAGAAGCCCGCGACCGCGAGTAAGGCGAGCGACACCACAAGGAGTCCGGTCACAGAACCCGCGCGAAAAGCAAGCGAAAGTGCCGAGGACATTCCACTCTTTGCCGCTTCCGCGGTTTTCGCGTTTGAGCGCACTGCTACGTTCATTCCAATATAGCCGGCAAGAGCAGAGGTAATAGCGCCGACAAGGAATCCAATTGCCGTAATCCAGTGGAGGAAAAATCCGATAAGCGCGAAGGCGACTATTCCTACTGCCGCGACCGATTTGTATTGCCGGTTCAGGTACGCCTGCGAACCCGCCTGAATCGCCTTTGAAATCGCAGTCATCTCCGCGTTTCCGGAAGGCGACTTCCGGAGCCCGGCCATCACGTATGCCGTATAAAGAATCGAAAGAACAATGGGAACGAATACAAGTAAGTATGATGTTGTCATATACAATGGATATTTAAATATTTAAATATTTTAATTTTCGATATCGACCTCTTCGTTGGTGTTCGCGTTGTTCGCGTCCGCTTCGTGTCCTTCGTGTTGGACGATATCCGCGATGCCGCCCTCCTGCACATCGTTCGGTTTCGATTGCGAACGCACGTCAATCTTCCATCCCGTGAGCCGCGCCGCGAGCCGAACATTTTGTCCGGATTTTCCAATAGCGAGACTCAGTTGGTCCTCGGCCACAAGGACCATTGCCTCGCGCCTGTCGTGAATTTCCACAAATTTCACCTTTGCCGGAGAAAGCGAATTTCCGATAAATTTTTCCGTATCTTCGCTCCACTCGATGACGTCTATTTTTTCATTTCCAAGTTCGTTCGTCACCGCCATAACGCGCGTACCGCGCTGGCCAACCACCGCGCCAATGGGGTCAATCCCCTCCTGGTGGGAATACACCGCGATTTTTGTTCTGGAGCCCGGCTCTCGGGCGATCTGCTTGATTTCCACAATACTCTCCGCGATCTCGGGCACCTCGAGTTCAAAAAGTTTTTTCACGAAATTTGGATGCGAGCGGGAAAGAATAATACCCGGCTGTTTGCGGTCCTCTTCCTGTA
>JBBTZM010000031.1:0-14030 GCA_038061335.1 Patescibacteria group bacterium | reverse complement strand
CCGTATGAAAAAGAAAAAAGTGAGGAGATTGTGGAGCAGATTATTCGTCCCACAGGTCTTGTGGACCCTAAAGTAACCGTGCTTCCGGCGCGCGGGCAGGTGGACGACCTCATCCCCCGCATCAAGGAACGGGTGGCTATGAAAGAGCGTGTTCTTGTAACCACGCTCACAAAACGGATGGCAGAGGATTTGAGTGAATTTCTTCATGCCGAAGGAGTGCGCGCAACCTATTTGCACAGCGATGTGAAAACCCTGGACCGCATCAAAATTTTGACGAATCTACGGCGGGGAAATGTGGATGTATTGGTTGGAGTAAACCTGCTCCGCGAGGGGCTTGACCTTCCGGAAGTGTCTCTGGTGGCAATTATGGACGCGGACAAGGAAGGGTTCTTGCGGAGCGAGACATCGCTTATTCAGACCATAGGAAGGGCGGCCCGAAATGTGCGCGGCGAAGTGATACTTTACGCGGACAATATGACGGGCTCGATGAAGCGGGCCATCGGCGAAACCGAGCGGAGGAGGAACACGCAGCTCGCGTACAATAAAAAACACGGCATTACGCCGACAACCATCATAAAAGAAATTACGGACATTGTTCCGATTGGGGATATTTTGGACTTGGAAACAAAGCCGCTTTTGAAATCCAAAACCGCCCTTGAAAAACTTATCGCGGAAAAGGAGAAAGAGATGAAAGAGGCCGCCCGTGGTCTGGATTTCGAGCTTGCCGCGATTTTGCGGGACGAGATCAAGGAACTTGGGAAAAGTTTGAAGTCGAAAAAAACAAACTCGGCCAAAGGAGGCCGAGAAAAGAGGAAGGAGAAAAAGCGGTAGACAAGAACTCCGAAACTGCTCTATACTATCCTCCATACCCCGAAGTATGGGGCCATTCTCGTATGCGTGAAAAAATTATTATAAAAGGCGCAAGAGAGCACAATCTAAAAAACATCTCGCTCGAAATCCCGCGAAACAAAATGGTGATTTTCACCGGTGTTTCGGGTTCGGGAAAATCTTCCCTTGCCTTTGATACGATTTTTGCCGAAGGCCAGAGGAGATATATCGAGTCCCTTTCCGCCTACGCGAGGCAGTTTTTGGGCCGCTTGGACAAGCCGGACGTTGATGATATTGAAGGCCTTTCTCCGGCAATCTCCATTGACCAGAAGTCCCATTCCGGAAATCCCCGTTCGACGGTTGCCACCATTACGGAAATCTATGACTACCTCCGCGTGCTTTTCGCGCGAGCGGGAACTCCGCACTGCCCGCTCTGCGGTAAAAAAATTCAAAAACTTTCCCTCGACGAAATCGTGGATATCGCAATTCAGTTCGCAGGCGAGGCGCCGGCAGGGAAAGGACTTTCCATCCTCGCGCCCGTCGTCCGGGGCAGAAAAGGAGAGTACTACCAGATGCTCTATGACTTTTTGGGAGCCGGGTTTTATGAGGTGCGGGTGGACGGGAGCTACAAGTCCCTGCGCGAGAAAATTGAGTTGAAACGGCATGCGAAACACAGCATAGACCTTGTGGTGGACAAGCTTCCGTATGGCACAGACCTCGAGGACAAGGGGAACAGAACACGCCTTACCGAGGCCATAGAACACGCCTTAAAGTATGGAGGGGACGTGGTAACGCTTATTACAAACACGGAAATAAATCTTTCTGCGAAATTTACCTGTCCGGACGACAGCTTTTCGTTTCCCGAAATAGAGCCGCGCCTCTTCTCATTCAATAGCCCGTATGGAGCGTGTGAAGCATGCCATGGCATCGGAACCAAAGAACTTTGGAGCGAGGAAATCTGTGAGGCCTGCCATGGGGTTCGCCTGCGGCCTGAGGCGCTCTCGGTGTTGATAGACGGCATACATATCGTAGGGGTCGTGCAAAAATCTATTGCGGAAGCAAAACATTTTTTTGAAACATTGAAGTCATTAAAAGACCCGCGCTTTAAGGAGGTAACCGAGGCGCCTCTTCGGGAAATCAAAAATCGCCTTGGATTTCTCTATGACGTGGGATTAGAGTATCTGACTCTTGAACGGAAAGCCGGAACTCTTTCCGGCGGCGAGGCCCAGAGAATACGGCTTGCCTCGCAAATCGGCTCTCGGCTCACGGGCACACTCTATGTGCTGGATGAGCCGACCATCGGTCTTCACCGGCGTGACAATGATAAACTCGTCGCGACCCTCCTTAACCTCCGCGATATCGGGAATACGATTATTGTGGTGGAGCACGACGAGGACACGATTCGGGCCGCGGATTACCTTGTGGACATTGGTCCGGGCGCGGGCGTGCACGGTGGCAGAGTGGTTGCAGAAGGCGCGCTTCCTGCGATTTTGAAAGATACAACACAGAATTCTCTTACCTTGAAGTATCTTCGCGGGGAAGAAAAAATTGAAATTCCGGAGCGTCGCCGCAAGGTGGATGCCAAGCATGGAGATTTTTTGAGAATTAAAGGCGCGCGCGAAAATAATCTTCAGAACATTGACGTGGAAATTCCGCTTCGTCGTTTTGTCGCAATAACCGGCGTCTCGGGCTCTGGCAAGAGTACGCTTATCTATGACGTGCTCTATAAATACATTGCCAACAAATTTAACGCGGCGAGTTACAAACCCGGACTCGCGCATTCCATTGTAGGGCTTGAATATATAAACAGAGTAATAAGTATTGACCAGTCCCCGATTGGCCGCACCCCGCGCTCGAATCCAGCGACCTACGTCGGCGTCTGGACATATATCCGCGACCTCTTTACCTTGACCGAAGATGCGCGCGTCAGGGGCTACAAGTCCGGCAGGTTTAGTTTTAACGTGAAAGGGGGTAGGTGCGAAAATTGTGAAGGGCACGGCACCATCGCAATCGAAATGCACTTTCTTCCGACCGTGCACGTCGGCTGTGATATTTGCAAGGGGAAGAGGTTCAATAAAGAAACGCTTGAGATAAAATACAAAAAGAAAAACGTCTATGATGTGTTGAACATGACGATTGAGGAGGCCGCGGAATTTTTTAAGGACATCCCATGGATACACGACAAGCTCGGTATTCTCGATGAGGTGGGTTTGGGGTACCTGAAGCTCGGGCAGTCCGCGCCGACTCTCTCCGGCGGCGAGGCCCAGCGCGTAAAGCTCTCCTCCGAGCTCGGCAAGCGCGACACGCGCCGTACTTTATATCTTTTGGACGAACCCACGACCGGCCTCCATTTTGACGATGTGAAAAAACTTCTGGAGGTCTTGGACCGCCTTGTGGAAAGGGGAAACACTATCGTGGTTATTGAGCACAACTTGGATGTCATCAAATCCGCTGACTGGGTGATTGATTTGGGTCCCGAAGGCGGAGAGAAGGGCGGCAAGGTGGTTGCCGCGGGCACTCCGGAAGACATAACAAAAAACCCGCGCTCATACACGGGGCAGTATCTGAAAAAAGTGTTGAAATAAGAAAGAAAGAGACCCGGAACATGGTTCCAGGTTCTTTCGAGGTCGTTCTTAAAATTCGCACACAGTGATGTGCGCGTTACAAGGAACGACCATGAAGAGAGGGTATTGTCCATCCTCATGCTCTTCGGGACGCACGAGAATGTATGAATTTGATTCGGGAGGGGCTGTGACTACAACCCCATATCTCACGTTACAATCCCCATTATTGGAAAAACAAATGCGAGTTCCCGGATCTAACGGGATTTCTTTCATCATCGGTCAATTCCTTTTTTCAAACGGGCCGCATCTATTGCAACCCGCGACAACTATAAAACAAAACCAGGAAAGAATGCAAATCAAGATATCCACAGGTATAATGGAAAAATTATGAGGAAAATGTCGCATAAAAAACTTTCCGAAACCCCGGGAGTATATATCTTTAAGGATAGCCGTAAAAAAATTCTCTATATCGGTAAAGCCGTAAATTTGAAGCGGCGTGTTTCAAGTTATTTCCAGAAGGCGCACGACTCCCGCATCGAAGAAATGGTGGGGAAGATCGCGAAGATTGAATATAAAAAAACCGACTCCGCGCTCGAAGCCCTGCTTCTTGAGGCAGAATGTATCAAAAAGCATCAGCCGCCGTACAATATCCTTCAAAAAGATGACAAGACGTTTTTGTACGTGGAATTCACAAAAGAAAAATTTTCCCGTCCGCTCCTCGTACGCGGTCATAAAAAATCAAATGTCAGGGGTCAAATGTCAAATGTCGTATTCGGTCCATTCTTGTACGCGGGCGCGATTCGCGAGGCGCTTCGTATTTTGCGGAGAATTTTTCCATGGAGCTTGCACTCGCCCGAAACAATAGGCGCGGCGACGCGCCCCTGTTTTGATTACGAGATAGGCCAATGTCCCGGAACGTGTGTCGGGACGGCGGACGCGAAAGAATATAAAAAAACAATCCGCAAACTCAAACTTTTTTTTCGCGGCAAAAAGAAGCAGATTATCCGCGAACTGGAGCGCGAAATGAAGGAAACGAGCAAAAACCTGGAATTCGAACGCGCGAGTGTTTTGAAACGTCAAATTTTTTCCCTGAAGCACATACAGGACGTTGCTGTGCTGGGTGAAGAAAAATTTAGGGATTCGAAATTAGAGATTAGAGATTCCGCGAAGCGGATTGAAGGATATGATATATCGAATATATCAGGAGCATCTGCTACCGGCTCCATAGTTGTATTCGAAGGCAACGAGCCGAATAAAAACGAATACCGGAAGTTCAAAATTTTAAGCATTACAGGCCCGGATGACACGGGCATGCTCTGCGAAGTTTTGGAACGCCGCCTGAAGCACAGGGAGTGGCCCTTGCCGGAACTTATCTTCGTTGATGGCGGCAAAGGACAGGTGAATGCGGTACAAGCCGCGCTTCTTGAAGCCGGACGTACAATTCCGGTTGTAGGAATCGCCAAAGGCCCGGAGCGGAAGAAAAACGAATTTTTTGGAAAAGTCCCCGCGTGGACGAGCGAAGACGTGTTGATTCGGGTCCGCGACGAAGCCCACCGCTTCGCGATTTCCTACCACAAACACCTCCGCGGGAAGCAATTCAGAAGGGCATAATTCGTAATTCGTAATTCGTTATTCTATAATAAAGAGCATGAACATAAACGACTACCAAAAAGAGGCGCATGCAACCGCGAAATATGTGGACATCGGCGAGGCGTATGTGTATCCGACCCTGGGGCTTGTGGGGGAAGCCGGTGAACTCGCGAACAAAGTCAAAAAAATCTTCCGGGACAAGGGCGGGAAACTGGATGAGGAGACCAGAGAGGCGGTGAAGCTTGAACTGGGAGACATTCTTTGGTACGTCGCGGAAATCGCGACGGTCCTTGAGGTGTCGCTCGAAGAGGTGGCGGGCGCGAATCTCCAAAAACTTGCGTCCCGCAAAGGAAGAGGAATGATACAAGGGAGTGGAGATAACAGATAAATGACCATCGGCGCTCATGTTTCAACCGCGGGAGGGCTCGCGTCTGCCATAGAAAATGCCCGAGCCATTGGCGCGGAGTGTATTCAGATATTCGGCGCGTCCCCGAGGCAGTGGGCCGCGCGCCTGCCGGCAAAAGAAGAAGCAGAAAAATTCAAAAACGCACTCAAAGAAAGCGGACTCGGTCCGGTGTATCTCCACGCAAGTTATCTCGTGAACCTGGGGAGTGGAGATGCGGGCATTTTAAGAAAATCAATTCAAAATTGTTCCATTCATCTTCGTATCGCGGAACTTTTGGGCGCGCAGGGCCTTATATTCCACCCCGGTTCCACAAAGGGGCACAAAAAGAAAGAAGACGGGCTCACCCAAGAAGTTGGCGCCATGAAACAAGTATTAAAAAACGCGCCCGGGGAGACAGCGCTTTTTATGGAAAATACCGCGGGAGGCGGAAATAAAATAGGGAGCATTGAAGACCTTGCCTATCTCTTTGCCAAGGTAAAATCCTCGCGCGTCAAGGTGTGTATAGATACGGCCCACGCGTTTGAAGCGGGGATGATTACGGAATATACTCCGGAAAATATAAAAAAATTCGCGGACGCTTGGGAGGAGGCGATTGGATTCGAGCACATACCGGTTCTCCACGCGAACGACTCCAAGACCATTGCGGGTTCCCATCATGACCGACATGAAAACATCGGTGAGGGGTATATTGGCAAAGGAGGATTCGCGAATCTCGCGAAAGAAAAGCGTTTCAGGGACAAGGACTGGATTCTCGAGGTTCCGGGGTTCGGAGGCGATGGACCGGACAAAAGAAATGTGCAAATTTTGGAATCCCTGATATGAAGAAGAAACGAAGAGAGTTTACTCCGGCGAAGCGAAAAAAAGTTCGGCGGCTTCTCATTCTGTGGGCATGCCTTTTTTTGGGAATCGGCGGCCTTGCGGCTTCTTTTTATATAGTCATATTTTCTGACGTACCGAAGGCGCGGCATATTGCCGTAGAAGGGGAGTGGCTTCTTCTAGAGACAGATATCATACGGGAAGCGGCGGCTTCTTTAAAAAAAGAGAGTTGGTGGAGAAGCATCTTGGGAGAAGAGCATATTTTATTTTGGCGCTCCGGAGAAATACGCGACATCCGAGCATCCTTGCCGAAAGTACGCTCGGCCTTTGTCCGCCGAAGCATCCAAAAAAGAACCGTTATCATACGTATACGGGAGGAGGAGGCAAAGGGCGTATGGTGTGTTCCGGAGGGGAGATGTTTTGTGTTTAACGAGGAGGGGGCGCTCTTTGCCGAGGCGCCGCGGGTAAGCGGCTATCTTATCACAAAAATAATAGGGGAGGAGGGAGTGCCGATAAGCGTGGGGGATGAGGTGTTGGGGAATAAAGAGTGGTTTCAGAATATCCGCGAAATAATTGAAGGAGTGGAAGAGGCGGGAATCCAGGTAAAAGCCGCGCGAATGACGAGCCGGGAGAGAAAAGAGTGGAGCATAGAAACCGCGAAAGGCGTGACGTTCCTTTTCGGGCTTGAAGAAACGCCTCTCCATATACGCTTGCTTTTGGAGGAGTTGGAAAAAGAGAAGCAGGTGGTTCCCGGACGGGTGTTCGATTTTCGAGTGCCGGAGAAAATATATATACGGTAATGTCTAATTTCTAATTGCTTTTGTGTTATACTAATACTATGAACCACAAAAGAAACAATGAGTTCGGCTTCTCTCTCGTCGAGCTTCTTATCTATATCGCCATTTTTATGACCACTTCGACCTTTTTGGTCGCGATTTTAACGTCCATCACGAGAATCCAGGTGCGTCAGAGTTCGGTACATACGGTAAACCAGGAGGTGAGGTTTCTTACGGAATTTTTGGAAAGAAAAGTGCAGGAAGCGAGCGTGATAGATATGGAGCTTGGTATATCCTCAACGATCCTTACCCTTCGGATGCCCAAGGGAGAGGACGACCCGACCATGATATATCTCGACAACAAGAAACTTTTGATTCGGGAAGGAGGCGGGAGCCCTCGGGCGCTTTCGGACGTGAGCGTCGTTGTGGATAATTTTGAAGTTACCAAACTCGAGAATCCGGGGGGCAGGGCGCTTGTGGAGGCTGGCATAGCCATTAGTTACAATACGGAAAATCCCAAGGCAAAATTTTCAAGAGCAATCGAATCCGCGATTACGAGAATTTCCGCCGCGAATTTTGACTCGAGCCTTGTGCCGAGCGCGACAGGGCTCGACCTTGGCACCGAAACCCAACGATGGGGAAACGGGTATTTCGCGGGAGCCCTTGGAATCGCTGCGACCCCAACCGCGGACCTGAAATTAAACGTAGGCGGGAATATTGGCCTTATGGGCGCGGGGAACGGTATTTTTCTCCGTTCTCCGGACGGAGTATGCCACAAGATTATTGTGCAAAACGGCGGAGGCGTCACGACCGGAGCGTGCTATTAGTCCCTCACCTTTGGAATGCCTCCGGTGGAATGCCTCCGGGGGTGAGGGATTAGCACTTGACATAAAGGAGTGCTAATCTTATGATGTAACCATGTTTTCCGAACGAACCCGCTCTATTCTTCGGGCAAGCGTGAGGGAATTTATAGAAACAGGGAATCCCGTAACCTCCGCTGGCCTCTATCAAAAATATGATTTTGGCATCAAGCCCGCGATGATTCGATGGGAGCTTCACGAACTCACGAACCGTGAATTTTTTAGCCAGTCGCACCCTTCGGGCGGAAGGATACCTTCTGACCGGGCCTACCGATTTTTCGCGGAGGGCGTTCTTGATTCTTTGTGTGATGAAGAGGAATACGGGGGGAAAAAAGCGCGCGATATGGCGGGACTCGTTGCTTCGGGAAAAGAGGTGGAATTTGTGAAAAAATTTGCGGCAGAACTGGGGCTTCTTGGAGTATGCTTTGATACACATGCCGAAGTAAGCTGGCAGAGCGGTTTCGCGGAGCTTATTCGGTGCGTCGAGGCCGAGGAGCGGGAACATGTCTTGAGGGTCGCGAGGGATTTTGAGATGCTTTCGGATCGATTGGCAGAGGATTCGAGCTCGTGGGAAGAGGAGTTGGAACTCCCCCGCGTATTTATCGGCAAAAGTCCATTCACGAAAAGTTCCGCGCTTTCGGTTGTGGTGGGGAACATGGACAGAGGGCGCCTCCTTTTGCTCGCGATTGGCCCGAAGCGCATGGACTATGAACGGTCGGTGAAATTGGTAAAATATCTTATGGAAACATGACGGATACTATACCGGACAATAATTCAGAAGAGAAGAAAGATGGATGCGAGGCGATTCGAAAAGAGCGGGATGAGTATTTGGAAGGATGGAAGCGGGCCAAGGCGGATTTTATAAATTATAAAAAAGAAGAAGAAAGCCGCCTGAAGAGCACGTTTGATTTTCAGAGGATGTTCTTCGCGGAAGAGCTCATACGGATACTCGAAAATTTTCGTTTGGGACTTCAGGCATGGAAGGGCGAGTGTCCGGAAAAAACCGGAATGGAGCTTATCCGGAATCAGATTCAAGACATGTTGAAACGTTTCGGGGTGGAAGAGATGAGGAGCGAGATTGGCACACCATTCCGGCCGGAGACCTCCGAATGTATCGAGACGGTGGAAGGCCGCGAGGGCGAATCCGGAAACATAGTCGAAGAAGTGGAAATGGGATACACCATGAATGGAAAGGTCATAAAACCGGCGAAAGTAAAAGTGGCGAAATGACGAGTGTAACGAGTCACTAATCATGACATTAAAATAATATGAAAATTTTAGGTATAGATCTCGGAACGACAAATTCGGCCATGGCGATTGTAGAAGGGGGCGAGCCGCGCATTATTGAAAACGCGGAGGGGAACCGCACCACTCCTTCTGTGGTGGCCATGTCGAAAAGCAAGGAGCGTATCGCGGGGTTACTCGCAAAGCGGCAGGCGGTGGTGAATCCAAAGGACACGCTTTTTTCCATCAAGCGCTTGATAGGCCTTCGGTATGACGACGCGCACGTGAAAAAAGATAGGGAGTGGCTTCCGTATGAGACCCGGAAGTCCGATACCGGAGGAGTGGAGGTAAAGATGGGAGACAGGTGGTACAAGCCCGAAGAAATCTCGGCAATGGTATTACAGAAACTGAAGGCGGATGCCGAATCCCGTTTGGGAGAAAAAATCGAAGAAGCGGTTATTACCGTGCCCGCCTACTTTGACGATAGCCAGCGTCAGGCCACAAAGCAGGCCGGAGAAATCGCGGGGCTGAAGGTTCGCCGAATTATCAATGAGCCAACCGCGGCCGCCTTGGCGTACGGCTTAAACAAGCAGAAAAATGAAAAAATCGTGGTGTACGATTTTGGAGGCGGCACCTTCGATATTTCCGTGCTTGAGGTGGGAGACGACACCGTGGAAGTGAAGGCAACGGGAGGAGACACTCATTTGGGAGGAGATGATTTTGACCAGAGGATTTTGAAGCATCTTGTCGAAGAATACAGAAAGACCGAAGGCACGGACCTGTCGAAGGACGCGCTCGCGCTTCAGCGTTTGAAGGAGGCGGCGGAACGGGCCAAGCTCGAGCTTTCGAGTTCTCTCGAGACCGAAATTAATCTTCCCTACGTCACCTCCGATGCCGCGGGCCCCAAGCATTTTGTGATGAAATTTTCTCGGGCGAAGCTTGAAGAGCTTGTGGATGATTTGGTAAAAAAATCCATCGCGCTTGTGAAGGAGACCGTAACCGAGAGTTCTCCGAAGGGCGCGGGCTTGAGGCTTACGGATATTGACGAGGTGATACTCGTGGGCGGGCAGACGCGCATGCCGAAAATTCAGGAGGAGGTGAAAAAGCTTTTTGGGAAAGAGCCGCACAAAGACATAAACCCGGACGAGGTGGTTGCCGTGGGCGCCGCGATTCAGGCCGGAATTTTTCAGGGGGACGTAAAGGACGTTTTGCTTTTGGACGTGAGTCCGCTCACACTTTCCATCGAGACCTTGGGAGGAGTGTCCACGCCCATGATTCCGAAAAACACGACGGTTCCTACGACAAAAAGTCAGGTGTTCTCAACCGCGGCGGATAGCCAGCCCTCGGTGGAGATTCACGTGCTTCAGGGCGAGCGGCCCATGGCAAGCGACAATAAAACACTCGCGCAGTTTATTTTGGACGGCATTCCTCCGGCTCCTCGCGGCGCTCCCCAGATTGAAGTAACTTTTGACATTGACGCGAACGGCATTTTGAAGGTTTCCGCGAAAGACAAGGGGACCGGCAAAGAGCAGTCCGTGCGGATTGAGGCCGCGACATCTCTTAGCAAAGAAGAGGTGGAGCGCCTGAAGAAAGAGGCCGAGGCGCACGCGGTGGAGGACGCGAAAAAGAAAGAACTCATTGAGGCGCGAAACGAAGTCGAGACTACCGTCTATGCCGCGGAAAAAATGCTCCGTGAGCATGGAGAAAAAATTGAGGCCTCGCAAAAAACCGCAATTGAGGAAGCGTTGAAAAAAGCGGGGGAAGCGAAGGGGAAGGATGACACAGAGGAAACCCGGCGCGCAACCCGTGAATTGCGCGAGGCAATGCAAAAAGCCGGAGAAGCGTTGTATAATACGAAGAGTGAGAAGAAGGAAGATGGAGGAGACGCGAACGCGGAAGAGGTACAGGAAGAATAACTTCACCATGGATAATTCCGGACAAACAACACAGAAAGCGCTGAAGGCCGCGAAGCTCGTTTCCTTGGGGATTTTGGGAGTCGCGGCTTCGATAGGCGCCATAGGATACGCGGAAAAATTTTTTAGGAGCGGCGCCCTGGAATACGCGGGTATTGCCGGGCTCTTTACGGCGCTTTTTCTCGTGATACTTGTTTTGGAAACGCTCTTCGCGGGCCACGCGGGAATCATGGGGGCGTTTGCCTTTGCGCAATCCGTCTCTCCGCTTGTGCTTTTTGGGAAAGAATTCCGTTCGTGGGAAGAGGGGGGCATTGCGCTTCTTCTAGGCGTTGTCGCCTTTTTTCTTTTTCAGTGCATCGGAATGAGGCGAGGCGGGGAGATGCTTGAAAATAGTTTGAAACTGAAGGTGTTTCAGCTCACAAAGGCGGTTGCTCCAAAAGGGACAACGGGAATGCTTATTTTTGTATCCATTCTTTTTTATCTTACGTATTTCTCGTGGGGAGGATGGAATGACGCCATAGGCAGGCGCGTAGTCGAGGGAGCGTGGAATGGGGCCGGGCCGGTCATGGACGTTTGGATTTCCGGAGCAAAGCCGGAGCAGACCGTGGACGAATTTTTGCGCGCGGTGACGGAATCCGAAATCCGCAAGTTGAAGACGAAATCCGCGAAGGAAGGAGCAGTTGAGTTTGATTTGGGCCTTTTTGCTCCCGAAGAGCGGGAAGCGCGCTTGCAGGAGATTGTGGCGAGGGTAAGGGGAGAAATGGAAAAGTTTACGGGCCCGGTGGAAGGGAATTTGCCCATGAGCGGGGCGGTGTATGGAGTAATACAAAAGGAGGTTGGGAAATTATTTGAGACATCACCCCATCTGAAAGGCGTGGTTGGAATAGGCGCGGCGCTCCTCTTTTTCGGTTTTTTAAAATCATTCGCGTTTCTTATCACGTGGCTCGCGGAAATAGGCGCGTTTTTGCTTTTCCAATTTTGTATCGCGGCTGGGTTTGCCGAGATACGTTTTGAGTCCGCGAGCCGCGAGCGTATCGAGCTCTAAACCTCATTACTGCCTGAGCTCTTCGAGTCTGAACGACTTGTCGAAGGCATACTTATAAAATATGGCTGATTATTATGATGTCCTAGGCGTTCCTAAAAACGCCTCCGAAGAGGAAATCAAAAAGGCATATCGGGGCCTTGCTCACAAATATCATCCCGATAAGAAAGGGGGAGACGAGAAAAAATTTAAAGAAGTGAGTGAGGCATATCAAGTGCTTTCCAATAAAGAAAAGCGCGCCCAGTTCGACAGAGGCGGAGCTTCTGGTTTTGATTTTTCGGGATTCGGCGATAGGGGATTTCAGTGGAGCGCGGGCGGAGAGGGTTTTGACGTGAACGATATTTTTGAAGGCATGTTTGAAGGATTTGGGTTTGGAGGAAGCGGGGGAGCGCGGGCAAGGCGCGCGCGGGGAAATGATATACAGATAATTCAGGAGATGACCCTCGAGGAGGCGTTTCGGGGAGCGGAGAGAGAAATTGCTTTCCAGACGTATGTGCCGTGCAAAGCGTGCGGAGGCGCGGGAAGGGGACCGAAAGAGATGTGCGCGGAATGTCGGGGAGGGGGGAGGATACGGGAGACAAAACGCGTGGAATTGCGTATCCCCGCCGGAGTGGAAGACAACCAGGCGTTAAAAGTGGGAGGGGCGGGGGAGGCCGGGAGACCGGGAGGCGGAACCGGAGACCTCTATGTTGTGGTACGCCTACGGCCGCACGCCGCGTTTGTTCGAGAGGGAGCAGACCTTACAAAAGAAGAAGAAGTATCGCTCGGAGCCGTGCTTCTTGGCAAGAAGATAGAAATTCAGGGCATCGGAGGAGAGCGTTTTTCCATTCGGATTCCCGAGGGCTTTGATACGCGGAAAAAGTTGAAGGTCACGGGCCGCGGGATGCCCCGCCTTGGCGCCCCTTCGAAACGCGGGGACATGTACATTTCCCTCAAATTGAAATTCCCTAAGCATCTTTCTAAAAAGGCAAAAGAGCTTTTTCAGGAACTGGAAGGAATGGTATAATTTCCTCATGCTGAAAGGAAAAACTTCGGATGAAAAATCCGTGAAAGAAATTGCGGAAGCCGCGGTTTTGACTGGTGCCCGTCTTGCGGGGCTTATTTCGTTTTTGAAAATTTCGGATGAGGGGAAAGACGCTCTCTTGTATCTTTTGGAAGAATGTACCGTCGAAGAGCTTGTTATAATAAGCGATATTCTGGAGACCCTGTACCTGGAAAGCCAGACGAAGAATGTGGATGAAAAATTTGCGAAAGAGATAGAGCGCGTCCGCGCGAAGTGGGAAAAGAAAGAAGATCATCTTGCGGAGCGTGCCCTCGCGAAAATCCAAAAGCTGGAAGAAGAATTGAACAAAAAAATCGTGGCGCAAAACACGCTGAGCGTGTAATAAAGGTATGAATGAAGATCCTGTGAAAATTTTATCATTAGAACAGCCGCCCACGCTGGAAACTCCGTCGAAATTTAATGTAGGCGATTTTGTGCGTTCAACAGATGGAAAAGAGTGGAAGGTGGTTGGGGTTCATGAAAAAAACCCGAATGTCGTATTTCTTGTTCCGAGGGACAACCCGGAAGCTCCGCAAATAAATTGTGGTGTAAGTGTTTTGGAAAAAATATTGAACTTTCCTGAAGTTTCTTTGGCTAAAGATAAGGAAAAACTCAAAGACGCGGGCGATGAACTGACACCTGAAAATAAAACCACTGAAGCAGGAAAAGAGCTGCCTAAAGAAAACAAAAAACCATTCCTAAACAAAGAGCCCGAACAAAGCCCGGAAGGAGGGTTCGAAGCTCCGAAAGAGATAAAGACGATTAAGGATTTTATAGAGCATTATCAGGACCCGGAAAAACAAAAAGCGCAGAAAGAGAGAAAAGCAGAGGGGGAAAAGGAAGTAAAAAAGAGCGCGAAGGAGGAAGAGACGGAGCGGCAAGAGAGAGAACGGAGGAAAGCGGAAGAGGAAGAGGAAAAAGGCCCGAACTGGTTCTCCCAGAAGTGGGACCAGGCGAAGAAATTCGGAA
>JBBTZM010000030.1:0-3993 GCA_038061335.1 Patescibacteria group bacterium | reverse complement strand
TTGACGAAGCAATGGCGGGCTACGCGAAGCGCGTCATTGTGGAGCTTTTGCCGGAAAACAAAATCGCGGTAACGGATGACGGCCGCGGTATTCCGGTGGACATCCACCCGCACACCAAGAAATCCGCGCTCGAGACCGTGCTTACCACGCTCCATGCCGGAGGAAAATTCGGGGGCGACTCGTACAAAGTCGCGGGCGGTCTTCATGGCGTCGGCGTCTCCGTGGTAAACGCCCTTTCTTCATTTGTGCGCGTCGAGGTGTGCAGAGAAGGCAGAGTTCATTTTCAAGAATACACGCGGGGAAAGCCGCTCCACGCCGTAAAAAAAGAAGGGACGTGCAAAAAAACCGGCACAAAAGTTGTGTTTGCTCCGGACCCGGAAGTATTCAAAGAAATCGACTTTAGCCGAAAAAAAATTATTGACCACCTGCGCCAGCAGGCGTACTTAACGAAGGGCGTACGGATTGACATTCGCGACCTTCGCAAAAAAGGCGAGCCCTACTACCACTCCCTCTGCTTTGAAGGAGGGCTCAGTTCTTTTCTCGATTACCTTATCGGCGCGGACGCGCCTTTGCAAAAAAATTATTTTTACGCCCGCAGGGAAGCCGAGGGCGTGGATGTGGAGGTTGCCTTCACCTACACCGAGGACGTGGAGACCGAGGAGATGAGCTTCGCGAACAATATTCATACTCCGGACGGGGGCACGCATGTAACGGGTTTCAGAACGGCTCTCACCCGCACCCTAAACGACTACGGGAAAAAAGAAGGAGTAATCAAAGACACGAAAGACAATTTTACCGGAGACGATGTGCGCGAGGGGCTTGTTGCGGCGATTTCCGTGAAACTCCGCGAGCCGCAATTCGAAGGTCAGACCAAAGCCCGTCTTGGGAACCCGGAGGCGCGGAGCGCGGTCGAGACCGTGACGGGCGAGGCGCTGAAAGAATTTTTGGAGCGCTTTCCAAACGACGGGAAGGCAATCCTCCAAAAAAATTTCCTTGCCGCAAAGGCAAGAAAAGCGGCAAAGGCCGCGAAGGACTCGGTGCTTCGAAAAGGCGCGCTTGAGGGCCTTACGCTTCCGGGCAAACTCGCGGACTGCACCTCGAAAAACGCGGAGGAGTCCGAACTCTTTATTGTGGAGGGCGACTCCGCGGGCGGCACCGCGAAGGGTGGCCGGGACCGACGCACCCAGGCAATCCTCCCCCTTCGTGGAAAAATTTTGAACGTCGAAAAATCTCGCATAGACAAAATGCTCGCGAATAAGGAAATTAAGTCCCTTGTGATTGCTCTTGGCACCGCGATATCCGATAGCTTTAACATCGAACGTCTCCGCTATCATAAGGTCATTATCATGACGGACGCGGACGTGGACGGCGCCCACATTCGCACCCTCCTCCTTACGCTCTTTTACCGCTATTTCCCGAAAATTATCGAGGGCGGTTTTCTCTATATTGCCCAGCCCCCACTCTACAAGGTACAAAAAGGCAAGTCTGCCGAATACGCGTATAACGACAAAGAACTGGGCCGCCTCACAAAAGGGAAGGAGGGCGTACATATCCAGAGATACAAGGGATTGGGTGAGATGAACGCGGACCAGCTTTGGGAAACAACCATGGACCCGCAGGCCCGCGTTTTTAGGCGGGTAGGCATTGGGGACGCGGTGGAGGCGGATAAGCTCTTTGATGTACTTATGGGTGAGACCGTGGAGCCCAGAAAGAATTTCATTCAGGCCTACGCCGGAAGCGTCAAAAATTTGGATATATAAAAATCCTTGCCCCGCGACGAACGTAGTGAGTTCTGCGGGGTTGACGTATAAAGAAGATTGCAATATAGTTGCCCCATTCTCTTTATATATGAACATGTCCGCGCAAAAAGCAGGAGAGTTTTTGAAGGAGTCCCGTCAGGAGCTTGGCAAGGTAAATTGGCCGACCAAGGCGGAAACCATACGCCTTACGGCTTTTGTGATAGTGTTTTCCCTTTTTATGGCCGCGTTTTTGGGCGCGCTCGACATGCTTTTTATTCGAATTTTAGAGCAAATCATTTAGAAGTTTTCATCATCATGTCGAAAACGCTCGAAAAACGATGGTATGCGATTCATACCTATTCCGGATATGAGGACGCGGTTACGCGATATCTGAAACAGCGCGTGGAGTCCATGACAATGGGTGACAAGATTTTTAACGTTGTCGTTCCAAAGGAGACAAAAATCAAGGTAAAGAACGGCAGGCGCTACAAGCTCGAGGAAAAAATCTACCCCGGATACATCCTCGTGGAAATGATTTTGGACAATGATTCTTGGTATGTGGTTCGGAATACCCCGAGAGTTACCGGGTTTGTGGGGCCAAACGCCTCTGACCCCGCGCCTCTTTCGGAATCCGAAGTGCATGATTTGATGAGCCGGATGGGAGAAAAAGAAATCACGTACAATGTTGATTTGAAGGTGCATGAAATGGTCCGGATTGTGGATGGTCCGTTCAAGGACAATGAAGGCAAAGTAGCGGAAATTGATGAAACGCGAGGCAAGGTAAAGGTGCTCGTCCCGATTTTCGGACGAGATACCGCGGTCGAATTGGATTCATTGCAGGTCCAGAAAATATAAATGAGCTACGAAATTACGAATCAATTACGAATATACGAATCCGATTCGTATATTCGTACAAAATTCGTACGTTCGTATATCAGCAAAGCATGGCCAAGGCAATAAAATCAGTATTAACTCTTCAGGTAAAAGCTGGACAGGCGAACCCAGCGCCCCCAATCGGGCCCGCGCTCGGTCAGCACGGCATCAACATCCAGCAGTTTTGCGTGCAGTTTAACGAAGCGACCAAGGAGAGGGCGGGAGAAATTGTTCCGGCGGTTATCACGGTCTATGAGGACCGCACCTTTAGCTTTATCCTGAAAACCCCTCCTGCCTCGGACCTCCTTCGCAAAGCCGCGGGAGTGGAAAAGGGTTCGGGGAGTCCGCTTGCGAAAAAAGTGGGGACTATCACAAAAGCCCAGGTACAAGATATTGCCGTGAAAAAAATGGAGGACTTAAACGCCACGGATGTTGAAGCCGCGATGAAGATTATATCCGGAACCGCTCGCAGTATGGGCATAGAGGTAAAATAAAAATCCTACCATGGTAGGCGCGTTACCCTCCCAACATATCCGCGACCTGATCCGCAAGGGTCATATAAAAAACGGAAATGAAAAAAACATCCAGCCCGCGAGTCTGGATCTCACCGTCGCGAATAAAATCTACCGCCTGCCGTATATCTTCCTCCCAAAATCAGACCAAAGGGTGGAAGATGTGCTTATGGAAATAGGGGCGGAAGAGATGGACTTTAACCATCCGCTTGAAAAAAATATTCCCTACATCGTGAAGTTGTGGGAGGAGCTTGCCCTGCCTCATGATGTGTACGCGTATTCAAATCCCAAAAGTTCCGTGGGCCGGATTGACCTTCGAGTTACGATGCTCGCCGACTTTGTTTCTCGCTTTGATGCCGCGGGAGAGAAGGGCTACAAAGGAGAGCTTTGGGCGATTATTGAGCCAAAATCATTCCGCGTGAAAATTCAGCCCGGAGACACCCTTCTCCAGCTCCGCCTTTTCTACGGCGATTCCCGCTTTGGAGAAGAAGAGCTCGCAACATTCTTCAGAGAGTGGAACCCCCTCTATCTTGATGATGAGGCTATTCCTCAGGGGGGGCTAAAGATAAGCGACCGAGATGGGGGTCTTATCATGACCGTGGATATGAGGAGCGATTTTTTGGGGTGGAGATGCGAAGGCACGGAAACATTTCTCGATTTTTCAAAACGCGGGTTCTACGCTCCGGAAGAATTTTTTACGCCGATTCAAAGGCCCGCAACAAAACGAATCACCCTCCGCAAAGGCGATTTCTATATCCTCTATACGCGTGAGCGTCTTCGCGTGCCTCCTTACTTTGCCGCGGAAATCGCTCCCTTGGACGTCCGAAGCGGCGAATATCGCACCCATTACGCGGGCTTTATTGACCCGG
>JBBTZM010000029.1:0-6131 GCA_038061335.1 Patescibacteria group bacterium | reverse complement strand
GACATACATAATTCACTAACGTTCACCTTTTGGGGGTATTCCTGCGACTTTATATTGCCTTATGAGCCGTCTTTCCCACTCCCTTCTTATCTTGCGCTGCCATTTGACCGGATCTTTTATTTTGCCCTTCAAAATACCAAAGGCTCGCCTCATTGCTATAAGACCGGGATCTTCCCAGCCGAATGCTTCTTTAAGGTTTTTCTCATAGTCGGTTTCCTTTACTTTTGTTGTAACACTTCCATTTGCCATGGACTTTATAATACTTTATGCATTCTATTTTATCAACTCATCAAGATTATGACCCTCGTACTCCGCGTCCGAGGAGTTGCTCCATTTTTCAGCATCAAAACGGGGGGCGGTTAGGCGATAACTCACCATGACTTTTGACGATGACAATGACCCTCCTTTTTTGTCATCGTCATTGTCATTTGTCATTGTGGCAAAAATCGTCAAGCGATTTTTGCCCGCATCTTTTTCATACCACACGCGGCCGTCGAATTCGGGGGTGAGGAGCACGGCCATCTCGTCAAAATGCTTTTCGAGATTGGTAGTTTTCGCGAAAAGCCAGAGGTCGCTTCCCTTCTTTTGTTTCCCAAAATCAATCGCGTATTCGTATATTTTGTCATTGTCATCGTCATGAGTCATTGTGAAAACCCCGGTCGTCTCCTCCTTCACCCCGGTCATGCCCGCCATATAGGTTGCGTACCGCTCCCCGCCGATGGTATAGATCGGGTCAACGGTTCCGGCGTCAATTTTTCCCGCGCCGCCTCCTACCACGATTTTATCCGTGGAGGCCGTGCCGAAGCGGGCGGTTGTATCGCCTCCGCTTACTACATCGAGTTTGTACCCGGGTGCGGTTGTCCCGATACCGACCGAGCCGCCGATTATTGTGAAATCACCTGTCGTCTTTGCCGTGAGAGTTGGACCGATGCCAGAAATCGGCGCAATAATTAGGTCATCACCGGCAGCCCCCGTCGAACCAATTACCCATTTTTCTCCGGATTCGCCCCAAAACCTAATCTGCGCATTCGCGTGGGTAAGCTGCAAACCTGGGTAACCATTCGCGCGCATTGTGCCGTCCACATCAAGTTTCGCCGCCGGTAACGGGATGCCGATGCCAACCAAACCTGAAAAAATATAATTCCCTCCTCCGGTAAGCGACCCGAAGCTGCCCGCGGAGACGTCTCCCGCGTTTATGGGAAGGGACGCTTTCGCGTTCAGCTGTGTTTGAATATTTGAGGTTACGCCCGAAAGATAGCCGAGTTCGGTGTTGGTAATGCTTGAGACCCCTACTTTTCCGCTTGCGTCGCTCAAAAGCGCGCGATTTGCAGTGAGATTTGCGGTTGCAATGGACGAGGCCCCGCCGGTTATGGCCGCCACAGCCCGGGCATTCGTGAAATACAAATTGCTTCCTTCCGTTACCTGCGTCGTGGTGTAGTCGCCGGAAGCCGCCACAACCGCTCCGGTTCTGCCAAACACAGACGATACCCCAGATGCCGGAAGCGCTGTCCATGTCGCAAGCCCGCTTGCATCCGATGTTAATACCTTCCCCGCTCCCGGGACGCCACCCGTGATTTTCACCGTGTCAAAATTGGTCTGACTTGTGAATGTGGGCGCGTTCGCGAAAACCAACGCGCCTGAACCCGTCTCATCTGTCACATTTCCCGCCCAGGCAACCGAAGTTTGAGGCGCTATTTTTGCCGTCGTGACAGCGGAATCCACAATCATCGCAGTTCCTATGGACCCTGCTGGCAATGACACTGTCCCGCCGGATACGGTTATTCCAGTTGAGAATGTCTGGTTAACTGTCCATGTGTTTGTAACGTTTGTGCTTGGGATATTTGATGCCGCAGGAATTGATACTCCTCCCATTTTTATGTCTGTGGCATTGATAGTTCCCGCGACATCCAGTTTGTACCCGGGTGCGGTTGTCCCGATGCCGACGTTGCCGCCGAGAGGATTTAAAGCGATAGGATATAGATTACTATCTAACGTTTTATGCCGATGTTGTATAGATGCCGCAAAGGGGGCAGTGGTATCTATGGTAAAAGCAAGGTCGGTTAAATTATTGTCTATATTAAGAAGGGCTGTGGCGCCATGGATCGCCGATGGGTCCGTGTCAGCCCCAGAGATTCCGAGTTTGGAATATGGAATCGTAATCCCGATGCCGACATTGCCGCCGATTTCACCAAAAATAATGTCGTTATTTGATGCGACTATTCTTATATTGTTTGCAATACCCTGGCCTGGTCCGTATCCTTTTCCGATTACAAAATCGTTATTGACATTATCATCAATAGATAGGTGCCAGTTTTGAACGCCGTCCTTGTCCATAAGCTCAATAGCGGGAGAGTAGCCAGATACTCTTATCCCTGAAGCAGTGGTTTCTGCCGCAGTCGGCATGGCAACAAGAATTCCTCCTGCTCCAGCGGTAGTTTGTGAAATGTCTAATTTCCTTCCCGGACCAGTCGTCCCGATGCCGACATTTCCCTGCGCGGTAATACGCATTTTTTCAGTAAGCCCCACACCGCTAAGCGTGGCAAACGTAATGTCCGTATCTCCGGACGCGACTGCGTTCGTGCGGATAGCCCCAATACGCGCCATCGCGCCACCCGATGTAATTCGAAATTCAATATCGGCCGTATCCCCTGTGTTCTGATTTGTGTTTCGGAGCACGAGCATGGACGACTGCCCTGCAACGGCTTTTGAAATCTCCAATGAGGCAACTGGCGGGTTGGTCGTGCCAATACCCACGGACGAAGGGAATATATAGTTCCCCACTCCAGTAAGCGATCCGAAGCTGCCTGCGGAGACGTTTCCCGCGCTTATCGGGTTTGCGCCCCCAAGATTATTGGCATAAATATCTCCGCTTATGTTTACATTCCCTACGATGTTTGCCGCGCCGTTTATGGTTTGCGTGCCTATGGTGAGGGTCGCGGCGTTTAGATTACCAACGCCGGTAATGGAAAATCCGCCTCCCAAAAGATTCTCGCCAAGCGTCGCGGCGGAAACCGCGCCCGCGCTTCCCGCAAGTAAAATTACAGAAAAAAGAAAAGAAAAATACTTCATATACGACGTTTCGAGACGATCTCCTATTTACTCTTTCTGGTTTACTACTAACTTTCCTTCCGCGGCGCAGGCGTCTTTGCACCGAAAGGCATACTCGCCATACGGATATGCCTGAAACTGGATTTTGCCGCTTGTCCCCTTGTTTACCGACTTGAATACTCCAAAATCAGGGAAGAAAATATCGTAATCGCTATCCACCGCGTTCAAATCAATTTCTATCACGTCCAATTCATTGACCACGATTGTGGAGGGAGAGAACTTACCACCCTCGCCCCGCACCTCAAACGTCCGTATCGCGGCCTGTTTTTCCTGCCCGACAACTACCGCGCTTTTTGGAACCGCAACGTCGCCCGAAGGCGCTGGAAGCCCCGGCTCCGGGGTCGCGATTTCGGTTTTGATCTTTTCCCGCGTGCCGCCCTCTACGGTTGGAAGGGCGTCCGGATTTGCCTGTACCGCGGTTTCGTTTCCGCCTTCCGGTATCCCGTCATTTTTCACGGATTGCTTTTGAAGCAGAAAAATAATTCCCGCGACTATGATTATTCCCACAACCACTCCAACCACAACCGAATTTTTTAGTCCTTTGTTTTCCATATATTTATATTATATCACATTTCATTTTCGGCTTTTTGTTTTTCCTTGTACGCCTCAAATCCTTCGGGGAAATAGAGTTTGTATTCCAGACGAATATTCTGAAGGGCTGAGGAAGAATACTCGTCTTTGCTTGGCGTCATATCCGCCCTCCAAAAAAGCTTATCTCCTTCTTCAAACTTGACCCACTCCCCGATTTCGACCTTTTGCCACTCCTCCCCGTCCGCGGAAAGGAAAAATTGAATCTCCTCCCCCCTTCCAAGATACGCCCTTGCCTCGAGTATCCTTGCCTGCCGGACGAGAGCGGGAAAAGAATTTATGTTTTTGGAAACCACGCGCCCCGTGCCCTCCTTCGAAAACCCTTGGTCCAGAAACCGAAATGTTCGCGGATCTTCGCCGCTTTTTTCCACGCGCACGAGAAGTCTCCCCCCAACCCCCTTTTGAACTTCTATTTTTGACGCGCCCTCCGGAAACAACCTCTCCGTAAAATCATACGAACCCGCAATTCTTCCTTCCGTATCTTCATAGAGTTTCAAAAGTACGGGCTTCCCCTTGTCTCCGCTCCACACGTACCACGCTCGCTCTCCCCGGATAATCCGCGGACTAAACCCCCTTCGCATGACTCCAAAACCGAAAAATTCCGAAATGTCCCTTCGTTCGCCGTCTGTTGTGTGATACGCGCGACCCGTGCTTGTCCCGTAAATTTCAAGGCGACTTCCCCCATCTTCGCCTTGTTCCGACTTGAAAAATTGATCATTCGTCGTTTCTTCCCAAAGAAACCGCGCGGGAAAGGTGATCCTGTCCGTTGCGATATTCAATTCCAGAGAAGACGCTCCGGTATCTATCCACCGCGAATCGGAAAAAAGGTCGGTAAAACTTCCTCCGGTCAATTCTTCCGGGATTACCGCCTCTTCAGGCCCGCTTTCATCTTTCTTCAGAAAAAAAGAAACGCCGATTACAAGAATCGCCGCGAGAAGCACAACCCCAAAAAGCCATAAAAACTTTTTCGATTTCCGGTCATTCTTCATTATTTTTTCACAATCATCATCCCCCGCACATTTTCAAAGCCGGGTATGTTTTGATAAAACACGTACTCCCCCTCCTCTTCGGGCGCGTTAAACCGGATCGCCCGGGTTTCTCCCGAAGAAATTCCGAGCGCTATTGCCTGAAGCCCCGGGTTTTCAAAAGCAAGGACGTGGGTAAACCCGTCTCCCGAAGAAAAGGCGAGAGTTACGACCTCCCCGGGGCGAGCCATAAATCTCGAGGGAACGAACTCGTCTTTTGTTGCCATAAGGCGGACCGCCTCCTTTGGAACCATGTCCTCGGTTAAGGGTTCGGATCTCATGGGCGCGAGCGGAGTGCCGGGCGGAGCGTCATTTCGCGCGACAATGCCTTCCTCCGCAATCACGACCTCATCCCGCACCGGACTTAAATTCACGGACTGGGCCGATGAGGTGTCAATGGCGGGAACTCCCGAAACCTCCCTCTTTTTGCCCTCTTTCATCGCGACATACACGATAATCGCGCCTAAAATAACTCCCACAATCACCCAAAGCGGGGGTTTGTCTTTTGAAATTATTTTTTTTGAACGAGCCACGGCGGTTAAAATTTCTAATTTCTAATTTTTAATGTTGTTCCCTTGTTTTTCGGGTTCACGAGTATTTGGGGCCAATCCTTGGCGTCATGGCGGGGAGCGACGAGATGATAACTGACCATGACTTTTGACGATGACAATGACCCTCCTTTTTTGTCATCGTCATTGTCATTTGTCATTGTGCCGAATAGAACAATTTTCTTTTCTTCCGGGCGGAGTTCGTACCATGCCCTGCCGTCAAATTCCGGTGTGAGATTTACAATGATGTCTTTCATATCCTTGCCCTCATCAATGGTCTGCCAGAAGAGCCAGAGGTCGCTGCCTTTTTCCGCATTCTTAAAATCAATCACATAAACATTTGACATTTGACATCTGACATTTGACAAGTCACATGTCAGATGTTTTTTGTCAGGTGTCAATGTTGCCTTCCCATACACCTCGGTCTTCAAGCCGATGGTATCGGAGACGTACGTTGCGTACGAAACGTCTCCGATAGTATAAATCGGGTCAATGGTCTGGACGTATAACTTTTTGGTGTGCAAGGCGTTTAATCCGGTAATTTGCGACCCCACGACTTCCGCTCCCGGAAAAGACGCGCTCACCATCTCACAGCCCGCATCCGCATCGCATGAATGCGCCTTTACGCTCCCGGCCCCTCCTCCGCCCGAAAGAGCCGTCCTCACATATCCCATTGTCGCGGCTTCGTTATCCGCAGTCGGAGGCGCGACAATAACCGGCTGAGTAAACCGCGCCCCTCCCGCCACGTCCAGTTTGTATTGCGGGTTTGATGTGCCGATGCCGACCAAGCCGCCAAGAGGATTTAAGGCAATATGATATGCAATACCACTTAATGTTTTATGCCGATGCTGTATAGATGCCG
>JBBTZM010000028.1:0-4253 GCA_038061335.1 Patescibacteria group bacterium | reverse complement strand
AGTCCTGCCAGTAATCCTCCAGTTTTAATACTTTGACGCGGCGACGCGTCGCAAGCGCCTGGACCGCGTCTGTCAGTTCATATTCTCCGCGCGGGGATTTTTGTACCCTCCTCACTTCGTTGAAGATTTCGGGGGTGAATTTGTAGAGTCCGGTATTGATGAAGTTTGATATGTATTCTTTTGGTTTTTCCACGATTTTGGTCAGGAATCCATTTTCATCCATTACCGCGACGCCGTATTTTTCCGGTTCCGCGTGTTCAAGGACGGAGATATAATTGAAGTCGTCGGTTTCAAGAAGACGGCGGACGTCTTTGGGGGAGTAGAGGTTGTCGCCATAAATTGCAAGGAAGGACTCGTTTTTGATTTCGGATTCGGCCGCCTCGATGGGGACCGAGGTGCCGTATTTTTCCTCGCCGAATTTTTCAAACTGGTTTATGAGGGTGATGTCAAATTCGCTTTCATATTTTTTTGCGAACTCCCGCATGGCCTCGGCGTGGTAGCCCACGACAAGGATGAATTCTTTGACACCTCCTTGTTTCAAGTTTTGGAGGACGTGGTAAAGAAAGGGCTTGCCCGCGACCTCTATAAGATGCTTGGGCTGGTTTTGGGTCAAGGCGCCCATACGGGTACCCCTGCCTGCGGCGGCGATGATTGCTTTCATGGTGCCCCCACCAGGATTCGAACCTGGGACCTTCTCCTTAAGAGGGAGCAGCTCTACCAGCTGAGCTATAGGGGCAGTTAGAATTTCTAATATCTAATTACTAAATTAGTGTATCCTGACTTATTGGTATGTTCAAGTATTTGAGCCGTATGTTCGGATGTGCACAACTTTGGGTTGTAAAAAGACATTTGTGGTATACTATACGCAATGGCAAACGGAGTCCCGAAGCAAAAGCATCACTACAATATCTCATGGGTGTTGTTCGCGATTGTAATCGCGGGTTGTATTGTGGCGTATTTGTATTGGAAATATCAGGTGCCGGTAAACCGCGCCTATCGCGCGGGGCAGGAGCCGGTGCCGGAGGTGATTGAGACGCCGACAGGAGAGTCCTTGGAGGGCGCGGATATTGGAACCGAAATTTTTCAGGGTGTGACGAACCCGCTGAAAGACGCGTTGCCGGATACGGGGGCGTCGGTACCGGTAAATCCTTTGAAGGACGCGTATAAAAACCCATTCGAATGACGCGAATACTGAAAATACGTTTTGAATATATAGTTCCGGCGTTTTTCATTGCGGCGGCTGTTTTGGGGGCCGCGTTTTTGATTGGAAGCCGGGCACAGGCGCAGGCGCAAAGCGTCCCGCAGGCGCCGAGCGAGGAGGAGATTGACGCGAGCGGGATTACATTTCCAGTTGAGGAACTTGGCGGATGCAGAAACAAAAATGAATGCAAGAAATACTGCGATGACTCAGCGCATTTAACAGAATGTGTAGCATTCGCGGAGGACCACGGCCTTATGAATAAAACCGAGGCCGAGCGTGCCCGGAAATTTGGGGGGACGTTGCAAGAGCGCGGAGGCCCCGGCGGGTGCAGAACTCCGCAGGAATGTGAGTCGTTTTGCGAGAATATCGGGAATATCGAGGCCTGCCTTCAATTTGCCGAAGAGGAGGGGGTGGGAGGCGACGACAAAGAACTTGGGGAGGCAAAGAAAATTCGGGATTATATCCGAGGCGGCGGAGCAATGCCCGGAGGGTGTACCTCGCGGGAGTCCTGCGAGAAGTATTGTGGTGACTTTAGCCATGCCAAAGAGTGCTTTCAATTCGCGAAGCAGGCCGGGTTTATAGATGACGAAGAGGGCGAGCACGGCCCGCAAAATGAGGAGCAGTTTGCGAAGATTCAGGAACTTATGGAAAATGGTGAGATGCCAGGGGGGTGCAAAGGCAAGGCCGAGTGCGATAGGTATTGCAATAACCCGGACAATGGAGAGGAGTGTCTGGCATTTGCCGAAAAAGCAGGATTCATAAAACCGGAGGAAATCGAGATGGCCCGGCAGGTGATGGCAGGGGGCGGGCCAGGAGGATGTAAGAGCGAGCGGGAGTGCCGTAATTATTGCAACGACCCGGCGCACCAGGAAGATTGTTTTGCCTTCGCGGAAAAGCATAATTTGATTCGTCCGGAAGAATTGAAGCAGGCGCGTCAGGGGTTTGCGCAGCTGAAGCAAGGGCTCGAGTTCGCGCCGCCGGAGGTTGCGGAGTGTTTGAAGTCGCGGTTGGGAGAAAATATTATTGAAGACATTCAGGCCGAACGGCTTGTGCCGGGCCCCCAAATCGGGGAGCGGGTGCGGGAGTGTTTTGAGACGCACGGCGAGCGCCCGGACCCGCAGGAGATTTTCAACCGCGTGCCGCCGGAGATTTTGGAATGCGCCCGGGAAAAATTTGGGACTGATTTCGATACATTGCAGAGCGGAGAACTGGAGTTTAATCCCGAAATGGGAGATGTATTCCGCGTGTGCGGAGAGCAAATGAGGTTTGAATCATTTGGCGAGGAAGGATTTTCCGCCGAAGGCGGACAGGGAGGGCCATTTGGTGGCGGGCCCGGAGGTCCAAATATAGAGCAGTTTTTGCGGAGCGCGCCGCCCCAGATTGCGGAGTGCGTAAGAGAACAACTTAGCGAGAGTGGAGAAGGAGACGTCCATGCGGCCATGGAGAGTTGTTTTGGAGACTTTCGTCCGGGCGGCGGATTCCGTGGGCGTGGCGGTCCTGACAAAGAAGAGGAGTTTGGGCTGGAGGGCGGATTTCATGATGAGGAAGGATTTGAAGAAGAAGGGTTTGAAGAAGAAGGTTTTTTTGAACATGAGGGCGAGGAAGGGCCATTCCGCCCCGACCCAACTCGTTTCCGTCCGGAAAACGGAGCAACGCCATTTTTCGGACAGGACAAGGGAGTGCCAAATCCACAAGACCCGATTTTGCGAGAACAACTAAAGAAAGAGTTTGAGAGTAGGGGGATTGACCCCTCCGAGATAGAGCAAGGTATTCGAAATGAGACAGAGGGTGATATTCGGAGACAGATGGAAAGCCAGATTCGGGGACAGATAGAAGGGCAGATTCGGAGCGGCCTTCAGAATCAGGGAGGATTCCCTGAAGGGAGTTTCCCGCAGGGAGGGTTTCCGGAGGGAGCAGGTGGTTTTCCCGGTGGACCAACGGGTGGTGAATTTCATCCACCGGAAGGAGGAGGGACGTTTTCTCCGCCACCGTCCGGAGGAGGGAGCTTTGGCGGGAATCTTCTTCGCGCGGTTCGAGATGTGTTTTTCGTGCTTGGAGCTGACTAGATTCTGATACAGATGAAGAAATTTTTTCTTATTCTTCTCATTATCCTCGTAGTACTCGGCGTAGGAGGGTATGTGGTGTGGAGGATGTGGGGTCCATCCCTTCTTTTTCGATTTTTTTCCGGTCGCGGCGGGGGCGGATTTCCGGCTCTGGAAAACGCCAACCCTTTAGAAAAGGTGCCGGAAGTGAACCCCGCGGCAAAAACAAACCCGTTTGAAGGGGTGAAGACAAATCCGTTTGAATAACATGAAAAAGTTTATTTTCCTTTTCGCAATTTTGTTTTTTTTCGGCGGTGGAATTGTTTTTGCCGCGCTGAAGGATGTTCAGTTCCCCGTTAAAGAACTTGGGGGATGCGCAAATGAAACCTCGTGCAAGGCCTATTGCGATAATCCGTCGAATCTTTCTTCGTGCCTCGCGTTTGCCGAGAAACATTCGCTCATGTCGAAGAAAGAATTGGATGTCGCGAAAAAATTTGTCCAATCAGGTGGGGGGCCGGGCGGATGCCGAACGCGGGAAGAGTGTTTTCGATATTGCGATGACGTGGCAAACATCGACGAGTGCATTTCATACGGCAAGAGGACGGGCATTATGGAGCCGGAGGAATTGAAAGAGGCGGAGCAGGTGCGGGCGGCCTTGAAAAAAGGAGCGAAATTGCCCGGGGGATGCAGTGGCAAGGCGAGCTGTGATGCCTATTGCAACGACCCCGCCCATATGGAGGAGTGCATTACGTTTGCCGAGCAAGCGGGATTTATGGACGCGGAGGAACTCCAGGAATCACGGAAGGTGCTCTCTGCCATGAAGAATGGTGTCGAGCCCCCGCCGTGCCGAGGGAAGAAGGAGTGTGATGAATATTGTACAAACCCGGAGCATATTGAGGCGTGCTTCACGTTTGCCAAGGCCGCCGGACTTCTTGAGGGAGAGGAATTGGAAGAAATGCAGCAAGTGATGACAGCCCTGAAGAATGGAGCGAAACTCCCGGGCGGATGCC
>JBBTZM010000027.1:0-3112 GCA_038061335.1 Patescibacteria group bacterium | reverse complement strand
AAGCGACTGCTCATCTAAAAATCCATAAAGTTCCGGCACACTCTCGTCCCGAATATACGACGAGCAAAAAATTTTTGTCTCCTTCCCCGCCTGAAGCCCCGCAATCGCCCGCTCCCCCGCCTGAATCTTGTAAAACACGCCCCCTACATGAAGCACCAAAAACCCGTCCCGAATACTCTCAATGGTCCCCTGCAACGCGTAAATCATACCTTGATAATACTCTGCCAAAATTGACATGTCCACCAAAACCCCGTACAATACCAACGCTATGCCAAATACCAAGTCAGCAATAAAAGCCCTTCGGCAAAATAAAAGCCGCCACGCGCGAAACCTCGAACAAAAAGAGGTGATGAAGGACGTAATAAAAAAATATAAAAAAGCCGTGGAAGCCGGAAAAAAAGACGAAGCGGCAAAACTCCTCCCCGAGGTCTATAAAAAACTCGACAAGGCGACGAAGACGAACATCATAAAAAAGAACAAGGCCTCCCGCCTGAAATCCCGCTTAACCAAAAAACTCTCCTCCTAACTCAAACCCTGCTTTCGCGGGGTTTGCGCTTCAAAATGCAACTTGCGTCCGGTTGGTGCGCCTCCGAACGAACCGAGTGAGCGACCCGCGAGCGCGCAGCTCCTCGTTTCGGAAGCAAAGCGTCCCCGCCCCAGGTGGGGCCGGAACGAGGAGCGCAAGGCGCGCGAGGGAGGAAGCGAATGAGTGAGAGAGGAGATGCGCCAACCGGACGCGCTACAATCCCAAAGCAAACCCCGTAAGCGCGACCTCATCCTCGCTCTCCCCTCCCTTCACCATCTCGTCCACCCGCGCCAAGGCGACCGCATCTTCTCCCCACGCCACGCTCCCCAGTAAATTTAACGTGTATCGCGGATCGTCCCCGCGAAGTTCTAACTCCAAAAGACCGGCCAATCTGTTATACCCCTTATTCGCACGAATAAGGGAGGTAACGATTTGGTAGCTCCCGCTGTATTTTTCCAAAGAAATAAGTTTGCTGAGATCAACAAGTGAAAGCGGCATTGCGAACCCGGCGAGTGAAATTTTCTCAATCTCCGAAACCGCGACTCTTGTCCTCTCTCCCGCGCCCGAAACATAGTCCGCAAAAGCGCGAAGCGCGGGAGCATCAAACTTCACGCCCCGCGCTCCGGCCTCCTTCAATACAAACGCGCCAAGTTCCGCCCTTGAAAATTCGTCAAATTCCTGCGCCTTAACCGGGGGCTTCAGCAAAAAATCAAAAGCGGCAATTGGTTTTGATGAGTCCGAAATCACCGCAAACACACTCTCGGAATCCAAAACCGATTTCAAAACTTCCTTCCATCCCTTCAAATATTCTTCCCCCACACTCCCCGACTCCCGAATCAAACAAAACTTTGACGGAGTAAAAAGTGAATTCTGCTCCAAAAAATCCCGCGCCAAAATCCAATCCTCGGGGTTCTCTTCCAAATCAACCTCCAAAAAATCCGCGTGCGCGTACTTCTCGCGATATTTCAAAACCAATTCCCGGACCTTCTCTTCCCTCCGATATGAATCTGGGCCGTACAAACAAATAATCATTAGAAATTAGTAATTAGAAATTAAAATAACTCGCTCATTTTCCTTTGTTCCATGCTTCATCCTGACCCACATCATTCCCTTCGGCAAAATCTCCCGCACATTCTCCGCCCACTCAATTAAAACCAAATTCCCCGGGTCTGTAAAAATCTCTCGCAATCCAAGTCCTTTCAAATCATTCTTGCTCCGCACCCGATACGCGTCAACATGAAAAAAATTCGTCCTTTGTTGTAAAGAATACCGCCGAACAAAAACAAATGTCGGGCTTATAATCCTCTTCCGAATCCCAAGGCCTTTCGCAAACCCCTGCGTAAACGTCGTCTTCCCCGCGCCCAATTCTCCGGAAAGCGCGATTACCCGAAAAGAATTATTCCGGGCAAAATCAAAAGCAAATTTTTTCGTCTCCGCCGCGGAACTGCTCAAAAATTTCATACCAATGACTTCGGCGCCTCAAACCCCAAATACGCGTACGCTTCCTTTGTCGCGACCCTGCCCATTGAGGTCCGATTCAAAAGCCCCAAACTTAAAAGATACGGCTCATACACATCCTCAATCGTCCCCGCCTCCTCGGAAAGCGCGGCCGCAAGAGCCCCCAGTCCCACGGGCCCGCCATGAAACTTCTCGATAATGACTCGAAGGAGCGTTCGGTCCATCTCCTCAAGGCCCAGATCGTCAATCTCAAGCATCCGAAGCGTTTCCAAAGCCGCGTCTTTGGTAATTTCTCCATCCCCATGAACCTGGGCGAAATCCCGCGCGCGCCGCAAGAGCCGATTCGCGGTTCGTGGCGTAAAGCGAGACGCCCGCGCGAGAAATGAAACCCCCTCTTCCCGAATCCCAACCCCCAAAATACCGGCAGACCTCCGCAAAATCGCCTCAATATCCGACAAAGCGTAATAATCCAAACGAAACATGGCGCCAAACCGCGAACGAAGCGGGGAGGAAAGCATATTCGCCTTCGTGGTCGCCCCAATGACGGTAAAGGGCGGCAAATCAATCGAAAGCGTCTTTGCCCCGGGCCCCTTCCCCACCACAAGATGAAGTTTGCGCGATTCAAGCGCCGGATAAAATACCTCCTCCGCGGCTTTATTGATGCGATGAATCTCGTCAATAAAAAGAATCTCATGAGACTCAATGTTCGACAAAATCGCGGCAACATCCCCCACGCGCTCAAGCGACGGGCCTGTGGTCGAGCGCACATGCACCCCGGCCTCCCGGCCAATAAGGTAGGCGAGTGTGGTCTTCCCGAGCCCGGCCTGCCCATAAAACAAAAGATGGTCACATACCTCTCCCCTCTGCTTTGCCGCCTCCACAATAAGCCGAACGTTCCGTTTGATCTTCTCCTGCCCCACGTACTCGTCCCATGAGGTCGGCCGAAGCGCCGAATCCCCTCCCTGAAGCTCTATTTCCTGCTCTTTTTCTGCCTCCATATACCCCAATCATACACCAAACACGGAAAAATAAAGAAAACGAGGGGCCCGTCCCTCACATAACTTGTTTATGTGAGGGATTGACACGCAATGATATTTATGCTATACTTCCTCACACAATAAAAAATCG
>JBBTZM010000026.1:0-18095 GCA_038061335.1 Patescibacteria group bacterium | reverse complement strand
TTGTGGAACAGCCCGAAAATCCCCTCTCCGACCACGACCCGGTCATGGTTACGCTCCAATAAAAATACCCCGTGGCTTGCCGCGAGGTATTTTTTTAAGAACCTCTCGGTTCTCGACGCTCCCCCGCCAAGGCGGGGTCGCTGCTTTCCTCCACGGGGAAACTCCCGTTTCCCCGACCCCTTTCCCGTTCGAATCCTCCCGTACCTCAAACAATATGCTTTCTCGAAAATCCCCTTTGCGGATCATCGAGAAAGCATTTGCGGAAGCGGGAGGATTCGAACCTCCGATACCCTTTCGGATATAGCAGTTTTCAAGACTGCCCCATTCGACCGCTCTGGCACGCTTCCCTTATGTATCAATCTACCAAGCCCCCAAAAAATCCACAAGATTCCTCTCACAAAAATCATACAACAATTCCATGGAATTGTTGTATGATAAAATATCAAAACTGCCGACTACAGATTCTCCAAAAACTCCAGAGCCGCCTCGTTCAAAAGCGCTTCTTCCACGTACGCCCGAACTCGTTTTTCGTCTGCATCTTTATGTTGCGCCAAAAGTTCTCTCACGCCCTCTTCTGTTTTTGCCTTATCCGGCTTCAGGCCCTCCTTTTTCGCGATTTCAAGCAAAACAAGCTGGGTCCTCGCCCGCTTCTCCGCCTGCGACTTCCAATCATTTTTCAAATCGTCCTCGCTCTTTCCCGCGTGCTTCAGATAATCCTGAAATGAAAATCCGGCGCGCGAAATATCCCCCTCAAACTGCGCCACCATGCGGTGCAGCTCCCCCTCCACCAAAACGTCCGGCAGTTCCGCCTTCATGTCTTCGATAATTTTGTCCACGATATCAAGCCGCGCTTTCTCCCGCGCCCGAAATTTTTTGTCTTCCAAAATATTCTCTTTTGCTTTTGCCTTGAAATCCTCCGCACCCTCAAACTTCCCAAGCGACTTCGCAAACTCGTCATCAAATGGAGGAAGCTCGGCTTCCGACACCCCGCGATCCGCATCAGCGGATTCTGCGGGGTTCTGCTCCGTTTCCTGTGTCTTTTGTCCTTCGTGTTGGCTCTTTTCTTTTATCACTTTCTCATGCCTCGCCCGCGCTTTCTGCAAATCAAGAATCAAATCCTCTACCTCCTTGTCCGTAACCTCAATCTTTTTATCATCGGCCTGTCGAAGGACTTCCTTGGTAATCTTTTTATAATCCGGCAGTTTCGTCTCCGGCATCACCGAAACCGTAATCTTAAACCCCAAAGGATTCCCGGGCGCGAGCTTCGTAATCTGCACTTCGGGCTGTCCGAGCACGCTCAAACCAGCGGCCTCAATAATTTTCGGATACTCTTTTTCAAGCGCCATCTCACCCGCCTCAATCCAGACCCGTACCTCCCCCACCTTCTCCTTTACCATCTTCGCGGGCACATGGCCCGGCCGAAATCCGGGCAACGCAAAATCCCCGCCCAAGTGCCCCAGGGCCTTATCCTCAAAACCGCGCACCTTGTCCGCCGAAATCTCGCCCGTAATCTCCGCGCGCGAGGCCTCAATCTTCTTTACGCTGATATTTTTGTAATCAGTCATGAATACCAAGAGTAACTGCTACGAAAAAAGATGTCAAAATCTGCGTCAATCTGCGTGTTCATCTGCGAGAATCTGCTTCTAGACGAAGAATCCGTAAAGAATGAAGCGCGGCTGCCATGGCCTCCCCGCCGGAATGAGCTCGTGTAAGGGCCTGCTCCTTCATGGTGCACGTCAAAACCCCAAACCCCACCGGAATCCCGGAATCGAGCATTACCCGAAGCACACCCTCGGACACGATTTTTGCCACATAGTCATAGTGGTCCGTTTCCCCGCGGACCACAGCACCAAGCGCAACAAGCGCGTCATAGTTTTTACTCTCCGCGAGCCCTTTCAAAATAACCGGAATCTCCACGCTCCCGGGCACGCGAAACACTCTGATTTTCTCGCGCGAAATGCCGTACTTCTCTGCCGTTTCGAGGGCACTCGTGAGGAGCCCGTCCGTAACATCGCGGTTAAACTGCGCGCTCACAATCCCCACCCGATACGCGGAGGCGTCAAATATTTCAAATTCTCCTTTTTGAACTTCTTGCGCCATATTTTGCCAGTATATCAAGCTCCAGATTCACCAAATCCCCAACCTTCCGCTCGCCAAGTGTAGTATTCTCCAGTGTATAGGAAACCAAAGAAACCGAAAAGTATGAAAATTTAGTCCCTGAGCCTGTCGAAGGGCTACCCGTGACCGTCAAACTCACCCCGTCCACCGCAATCGAACCCTTTGATACAACCAGTTTCACAAACTTCTTCGGGAACGAAATCTCTACCATTTTTGAAGTTCCATTTTTTGTAATACGCGAAATCTTCCCTGTCGCGTCCACGTGCCCGGTCACAAAATGCCCGTTCACCCTGTCCGAGAGCCGCATCGGCAATTCCAAATTCACGCGTTGCGGAATCTTTTTCCCGAATGTGGTTTTGGAAAGCGTCTCCGGCATTAACTCAAAAACCATGGCCTGGAGCTGAATTTTTTTGACGGTAAGACAGGTCCCGTTCACCGCGACAGAATCCCCTGCCTTTATCTTCCACGCGTGAGGCTTCTGAATCTCTAAAAAAAGAGAGCCACCTTTCTTCTCCCATTTCCGCGCATGAGAAATCGTCCTTATGACTCCGGTAAACATGAGGAAACCTTAAAGTATTCTCTCGCAACCCGCAAATCTTCCTTCATCGCCCCGACAAGTTCTTCCGAGGAATCAAACTTCCTGCTTTCCCGAATCTTCTTCAAAATCTCAACCTGAATTTCCTTTCCATACAAGTCCCCGTCCCAATCCAAAATATATACTTCCGCGCGCCGTTCGCGCTCTTCAAACATCTCTGGGGCGCCGATAAAACAAAGCGCGGGAAACTCCGAATTGTTAAAAAAAACTCGGGCAACATACACCCCGTCTTCACAATCCAAAGGCGCGGGAATATTTGCAGTGGGAAACCCGAGCGCCCTTCCCCGCCCCGCGCCCTTCCGCACCAAACCGGAAAAAGAAATATTCATATTATTCCACATCCTTTGCCCGCACCCGTAGATACACCTTCCGCGGGGTGATGAAAAAAAGTATGGATGCGAGAATCACGCCAAGAGCGCCAACCGCGCTAAACGCGAAAGGAATACTCACTATATCAGAAAGCAGGCCCCCAAAAAGCGGTCCCACCACATACCCGAGATTAAAAGAAAAATCCTCGAGCGCCTCGATCTCGCCCTCTACAATCGGAACTCCGGAAATATAATCCGCGTACACGCCCCCAATCGAGGAAAGCGCGATGCCAAAAAATGAGGACGCGACAAACACAAGCGCCATGACAAAAAGAGGCGTTTCAATAAAAGCGAAAAGCGAAAGCAAGAGAGAGCCGAAAAGGAGAGAGCCGAACACAACATTCCGGTTACCAAACCGCTTCACAAAAGAGCCGACGAACCACCCCACAAGAATCGAAGGCAAGGTAAACGCGGCCAAAAAGAATCCTCCCAACTGACCGAAACCGGATGTTTCGGCGTACAGAGGCCCGAGCGTCCAAAAAAGCGCCTCAACAAGAAACAGGAAAAAGGTAACGAAAAGAAAGGGTAAGAGTTTTTTCCCAAGTTTCTCCCACAAGTGGAGTTCGGTAAAAAAATTTTTCGCGCGTTTCCCTTCCGCGGGAACGAGCGCGTCCTGTTTCCGAACAAACGTCGAAAGGCGCAAAAAAAGAACAAACGCGACAAAAAGAAACACCCACGCGACAACAAACGGCTTCCACCCCACCGCGTCCGCGATAATAAATCCCGCGATAAGCGGCGCCAAGACGCCGCCGATGGAGCGAAATATCTGGACAAGCCCGAAGCTCGTCGCGTGGTCTTTCTTTGCCGTGTACCGCCCCACAAAATCAAAAACTCCGAATCCGTAAAAATCGAAATACACTCCCCAGATAGCCATGGCAAAAAGAAAGGAAAAAAGGCCGCCCGCCTTCCAAAGTAACAATGGATAGGCGAAACAAATGACGAACATGAAAAGAAACACTCTCCGAAAATTCGTATTTGGAAGAAACCTGCACGCCAAAAAATCAAAAAGCGCGCCCACGAAAGAAGAACTCGCGAGAATAAGCCCGACCGCGGTATTCGAAAACCCATGCTCGGAAATGAGAAGCGGCGCGATATACGACATCAAGCTGTCAAAAAGCGTCCAAAAAAGAACCACGAAGGCAAAAAGAAACACGAAGTGCTTCCCGCCGTACGACTGATGAAGTTTTCTCCGTACGCCAATGCGAAGCATGATAGTGAGGATGAGATTCCCGCTCCCCCGTCCCGCCTTGGCGGGACTCCTCCGCGGCCACGGACTCGCGCTTCATCCTGCCCCGCAGGCGCGCGAGTTCCGTTCGAATCCCACTCTTATACAAATACAGCATACCACAAGGATACGCTGTATTTGTATATGCGGTGGGGGTGGGATTCCTCCTCACCCGTCGCTCCATTGTGCCTTCGGCACATATTTCGCTCCTCCTTCGGAGCCCGGGTTTTTCAAAAAGCAAAGCAGTTTGCTTTTTGAAAATACCCTTCGAATCCCGACCCACATCCAAACTATGCCACAAGCGATGTCCCTAAAAGAACATCGCTTGTGGTACGGATCAATGGCGGTGGGGGTGGGATTCGAACCCACGATACCCTTTCGGGTATACCGCATTTCGAGTGCGGCGCCTTCGACCGGACTCAGCCACCCCACCTCGGTTCGCCATAGCGCAGGCGACGGCGACCCATGTGCCCTCGAGAGGACTCGAACCTCTAACCTTTTCCTTAGGACGGAACTGCTCTAATCCATTTGAGCTACGAGGGCAACGTCTTATTTATATTGTATCTCCGGGCTTGAGTAAAGGAAAGTGATTGTTTAGAATAACTCTGCCCTAAATATCGCGCCCTTAGCTCAGTGGTAGAGCGTTACGTTGACATCGTAAAGGTCGCAGGTCCGATCCCTGCAGGGCGCACAAAGGGCCATTAGCTCATCTGGGCCAAAAGCAACGGGGTTGCTTTTGACGGGTGAACTTCCATAATATAAAAATAAAGGTTCACTCGGGAAGAGCGCGGTTAAAAAATAAAAAGGGCCCATAGTATAGCGGTAACACGCCTCCGTGGCACGGAGGAGTCCGGGGTTCGACTCCCCGTGGGTCCACGGGCCCGTAGCTCATCTGGTAGAGCGCTGCATTCGCATTGCAGAGGTGGCCGGTTCGAGTCCGGTCGGGTCCACACAACCCAAAACCACCTTCATAAAGAAGGTGGTTTTGGGTATAATAGAGGAATCATGAAATTTTCCATCATCATTCCGGCTCTAAACGAAGCGAAATATATTGAAGCGTCTGTGCAGGCGCTCCTGAACCAGGACGTCCCGCGCAAGGATTTTGAAATTATCGTGGTGGACAACGGCTCAAAGGACAAAACAAAAGAAACCGCCAAAAAAGCGGGAGCCGACATCGTGGTAACCGAAAAAACAAAAGGCACGAATATCGCCCGCCAGAAAGGAGTTGAGGCAAGCGCGGGCAACATCCTGGTCTTTCTGGACGCGGATTGCATTCCCCCGCCGGACTGGCTCCGCAAAATTGAAAAACTCCTGAAACGAGAAGACATAGCCGCGGTCTCCGGCCCCTACGATTACGGGTTCAGGGGCCTGAAATTTCTTCTCGCAAAATTCTACGAATACGTGCTTATGGTACATCTCGACACCACCTTCTATATCCTCTTTGGCAGGCGGGCCGGGCAGATTATGGGCGGGAACTTCGCGGCCTCGCGAAAAACAATCGAAAAGATAGGCGGCCTCCCCCCCCTTACCTTCTACGGAGACGACTCCACAACCGCCATGCTCATTGCAAGAAACGTAGGCCGCGTACTCTTTACCAAAGATATCGAAATCAAAAGTTCGGCCCGAAGATTTGAAAAGCGCGGACTCCTGAAGACCACCGCGCGCTATGCCTATCACTATATAAAAGCATTCTTCTCCGTCCCCGGAAAATAATTAGAAATTAGATATTAGAAATTTTAATTGTATGTCCTCTGAATCCCAAATCATAAAAACCGTTCAAAACGTAATGCCTGCCGTGGTATCCATTGTGGTCTCCAAAAAAGCCGAGGACGTGGAGCGCGAACTCGAACGCGAAAACCCCAAACGACTGAAGTCCGGCCCGAAAATTCCGAAAGAAAACATCGATTCCCGCGGCTTTGTGCAGGTAGGAGGCGGCTCCGGCTCCATTGTAGATAGGAAGGGAATAATCCTCACAAACAAGCACGTGGTAAACGAACCCTTTGCCTCTTACTCCGTTATCTCCTCGGACGGAGAAGAGTTCCCCGCCGAAATTCTTGCCCGCGACCCGGTGGATGATATCGCGATACTAAAAATCAGCCCTCAAGACAAAAAACTTCCGACCGTAACACTCGGGAATTCAAACGCGGTACGACTTGGAGAATCCGTCCTCGCCTTTGGAAATGCCCTCGGGCTTTTCAAAAGCACGGTCTCGCGGGGCATCATATCCGGCCTCGGAAGAGCGATTTCGGCAAAAGAAAACCCCGAGGGCCCTACAGAAGAATTGCGCGGCCTCATCCAAACGGACGCGGCCATAAACCCGGGGAATTCCGGCGGCCCGCTTACGAACCTGAAAGGCGAAGTCATAGGAATAAACGCCGCGGTCATCGCGGGCGCGCAAAACATCGGCTTCGCGATTCCGGTAAAAGCCGCGGAGCGCGACCTTCTGGATATTAAAAAGTACGGAAAAATAAAGCGTCCGCTCCTCGGCATCCGCTATATGACCGTAACTCCTAAGACAAAAGAGCTCCTCCGAGTTCCCGTGGATTACGGAGCGCTTGTGGCAAAAGACAACCCTTTGGGTATCGCGGTTGCCGCGGGCGGTCCGGCGGACAAGGCGGGAATCAAAGAACGCGACATTATCCTCGAATGGAACAAAGAAAAAGTCACCGAAGGGAAAACCATCCAGGATTTTTTGGAAGACGCGAACATCGGCGAGGAGGTACGGGTGAAGGTCCTCCGCGGCAAGGCACAATTTGAGACCCTTATTACGCTCGCGGAACGTAAGTAATCCTTGAGGTCCGACCTCTCCGGTTACGCCAAATTTTCTTTTGGAAATTTGAGTCCGCGTTTGATAACGTGTTTTTCGACTTGCTCCCATTGGAACTCTTCTCGCAAAAAGGCGAGCACCGGCGCTTCCTCAAACATACTGCAAGAATAAAGATCAAAGGTAACATACCGCTTTTGCGGAAACGTATGGAGCGAGATATGCGATTCCGCAATCATCACGAATCCGGAAAGCCCGCCGCAGTCCTTCAAGTCGTTCGCTCCCGCCCGTATTACGTACGGAGTCGTAATTTTGTGCATTTGAACCTTCCCGGGCAATTCATCAAGTACCCGAAACACGACCTCAAAATCATCAAGGGCTTCGGCGTCACACCCGTACGCGTCTATGGTAAGGTGTTTTCCAAATGTCTCTGTTGAAGAACTCTGTTTCATCGAAAGAAGTGGGAAGAAAGTTCATCTATAATAAAACATTCACGCCCATGCGCAAGAGGCGCGCCCACATCAGTAGGAGAACTCGTCCACCAAAAGCCCGTTCCGGTCAAAAAGAAAAACCCGGTCGTGGTCGCGGGCAATGGGAATCTGCATTTGCGGGGAAAGCCACGCGTACCATTCGCGCGAAAAAAAGTTTTCCTCGTTTTTGTGGGCTTCGTAGCATGGGGCGTATCCAAAGGAGCGGCGGAGAAACGACTGGCACGCCCTGTCCCCTTGAAAATTCGCGATGTCCACGGAGGCCGGAGTTTTGCATGAGCCAAGATTTGAAATATATGTTTGGCAGGCGCCGGAAAGAGAGCGAACTTCATCTTGATTCAGGCGCGGGCACCTTGTGGGGAGCTTTGGTTCAAACGGATAGAGCGCGTTCAAATATCCCGTACACTCGTTCAGCCGCACATTTTTTCCAAAGGGATGCTGATATTCGGCGAACCGATAGTGGCCAAAAAGAGAGAGGGTATCCCCGGAGCGGAGCATGATGTCTTCCGAAAGAGTGGCGCCGGGAACGTACTTCCCTATGGCCTGCGGAATTACAACTTCGTCGATGTTCGTCCGGAGTTTCCACCCTGTCACGTTTACCGCGAGAGCGCCGGACTGGGCGGTAAGAATTGCGGCCGTCCGAGCGTAATCCGATGTGGGCGGCTGGAGAGAACTAATCTCAACCTTGCCGAAAAAAGGAGAAAGGGCTTCTTTGGTAAAGCCGAATGGCGGCTTGGGCTCCCGAGCCGGGGCCTCCGGAACCTCTCCCCCGCCCGAGGAGAGCTTGGGGGAGGGCGGGCTCATGTCGCGCCGTAATATGAACCCTCCACCGCTCTCCTCAAGCGAACTCGCGTCCGAACTACCCGAAGAGCCCCCCTCATCTCCCCACCGGTTCAACTGAAATCCTGAATCTCCGCGCTCAAATTGCTCTTTTGAAACAAAGTCGCGGTGGAGAAATCCGAAAAAACCTCTTCCTTTTGCCTTTACTTCTGTCGAGGTGCTTTCTCTGTTTTCCTCTTTGGGCTCTGCCAGGCGTTCCTTCGCGGCTCGCAATCCAAAAAAAATACCCACCCCGATAACGAGAAAAAACGCAACCGCAACAATGATGAAACCGCGTACCATAATGTGTTCATTATAATCCGAGAGGGGCCGGTAAGCCAGAATGAGCAAGAAGACGAGAAAGCTCCTCGCTGGAGACCGCGCCCGCGCGGAGTATTTTTGGCGTCGCGCCAGTTAGGTCAATAACACTTGAGGCCTCTCCCCCGCGTTCTCCCCCGCCTGCCCCGTGGTCCCGCCCCAGGCGGGACTCTACGGGGTCCACACACAGCGCGGGCGCATATAATGCGCTGCCAAAATAATTCAAAACCTCCTCCGCGCTCCGCGCTGGCGGCTTGCCGGATGGGTTTGCGGAAGTTTGCGCGAGCGGCGTACCCGTCTTTTGCAAAATATTCAGTAACAATTCATCATTCGGCATCCTCATTCCGATCGTCTCTTTGAAATATCCCTTAAAAACCACCGTAACCGCCCCGGGCCACACCTTCTCCAAAAATCTCTCCTGCTCCGGTGAAATCTCCGCGTACTCCCGGGCCATTACAATGCCCGACATAAACACGGGCAAGGGCTTCTCTTCTTCCCTTCCTTTTATATCAAAAATTTTCTGAACCGCCTCCTCGTTCCCCGCGTCCGCGATAAGGCCGTAGACCGTATCCGTGGGCACGCAAACCACTCCGCCCTTCCGCAATGCATGGACAACCTTCTCCAAAACTCCCTCTTCATTGATATTCAAAATCTCCATGCCTGTTACTAAATCATAGGCCACAAAAAAATACAAAAAATTACTCTTCAAGCGCCACGCGTACATCCAGGGCGACCCAAGAGCTGTCCGGAATACGCCCGAGCGGCTTTGCGGCAACTACGCTCGCCTTCTCTCGGCGATACAAATTCCAAAACGCCTGCGAATAAGGAATATGCGGAAAACCCGCGCTCGGCAAATCCGCGTCCGCGTGAATATCCAGTACATGCCGTTCTTTGTCCGCGCCACGCGGGCCGTACTCTAAAACCGGCTGGCCGAGATTCTCGTCATGCGCGATAGAAAGTTCTCGCTCCTCCGCTACCTCCAATTTCTCTTCAATCAAAACCGCGCCCACGCCCAAAGCCCACATATTTTTCACCGCCGCCAAAACCTCATCCTCGGACGAACAAAACCGAACAAGTCCTTTCTCCATCCTCCCCCGCTCGTGCGTTTGCCCCTTTAGAACCGTCTGCCACCTGTCGAGCGTCCGGTATGCCTTTCCCGCGTCCTCCCCCTTCAAAATCAAAACCCCGCGTGGAACAAGTATCCCGTATTTTTCAAAAAGTTTCTTCCCCTCGTATTCGTGCAAAACCATATCCAAATATATTACGCCCTGCGCTCCTTGTTCAAAATATCATGCGTCCCGATTCTACGAAGCACAATAGAATCTCCCGCCCACTGAAAAGTAAACCGATACCCTAAAGTTACTCGTCCGTACCAGAAAGAAGTGCCGGGCAATTTTTTCACCTGAAGAGAAGGATGACGCGGATTATTAAAAAGAAAGCGAGCCGATTTTTCAAAAGCCCGCTGAACCTGCAAAGGTAAATTTACAAAATCTCCCTGAAAAGGATCGGAGAAAATAATCTTCATGTTCTTTTGCGAGACAGGGCGGCCATCAAATCTTTATGGTTGGAAAAGGGGCCTTGGACTTTGCCCTTCGCAATGGCCCTGTCTGCTTCAAATTCCTTTTCTTGCCACTCCGGAGTCCAAAACCATGCATCATTCAAACGAATTTTAATATGCTTTCTCCACTGGGAGAATGCCTCGTACTCTCTCCTCGGCACAAGCACCAAGTCCCCCTGCTTCGCGAGCTCCTTTGGTATGGTTACCGTAGTCATACTCCCATCCTAGCAAAAAACCTTCAAAAATCAAACTCAATGCAAATCCAAACGCATCGCGATTTCCTTTTCCTGAAACCCGAACCGCTTATAAAAACCGGCGTTCTTTTCGTCCGAACTCAAGATTATTTTGTAGCACCCCCGCACTTTACTCTCTTCAATCACCCGCTCCATAAGTCGAGAACCAATCCCCCGCCCCTCAAACCCTTTCCGCGTAACTACGTTCTCGATATGCCCAACTCGTCCTCCGCTATGTGCGAAGAGCTGTTGGACCATAAGCGTAGCAGTTCCTACGACCTTACCATCAAGCTCCGCGACAAACACAAAATACTCCCCCCGCTTCTCCATGCCAGCAAGAATCTCCAAAAATTTCTCCTTTGAAACATCACCAATCGTACTCAAATTCGAAAGCGTTTCCAAAAAACCTTTCTCATAATCCCCTTTTTCTAATTTTCGTATAATAATGTCCATAAAATTTGTAGATTCGGATGATTCGTAGATTAGGAGCGGTTGAAACCAAGATACTCATACAATCTTCTATCCTCCAATGATTCTACGACAATATCCGCAATCGTGAAATCCCCCCGGCTCCACCGCGGGTCCGGAACCGCAATTGCCCGCGCCCCGGATGCGACCGCGGCTCGAAGTCCGTGTGAAGAATCCTCAAAAATAACGCACTCCTCCGGCGCCACGCCCAAGCGCCGCATTGCCTCAATATATACCGCGGGGTCGGGCTTCCCGGAAATCCCCATGCTTTCCGTAGAACAGAGATGAGAAAAATATCCCTGTAATTCAAAACGGCGAACCGCCCACTCGATCCATTCCAAAGGCGAGGATGAACCAATGGCAAGGCGGATGCCCTTTTTTTGAAATTCCAAAAGAAGCGGCAGGACCCCTGGCATAAGCTCGCACCGCTCCTTGTATATCACGCTTGCCACATCCGAAAACGCCTTGTAAACCGCCTCGTCCGAAAGCGCGGGATTGTATTTGCGAATATACGCCGCCGTATCCCGCAAATTCATGCCGATAATTTCCTCTTCCACTTTCCGCGGATCGGCGAGCCCGAAACTCCCCCAAATCTTCTCCCGAAATTCATCCCACCGCATCTCGGTATCAACAAGCACCCCGTCCATATCAAATACCGCCGCCTTCGGTATCAACCCACCCCTCCCCTTACCATAAAAAGTGTTACTCATAAAACCACAAAAGGAATTTAAGGAATTTAAGGAAAAAACCGCTGTGGCCTCCGAGCGGATTCTGAGGCCGTTTTGGCATGGTCCCCCGCCGAAGGCGGGGGCAAAACGGCCGAGGCCTCGGAGCGAGCGGCTGGGCGAGCGAGAATGAGCGAGAAGGCCATAGTGGTTTTTTCCATGCAAACACCTACTCCACCGTAACGCTCTTCGCCAAATTCCTCGGCCTGTCCACGTCCCGTCCTAAAATAACCGCCATGTGATACGCGAAAAGTTGAAGAGGAATGGTGTTCAAGAGCGGCTCCAGAAGCTCCATGGTCTTAGGCACAAATATCACATGGTCCGCAAGCCGCCGCACATCCCCGTCCCCTTCCGTGGCGATAAGAATAACCTTGGACCCGCGCGCGCGCACCTCCTCCACATTGCTTATCATTTTTTCATACAATTGATTTCTTGTGGCAATCGCGACGACCGGAAGGTCGGGCCCGAGAAGCGCGTTCATGCCGTGTTTCATCTCCCCCGCCGGAGAGGCCTCGGAATGAATATACGTAATTTCTTTGAGTTTCAAAGAACCCTCAAGCGCAACCGGAAAATTCACTCCCCGACCAAGAAACAAAAAATCAGAATATCCTTTATATGCCTCGGCAATACCGCGAATCATATCGCTCTGCTTCAAAATCACCTCCATCTGTTTTGGAATTTTCAAAAGCGATTCAATAAGTCGCTTGCCCGTGGCCGGGGTCGTGTGCTTTAAGCGTCCGAACTGCAGTGCGTAAAGCAAAATCACGGCAACCATGTTCGTGTATGCCTTTGTCGAAGGAACCGCAAGTTCCGGCCCGGCATGAATATACGTCCCGGCACGCGCCTCGCGCGCGATCGTCGAACCAACCACGTTTATAATCCCCCGAACCTTCGCCCCCTTGCGCTTTGCCTCGCGCATGGCGGCCAGGGTATCCAATGTCTCGCCGGATTGCGAAATCACGAATACCAACGTATGCTCGTCCAAAACCGGATCCCGATACCGAAACTCGCTTGACACATCAACCTCGGTCGGAATCTGCGCCAAACGCTCAAACGCGTATTTCCCGATAAGTCCGGCATGATAGGCCGTGCCGCACGCAAGAAACATGACGCGGCGAATGGAATGCATCTCCTCCTCGGTCATCTGCAACCCTCCAAGCCGCGCCGTACCCTCATACTCGTCAAACCTCCCCCGAATCGCGTCCAAAAAAACCTGCGGCTGGTCAAAAATCTCCTTCAGCATAAAGTGCGGGTACCCGCCCTTCTCCGCCTCGGCCTCGTTCCACTCGATCTCCTCCGCGGACTTTTCAACAACCTCGTCCCGCAAGTTTGAAACCCGAAGTTCACCCCCCTTAATTTCCGCAATTTCCCCGTCGTCCAGATAAATAATCTTGTTGGTGTACGGAAGAATGGGAGTCGCGTCCGATGCCACATAAAAATTTCCGTCCGCGCTTCCTACCGCAAGCGGACTTCCCATGCGGGCAAGGACAATAGTATCCGGATGGTCCGCGTGAATACAGGCAAGCCCGTAGGTGCCGCGCACATGGCGCAGGGCCTGCCGCACCGCCTCCTTTAGATTCCCTTCATACTTCTCCGCGATAAGGTGCGCTAAAATTTCGGAGTCCGTTTCGGACTGCAATTTCACGCTTTGGGAAAGCTGGGCCTTCAGTTCCCGATAATTTTCGATAATGCCGTTATGCACCAATGCCAATTTTCCGGCGTGCGCAATATGCGGATGCGCGTTTTCTTCCGTAACCCCGCCGTGGGTTGCCCAGCGGGAGTTGTGCGTGCATATACCGTTCGCTAGAAAATTCGCATGATTGGAAACCTCCAGATCATAGACAACATCCGTATCCGACGGGCGGGGGGAAACATCAAGTACGCGAGAAAAAACCAAAGAAGGGTATTCAAAAAATTCACGAAAACTAAAACGCTTAGAACCGACTGACTCAATCAAAAAATGTAAACTGCCCATCTTTTTTTCCGACCCAAAACCAATACTATCTCGAAATCGTTCAAGCGATTCCCGGTTGCTCACAAGAAGCCGAAAAGAAACATTCGGTTTGTTATTTTTCGGAGAAGGCTGTTCAATGCGAAAAGAAGAAACGATACCGAAACGCAAAAACCACAAATGCAAAGAGCGTATCAAAAATTCATCATTCATGCCAATTCCTAATTGCCGGGATCCCTGGGCAACATACCCTTCGGCATCAAACAAACCACGAATAAAAGCGGCAATCTGGTCATCCGGAAGATTCCCCAAAGAAGCGACAAACGCTTCTTCATTATTCACGACATTTTTCTTCAGCCAGGCGCAAAGATACAAACTATTGCACTCCAAAAGTCCGGCCGAAGTGTCGCCCATCTCTCCGATTCTGCCGGAAACGCCAAATTCCTCTTCAATCAAGTCCTTATAAAGAGAAAGGGTCCCACGATCCATGTCCTTAAAACGCAGACATCTTTCCCCGGCATATCCATCGCCGATAAAATACCCAAAAATCTGCATAACGCGGGGATTGCTTTCTTCGGGTAAACGAATAAATTTCCCATGGATTGTGTTCACCGGATCCAAATGTAATCCCCTCGCCTCCTCAAAAGAATAACCAAAAGAGGAGTAGAGATTTTGCAGCGCGTCCTCCCGAAAATTTCGATCGTTGGAAACAATATGATCCAAATAACTCCCGGTAAGACCGCTCCCCTGCAAAACCACCTCTCGAGACACGGCTCTGATTCGTTCCCGCAGAAAAGCAAGGCCTCGTGTTTTTAAGCGATAATATCGTTTCACCGAAACAGAATGAAAAGAAAGAGGGGCGGGATTCTTTATAGAAAACATTTTCGGAAAAGGCAGAAGGTCTCCGGGTTTCAGATCGCGAACCCGTTTTTCTGAAAACTTCCCGTCAGAATACACAAGCGTAGTATGTTCTCCGGTTGCGACAAAATTACTAAGCGGAGTCCGCACCGAATAAAGCGTTTCCGGCGAAGCATGGCAAAAAGTACGAACCTGACCGCGAGAACAAATTCCGGAATTGGTATCAATATTCACCACCTCGTCCCCGGAAACAATGTCCTCTATACAAGCAGTGCGGCCATCGGAAAGCTGGACCACCGTTCCTGGGTGAAGGCAGTGTCCAATCCCCAAAACGCCGGGCAAATCTGCGGCTTTGGTCTTCTCGATAAGATTGTCTATCTTCCCCACGGATCGCACCCGCCCGATTTTCCCATCATGCAAAATCGCAATACCCGCGCTGTCATATCCGCGGTATTCAAGTTTGCGAAGCCCGCGAAGCAATATCGGCAAGGCATCTTCTTTCCCTATGTATCCAACTATTCCGCACATAATCGTTTTATATACCGCAACGCTTCCCGTAAGTTCAAAGCCGCATAATCCGCCTTTTTTGATCGCGCATCCCCCTTGTGCCGGACCACATGAAGAACACTAACATGCGGCATGGACTTTTTCACCTGGTCCGCAATCGCCTCCTTATCGTCCAAAAATACCGCAATCTCTCCCTGTGTTGCAAACCGGCGGACTATGCCCGCCTTATCGTCGTTTTCTAAAAGATGTATCCCTTGAAAATACTTCAAAAGCCCGCTCATTTCTATCTTCCGCTCCTGAAGAACCTTATCCCCGGAAGTTACAAGGTGAAGTTCAAACCCGAATTTTTTAAGCGCCTCCAAAAACATCCGCGCTTCCTTATACACGCATGAGCGGCTCTGCCCCTTAAACGCGCGAATTGCGCGAAGAGTTTTTTCGATATCAAGACGCGGATGTTTTTCCTTCAAACGCGAAACATAATATCGCTGATCATCACGCCCAATCGCGCGCTTCATCTCCCCGTACGTCTTCCGCGCCTCGCCGCGCGAAACACCGTATTGTTCGAAAAACCGAAAATACTCCCGCTTGTGCCGCGCGATATCAAACAACACTCCGTCGAAATCTATAAATGCCTTCATGATTCTTGGTAGAGCATCCGCCGTTGTCTCCGCGCGGATTCCGAGGCCGTTTTGGCATGGTCCCCGCCTTGGCGGGGCAAAACGGCCGAGGCCTCGGAGCGAGCGGCTGGGCGAGCGAGAATGAGCGAGGAGATTATGGCGGATGCTCTCTATCATTGCAACACTTTCAACTCCCTCCCCACCTTCTCACACACCCCAATCGCGAACTCCAAATCACTTTCCTCATGCGCGGCAGACGGCATAAGCCGTATCCGCGCCTTACCCTTCGCGACCATGGGGAACTTGATGGCCGTTGCATACACTCCTTCCTCGTACAATCGCTTGCTGAAATCCCGCGCCTGTATCTCGTCCCCTATCATAAGGGGCGTAATGGGCGTTTGCGATGCGCCGCAGTCAAATCCCAGTTTCGTAAGTCCTTCTTTCAAAAACCGCGCCCGCTCCCAAAGCCGCCTCACAAACTCGTCCGACTCCTCCAATATATTTACGGACTCGATAAGCGCGGCAGTGTCCGGCACGGAAAGCCCGTTCGAAAAAAGAAACTGCCTTGCCCTTTGCCGATAAAACTCGATAAGCGATTTTTTGCCCGTAATAAATCCGCCCATAACCCCGAACGCTTTTGAAAGCGTCCCAATCTCTATATCAATTTGGCCGGAAATTCCAAAATGATGGGTAATTCCACGTCCGTGGTCTCCCAAAACACCTTCCCCGTGCGCATCATCAACCATTGTCATACATCCGTACTCATTTGCCAGCGCGACAATTTCGGGAAGTAGCGCGAGGTCGCCATCCATAGAAAACACGCCGTCCGTTACGATGAGCGCCACCCGTTCTTCGCCACTCGTCTTTGGCGTTTTTCGCACAAGCGCGGCCTCATCGAGCTTCACTCGCAAATCCGCCATATCACTATGCTTATAAATAAACTTGTTTCCCACCTGCGCGAGACGAATCGCGTCAATAATAGAGGCATGGTTTAACTCGTCAGAAATAACAATATCTTCTTTTCCCAAAAGCGTCTGAATTGCCGCAAGGTTTGCCACATATCCGCCCTGAAGCACGAGCGCGGCCTCCGCGCTCTTGAGGCGCGCGAGCGTGGCCTCAAGCTCGATGTGTAAAATATGCGTGCCGGAAAGCGCGCGCACCGAGCCGGTGCCCACCCCATATTTTTCTATCGCTTCCTTCACCGCCCGCACAAGGCGCGGGTGCCCGGCAAGCCCGAGATAGTTATTCGAGCAAAGATTCAGCTTCTTCTCTCCCCGAATCGTCAAATACGCCCCCTGCGAGGACTCAATTATCTTGATATCGTTATACAACCCCTGGGCCTGCAAATCAGAAATGATTTTTTCGAAATTCATAAATCCAATATATCACAAAAAACAAGGGAAGGAACACTGACAATATATAGAGGGCTTTCTGAAATGATTGAGCGGAATGTCTCGGAAACGCACCGGGCTTGGTCCCCCGCCAAGGCGGGGGCCGGCGCGTCGAGAGCCAAGGCGCGGCGAGCCGCTGGAAGCGAGCCGACGCCGGTTCCGCGAAACATTTCAGAAAGCCCGCGCAAATCTAAGGTATAAGCAGTACCTTCCCGCACTCCCCGCTTTTCATGACCCGCATCGCCTCCTCAAAATCCTTCAAAGGAAAACGGTGCGTAATCATTTCATGAAAATCCAGTTTACCGGAAACGAGCATCTCGTTCGTGGTGTGCCACGTGTCCCATATCTTTCTCCCGAAGACAGATACAATAGTAAGCTCTTTGTTGATAAGATACCTTCCCCAATCAACCGCGATTTCTTCCTTTGGAATCCCGAATGCGACAAGCATCCCCGCGGGGCGCGCCGCCTCAAACGCGGCCTGAATCCCGAGCCGGCTCCCGCTCATCTCGATAACCACGTCATACGAATCCCTGTCATCATAATCCGTTTCGGATAAAACCTTGTCAAACCACCCGGTCTTTTCCGCAAGCCCGCGCCGATACGCCGTATTGTTTACCCCGACGATTTCCGAAGCGCCCTGCCACCTAGCAACCGCACCCGCGCAAAGCCCGGTTGGCCCGAGCCCCAGTATCAAAACTTTCTTACCACTCACTCCTGCTTTTGTAACCGCGTGCACCGCGTTGCCAAATGGCTCCTCGATACTCATAACCTCCTCCGGTATGCGCCGGTCATTTTTCCACGTGGTCTTCAAAGGAATCGTCGCGTACTCCGCGAAACTCCCGTCCCGCCCGATGCCAAAAAGCACCATGTTCTCGCACACGTGGGGATTCCCGCTTTTGCACGTTCTGCACTCCCCGCAAAAAATATGCGTCTCCGAAGAAACAAGGTCTCCTTTCTGAAAGATCTCTCCTGAGCTTGTCGAAGGACTGCCATTTATCTCAATCACCTCCCCCAAAATCTCATGCCCGATAATCTGTGGCGGCTTAATCCGCGCCGCGGCCCAGGGAATCCAGTCATAAATCCCGATGTCTG
>JBBTZM010000025.1:2349-4586 GCA_038061335.1 Patescibacteria group bacterium | reverse complement strand
CTTTTTACGCCGAAAGGGACAATTATCAGAAATTTGCTGGATGATTATGTTTGGGAATTAAGAAGACAGTATGGGTATGAAAAAGTGGAAATTCCTCATATTACCAAGAAGGAGCTTTATCAAAAATCCGGTCATTGGGATAAGTTTAAGGATGAGCTTTTTAAGATGAAGAGCCGAGAGGGGCATGAGTTTGCTTTAAAGCCGATGAACTGCCCGCATCATACGCAGATTTACGCTCGCAAGCCGTGGAGTTACCGAGAATTACCCCAGAGGTATGCCAACTCCACAATGTGCTATCGCGATGAGCAGACGGGCGAATTGTCTGGAATATCACGAACACGGGCGTTTACTCAAGACGATGCTCACGTTTTTTGCCGAGTGGCGCAGACTAAAAAGGAGTTTTTAAACATTTGGGATATTGTTCATACGTTTTATAAGACGTTTGGATTTGAGCTGAAAGTGCGCCTTTCGTTACATGACCCAAAGGAATCAAAAAAATATCTGGGAGATAAAAAGCTTTGGGCCGCGGCGGAAGGGATTCTTCGAGAGATTGTTGAGGAAAAACACCCCGATTATTTTGAAGCTATCGGAGAGGCGGCATTTTATGGTCCAAAGCTTGATTTTATCACTAAGGACTCTTTAGGACGCGACTGGCAGGTCGCGACGATTCAGTTGGATATGAATATGCCAGAAAGGTTTGATTTGAATTGCATAGGAGAGGACGGCAAAGAGGAACGGATTGTGATGATTCACGCAGCGATTATGGGTTCCATAGAGCGTTTTATGGCAGTTTTAATTGAGCACTACGCAGGTGCGTTTCCGTTGTGGCTCTCCCCTGTTCAGGTTGTTGTGTTGCCGATTAGCGAAAAACATATTTTGTACGCTGAAGGGACATTTCATGCTCTTCGCAAACATTCTATCCGCGCTGAGATGGGAAACGCGAACGAGACAATCGGAAAGCGGATTCGGGAAGCGGAAACGCAAAAGATTCCATACGTTCTTGTTGTCGGCGAAAAAGAAGAAGCCGCGAAAACGGTTTCCGTCCGCAAGCGCGGGCAGGGCGACCTGGGGGCGAAAGAACTTAATTTGTTTTTGAATGAAATCCGAAAAGAGGACGAAGAAAAAAGGTGAATATTCGGGTAATATTATCGTTATTGTAGGTCCGACCGCCTCTGGTAAAAGCGAGGTCGCGGTTCGGCTTGCCAAAAAATATAACGGCGAGGTTATTTCTGCCGATTCACGTCAGGTGTATCGAGGGCTTGACATCGGGACGGGGAAAGTGCCAATTTCGTTCGAGCGAAGCGAGAATACGAAATTGAGCATCCCGAGTTCCGTCAGAGCGGAACGAGGGATCCAGATGCATTACAAAGGCATCCGGCATCATCTGATTGACATTGCCTCTCCCCGGCGGCAGTTTAGCGCGGCTCGATTTCAAAAACTGGGACAAAAGGCCCTGCGGGATATTTTGCGCCGGGGCAAGACACCAATTATTGCCGGAGGCACGGGGTTTTATATTGACGCGCTTTTGTCTCCGAATTTGATTCCCGCGATTCCACCGCAACGTGAACTGCGGCAAGAATTGGAGAGACGAACTCTAGAGGAACTTTACGCGAAATTGCGGAAGGTTGTTCCGAAGCGGGCGAAAATGATTGACCGGAAAAATAAGAGACGTCTCATCCGCGCCCTGGAAATTGCGTACGCTTCAAAACAAAAAGTCACTCAACAATTCCATGGAATCGTTGAGTCCAATCAATCGCTAAAAATTTTAAAAATCGGGCTTTTGGTGCCAAAAGAGAAATTAAAGGGAAGGATACGAAAAAGATTTATGCAGTGGATGAGGCAGGGATTTTTGGACGAGGTGCGGAATTTAAGGAAGCCCCTCGATGAAACTCGGGGACTATCGTGGAAGCGGATCGAGGGATTTGGATTAAACTACCGCAGGGCGGCGGAGTATTTGCAGGGGAAAATTTCGCGCGAGCAGATGATTGAAAAGTCCGTGAGTGAAATTTATAAATACACGAAGCGGCAAATGACGTGGTTTAAAAGAGATGAGAGTGTACACTGGATTCAAAAACCGAAAGAAGCCGAAGAACTGGTTCGAAAGTTCCCAAGGACTTGCGATGTCCCAGTGGTAAGATAGAGAAAATAAAGAGGGCCTGACGCGCAATGCGTGCAGGCCCCAAACATTACCCCTTCCCGTCGGGGTCCACTTGCCGGAACCGGGGAAGGTTTGCCTC
>JBBTZM010000025.1:0-2249 GCA_038061335.1 Patescibacteria group bacterium | reverse complement strand
ATTAACTTGTTCATGGTTCCTCCTTTTCCAGCTTGCGCTGGATGTTAGGAACCATCCGCACCCGAAAGACTGTATACCAGATTATACTATTTTTTCTATTTTGTCAAGTTGTCGCGTAAAACCTCCTGAATAAGGCCCGGATTCCCCTGCCCCTTTAACTTTTTCATGGTCTGGCCAACCAGGAATTTGAAGGAGTTTTCATTGCCTTTTTGAAAGTCCGCGACCGCTTTTTCGTTTTCCGCGATTACTTCTTTTACTGCGTTTGCGATACTTTCGGTGTCCGAGACCTGTGTGATGCCTTCCCGCTTCATGACTTCGCGCGGGTCCTCGCCCGACTCAACCATGTGGAGCAAGATGTCTTTTGCCATTCTTGAAGAAAGTTCCCCTTTTTCCACCAATGCCACAAGGTCGGCAAAGTTTTCCGGGCTCACCTTCATTGTGTCAAAGGTAAGGTCGCGGTCTTTCATAATACCGAAAAGGTCGCTCGTTAAATAGTTGTACGCAAGGAGGGAGCACTTCTTTGCATTTCCCGCCTTCGCTGAATCTTCGTCGGGCACGTCCGTTTTACATTCTGAAACGGACTGCTCGTAAAACTCCGCGGCGCGGGGAACCATGACGAGCGTGTCGGCCTGCTTCGCGTCCAGGCCGTACTCCGCCATAAAGCGGGCCCGCTTTTCTTCAGGCAGTTCCGGGAGTCCGCGTTTCAAAAGTTCGATATCCATGTCCGGGTTGTTTGTCAAATCAAGCGGAGGTAGGTCTGGCTCCGGGAAGTAGCGGTAGTCGTGCGCCTCCTCCTTGCTTCTTTGGGAAAACGTTCTCTGCTCTTTTTCGTTCCAGCCGCGGGTTTCGGGCAGGACCTTTTCTCCCATTTCCAAAACTTCTTCCTGACGCTTTAGTTCGTAGTCAATCGCGTCTCCCACTATTTTGAAAGAATTGAGATTTTTTACCTCAACCTTTGTTCCCAGCTTCCCCTTTTCTTTATGTACGGAAATGTTCGCCTCCACGCGCATCTCGCCTTTTTCCATATCCGCGTTCGCGATTTTTAGATACCGGAGGATGAGCTGAAGTTCGCGGGCAAAATCAGCGGCTTCTTTTCCGCTCGTTATATCCGGCTCGCTCACAAGCTCCACCAGGGGGACGCCGGCGCGATTGAAATCGACAAGCGAAGCTTGTCGCCCTGAGCTCTGCGAAGGGCCTCCGTCAGAGTGAAGTAACTTGCCGGTGTCTTCTTCCAAATGGATTCTTGTGATGCGGATGTCTTGTAAGGAGCCACCTTCCACAAGCGGGCGCTTGTATTGCGAAATCTGATAGCCCTTGGGAAGGTCAGGGTAAAAGTAACTTTTTCTGTCGAAATTCGAGTGCTTGGCGATTGTGCCATAGAGAGCAAGGCCGAGCTTCAGCGTACTTTTCACTGCCTCCATATTTATGGTGGGGAGTGCCCCGGGATGGCCCAAACAAATGGGGCAGACATTCGCATTTGGCTCGGCGAAAAATGGATTATTTTCGCACGCGCAAAACATCTTTGTCTTCGTATTAAGTTCGATATGGATTTCGAGGCCGATGGTGGGGAAATACGGCATAGTTGAAAGTTACGAAATATTTACGGCCTAGGAAATTAAACGATTTACTTCGAGCATTGATTTTGCGTGTGTTTCTTCAATACTACCGCTTCCGTCTATCACTTTGAAATGAAGCGAAAATTCTTTCGCGACTTTGAGATAGGCGTTTCGAATGCTCTCTAGCTTCTTTTTTTCCTCAAAAAGCTCCTGCGGCTCTCCCCTGTGACCGATTCTTTGGAGGCACTCATCAGGCGTTACATCAATAAAGAGCGTCAGGTCCGGCAAGGGAAAGCGCCCGTTTAATTGCTTCAGCCATGCTTCGTCGTGGTGAAGAGAGCCGTAGGCGAACGTCGAGAAGGCGTATCTGTCCGAAACCACGATCTTACCTTTTTTTAGGGCGGGCAGGACGAGCTCGTTCACATGCGTTTCCCTATCTTTGGTAAAAAGTTCCTGAAGTTCCTTTGGCTCCACCTTTATTTTTTTTGCGAGAGCATCCGCTATTTTTTGCGCAACCGCGGAAGTTGCGGTTGGCTCTTTTGTGATGACGACCTCATACCCTTTCTTTTGAAGTTCTTCCGCAATAAGCGTCCCTTGAGTTGTTTTGCCTGAGCCGTCGAGCCCCTCCACTACAATAAACAAGGAGTGTTCGTCGCGCTCTCCGAGTACCTTTCCGCCAAGTGAGATGATGGG
>JBBTZM010000024.1:0-6852 GCA_038061335.1 Patescibacteria group bacterium | reverse complement strand
ACTTCTTCAAAAGACGCGTAATCCTCATCTCGGTCAAAAATTTGAACTCGAGCGTTTGCACGATTTAGGACATGATATACGTATCCACCTACATCTACTCTCGATACTCTGGGCATGGTAGTATACTACCATATATAAACGGTGGCTGACCCCGTTTTCAAAGATATCACGCCACAATGGTGGCGGTTGCGATGGAAGGGTATGCGCGCCTGTATGGCGAGGACGCGGACTTGTGGTACCTTACCGGGCTTTTGCATGATCTGGACTTTGGGAAACATCCGGAGACCCACCCCGCCGAGTCCTTGCGATGGTTTCGGGAGTGGGGCTACCCCGAGAAGCTGATCCACGCGGTGGAAGCGCACGCCTACGGATACAACGGCTTTAGCACTCTACCAGATACGAAGCTCGCCGCAGCACTTATGGCATGCGACGAGATTGCCGGAATTTTTTACGCCTACCGAAAATTAAACCCTATCCCCTACGGCCAGATGAAGGTTGCTTCCATTCAAAAACGGCTCGGCGAAAAGGGCTTTGCCGCAAAGGTGGATCGCGAGGTCATCGCGCGGGGCGTGGAGCGGCTCGGCGTGTCCCTGGACGATCACATCGCGAATCTTATTTCCTTTTTTTCGGTATTGAATTAGATTCTGTTATCTAGTTATTTTTTTGAATTTGCCCCGCACACTTTTCCACACTCATTTCTCTTGTGTTTGTTTGTGTTAGTGAAATTAAATTACATACCTCTGCGTCTTTTTTATGAAAAGCAAAATCAGCAATGCAATTGTTTCTTGCGTTTTCTGCGATGGCTACCCAAATTGCCTCATCGTTTTTTTCGCGGAGCGCATCACACCATTCTATGTTATTTGCCGCCATCACGGCGTGGCGAATGCAAGTATCTTTATCCCAAGAAATTGATTCGCAAAGATCTATATTATTTGTAACAGTAGCAATCTCCGCATAACAAACTGCGAGCGGGGAAATAACTAAATCTTGATCGGCGTCAAGTCCAATACCAAATGCTCTATCCGGGCACAACAAAGGATCTCTCAAACGAACTGCTTCCTCCATCTGCAACACAGAGCTTTCAAACGAACTAGGATCTAAGGTTACGGCCCTATCTCCAACCTTATTTAACTCTCGCAACACTTGGGGGTCTTGGTTTTGTGTCGCTTGCCTACAGTATTCTTTACCCTCTTCCGCCGAAGATGGGGGACGATCTGCCCAAATTATTTTTTCACACACCGTATGGTTTTTGGATTTTACCGCCACATTCAAAATGCAGTCATTGCGCGCGCTTTCATTTTCTAAATCACCACAAACAACAGAGGTTAGTTCATTCGCAGGCGTTACGGTCACGAGACATTCTGATCGGGATTGAGCGATTGGAATGAATTGACACCATGAAGGATTTTGACTAATTTTTGCGGCAATGGTTACGCACTCGGAATCTATTCCTCCGAGAGAGCGTTTATCCTCGCACACCGTCATGTCTTTTTTCTTTGTCGCTACAGAGGCAACACAATATACGCCGCCAGTTGTAACAGGGGCGTTACCCTGGTTTTTCTGGTCTATGAACGACCCGACTCGACATAAGTGCGCACTTCCTAAAATAGACCCGAGTTCGTATGTGGAATCCCTATACAGCTGAACTCCCGCAAACAAAGCAAGGTACACTACAACATACAAAACTATTGCGAAACGCGACTTTTTTATCCTATGTCTAAACGCAAACCCCACTATCGCCATCACTACCAGAGGAAAGAAAAGTCCCAATACTACATTAAAGACGCGTCCTGACCCCAAAAAGAAGCTAGACTCAATACTGAACGGGTCGAGTCCTCCGGTAACCATCAGAAACCACGTACCACCATAGACGATGCCCGCAATGAACGGCGACAGTACCCAAGAAGTTTTTTTTCTTGAATTAGTGTTCCCCATTACTTCGTGTATATCTGCCGAATTCCATCCTGACGCGGAAAGAGTCATGCTTATCTGTTCGATAGAGTACCCTTCTGCAAGCGATTTTTGAACATAATCCACTACTTCCTTATTAACCATGGTATTATTATAACATAATCGGAAATCAGAATACGTGCATCCTCTGATCAGTGCTAAACGCGGAGAACACATATAAAGATTTGAATTAGATCCCATGGCGAAGCAAAAAACACGTTGCAGGTGGGCCGGAGAAAATATTTTGATGATTCAGTATCACGATACCGAGTGGGGCGTGCCGGTGCACGACGACCGGACACTTTTTGAATTTTTAATTTTAGAAGGGGCGCAGGCGGGGCTTACTTGGCAGACCATCTTGAACAAGCGCGAGGGGTACCGCAAGGCGTTCCATAATTTTGACGCGCGAAAAATCGCCCGCTACGGAGCGAGAGACGCGAAACGACTCCTTGCAAACCCGGGCATCATCCGCAACCGCCTGAAGGTAGCGGCTACTATCCAAAACGCAAAGGCCTTTCTTGCGGTCCAAAAAGAGTTTGGCTCATTTGACGCCTACATTTGGCAATTCGTTCACAGGAGGCCCATAAATCACAAAATTAAAACCATGGAGGATATTCCCGCAACCACGCCCGAATCTGACACCATGAGTAAGGAACTGAAGAAGCGCGGATTTTCATTCGTCGGTTCCACCATTTGCTACGCTTTTATGCAGGCAGTCGGAATGGTAAACGACCACGAAATAAAATGTTTTCGATACACATGACGGGCTCGTGGACTTAGTATATACTACAAATGCGATGAAAAAGATTTACGTAGAGGTGGCTCTTGCGATTATCTTTGTGGTAGCATCCACTCTGGTAATGTTCCGTTGGCTCTCTGGGATTGCCGAGTTTTGGAACACGCAAATTTTTTGGAATACCACACTCATCATTTGTTGGGTGATAGTTGCGTTCGGATATTATCGCCAGGGCTGGATCGTGCGCAAGGCACAAAGCGCTTCGCATGTCTCTGTCATGCTGCCCACGGTAGTATTCATCGTCCAGTGCATCTTGTTTGTGAAGGGAATTTATTATAATGACCCCGCGTTAATTGTCGGCGCGGTGATGGTTAATTGCGGGGTGGTCTTTAATTTATATCAAATTTGGCGCGTGAGCGGTAAAAATTGAGGCGATGGTGGATTAGCGTGGTATAATAATAATATGGAACGCGGCTTTGTTCCGGTGATTATAATTCTCGCTGTTCTCGTAATTTTAGGCGCTACCGGTTCTTTTATTGTTGTTTCGCAATTACAAAAGCAGGAAAAGAATGCTCGTCCGGCGCGAGAAGATACTACTCCGGTTTCGAAGATTCCCGATGCCTCTCCCACTCCAGGGAGCGCTATTTTCCCGGAGCCGTCTCCCCCGCCCCACGAAGTGGCCGCTCCGAAACCCGGCATAGAAAAGCAAATGCAAAAACCTTTAGTAGAGACGCAAGCTCCCGCCCCCGGCATGACTCCGCCCGCGCTTTTTTTGCCTGTTCAAACGAGTTCACGGCTTGCTGGGCTTGAACGGGAAATTACGGTTCTTTACGAGAGCGGGAATCCCATTGGGCCGGACCACTACGCGAGATTGAACAACGGACTCGATACGGAAGTTCTTGCGGACGCGGACCCAACACTCATCGGAAAACTTCGCGGTATGCTTCAGAGCATCAACCCCGACGCGGTTTCCTCCACGGCCTCTCCACAAGAGCAATCGCAATCCCCGAGCGCGTGCGCGAACAACACGCAACCTGTTCTCACGAGCGACTTCACCGATTTTTCCAAAATCAAAAAAATTACGGCGCCCGGTTCTCCGTCTTCCGAAGGGCCCAAGGGACACTCATTTGTTTGGACCGAGCGCGAGCGCGTGCCCGTGTACGCGCCTATTGCCATGACGCTTGATTCCGGCGCATACGTAAAAGACACGGCAGAAAGTCCTGCTCAATATCTTTTATTTTTTATCGTCAAAAACAACTGCAATTACCAGGTGAAGTTTGACCATATTGACGAACCGATCCCATCCATTCGAGAGCAGTTTCCCAATACCCCCGCGGTCGCGGACAGCCGAGGCAAGTCCGTTTCACAAAAAATTCAATTTCAATCCGGGGACCTTATCGGATACACGGCCGGGAACCTCCAGTCAGGCAACTGGGACTTCGGGCTCTATAATGTAAAAGAAAAAGGAGTGCTTGCGACACAGTATAATTCCTACGGTATCCACGGATACGCGGTCTGCTGGGTGAATTTTTATTCTACGGAAAAGCAAGCGCAATATCGGCGGCTTCTTGAGGGGCCAAAGTTACTTTGTTCGTTTTAATACACTTTGAATGGCCTTAAAATACCGATTTCGACGAAGTTTGATGTGAGGATATTTCCCGCTTTGTCGTGTAAGGATATTTCGCGAAGAATCCAGGTGCCGGGGAGGGAGCCGGGCGGGAGGGTGAGCTTTATTTCATAAAGCTTATTTTCGTTTGGATTGCCAATAAAATATGGCGTGTGGAAATTGTCGTGATAGTCGTAATCAAACAAGCTTTGGCCATTGGGCTTCAAAATCGTGTAGTTTACATTTCCCAAGCCGGAGTTATCATCATTTGCCCGATACCAAATGTTCACATCAGTTTCGCCGTCAGGCGCCTGCGGCTTCCGAGGTCTTGCCTGAATTTTAATCGAAGAAACGTCCAGCGCGGGTTTTACGTAGTCCGAATTTGAGATATGTATGGTTTTCGTAATTGCCCTATCCTTTAAGTCAAAGCGGCCTGAGTTTTCAGCGATGTCCTTCGCGGAAAACTCACGGAAGGTCCACTCCCCGCTCGCGCGATACTTGCGAATCGGAAAAAGAAACACAAGTTCTTTTTGTGTCGGGTCATAGTCGGCGTAGTCATAATCCTGTTGGTTCGACGCGTACTGATTTATGGTCGCGTATCCAGTCATGCCTTCAGGATGAGTATCCGTGACCGGAACACGAATCTCAATCGCGTCGTCTCCATCAATTTTTTTGACGGAACTTTTGATATTGTCCATGTCTGGAACGGGGGGCGCGGTGTCTTCTTCGGGGTCATCCACATAAAGAAGCCAACCGAAATTTTTCTGACTTTCGTACCGGCGATTATCCACCTGGTCCGTCACCGTTATTGTTTCCGGCGCCCAGTAGCCCGAGGGGGCGTATTTAGTAAGAACAAAATCAGCGCGCAACAAAAACTTGTTTCCCCTCGCGGGATAAAAATACTGGTCAATATACGTTTTTGTTTTGAGGGGGGAAGACAATCTCATATACGCGCGCTCCGCCCCATCCCCATATTTTGGCGAGAGATGTAAATCTATCACCACCCTGTTGTCACCGCTCTCTGTTTTTTGAACCTTGATGTCTATGCCCACTATTTTTCCGGGAAACGTTGTGTCGGGTTCGAGATTGAACACCTGAAAGGTAAACTTTTCATCAACCAAAACCACATACTCATATCCCTGAACCACGTTTTTCACGAAGTTGTACTTATCGGGCGCGATTGTCCGAACAAAATCCGGCTGATAGATATAGTACGAAATGGTTTCCGCGAAATCCTCATCCGGATTTTGTGAAGAGGCATATTCGGAAACAAAATTTGTGGTTTTTGCGTGTCCCCACGAATCCTTTTTCACCTCCTCCCAACCCGAGAGCGCCATAAACTGCTTTTTTGTTTCCTCGGAGAGTATCCAATGCCACAAAAAATGAGTCATCTCGTGCGCAATGAGGCGCTGTATATACTCCGCCTGACCAGAGGTGAAGGCAAAGTCCATGAACTCTATATACCCAAGCGTAACCCATGCGATTGCCGGAGCTTGCGGACTCACGGGATTCGTAAGCCCATTTTTTCTTCGGACGATTTTTTCAAGTCCCGGCATATTCCGAAACCCGCTTGGCAAATCCTCAAACACCGCGGCGACAAATTGAAGCTCGTCAATCGTGAAGTCCTGAAATTCGTCTCTCGGATCCGCGTACCCCAGGTCAACGCCGTATCGTTCTTTGATGACGCCTTTCATAAAAGAGTAGTCATCATAAAAAATTTTTAAGATTGCCCGAAAGAGGCGGTTTGAGTAGAAGACGCGGTCGGCATTGCCGTCCGTGCTTGGCTGAAGAGTCGGGTTTGAGCGCGCGAACGCTTTTTTATTTATCCGCGCGCGTTTAATCGGGGTCTCTTTTGTGTATGGCGCAATTTCAACGTCATTTGAAAGTTCGGCGTTTGTGAGCGTGATTTCCCATGGATTATAGTCAGGCCAGCCGAATTGGTGGCGAGGCAGACGCTCGAGCATTTCTAAAAACATGCCCGCCGTGAAATCGTCCCACTTCTCTTCCGTATCCACAAGCGCGATTTTGTAAAAATTCGCGAGGCGCACTGCCGCGCTTTCTTGCGGGATAATCGTCTGCGTTCCGTTTAATACCACAACCGGCTTTGGAGCCGGCGTCCCCACCTTTGATTCTCCGGCCACGTCCGCACTTGCCCGCCATTCATACTCAAAATAAGGTTTCGCGGTTGACGTTCTGGAAACCAACTCTTTTTTAGGAACAAGAGACGCGGGTTCGGACGGAGGCGGCCCCTCTGTGTTACCGCCGCCTTCTCCCCTACCCACCGCCAGGCGCCCCGCGACTTCATTTAATTTCGCTCTTGTCGAAGGGCCCACCTTCCCTATCGCGCTCATGCCGTACGTTGTTTGAAACCGTGTGACCGCGCGCGTTGTCGCAGGACCATAATATCCCGATACAATACCCTCGGGATAAAGCTCCGGAAACTCTTTCAAAAGAACCTGCACACGCTCCACCTCACTGCCGCGCGAGCCGAACTGAAGCGGTCGCGTGAAAAAATAAGCCGCATGCCCTTCTTGGGGTACCCCCACCATAAACGCGCTCC
>JBBTZM010000023.1:0-8778 GCA_038061335.1 Patescibacteria group bacterium | reverse complement strand
GATGCAAAGATAAAAAGAAACAACGAATGTCGCGAGAATAAAGATGATGGGAGTGAAGACGCGCGACACCGCGATGCCGAGAGAAATGTTGCTCTCCCCCAAAAAAGTGACGAAACCGCTCAGGTTCGCGCTCAAATCCCTCACAAAAGTTGCGGGAAGCGCGATTCCGAAAAGAGAAGACAGAGCTTCGTTAAAATCTCCGAGAAATCCAACCGCCTCCCCCACCACGACCGGAAGCGTGAGGAAGAGCGCGCCGCCAATAAGTCCGGTTCCAAGAAGAAAAAGGAGTACGGTTGCCAGGACCCGATTGAATCGCAGGCGCTGTTCAAAAAAATCAATAGCCGGAGCAACGCCCATGGAAAGCACGATGGAAACGAAAAGGACGCCGAGCGCGTTCCGCGCCTGAAAAATGAGGTACACGAAAAAAATCACGAAAAGCGCGCGCCAAAAAGTTCGCCACCCCATTTGAAATATTTGTGACTCTTCTTTTTTCATTTCTTCTTACATTTTACTACTCTAACAATGAAAATAAAACACTTAAGGAACTTGCGAGGAGACCGCGCGAAAGTTCCGTGCCCCGTACCTATATTTTCAATAAACTCCCAAACTCTCCCTGCTTGAAAGGCCCGACAAGAGCGAAGTTCAGTCGATTCCGGCGAAAAAGGGTTCGCGCCACCTCCCGAACGTCTTCTGACGTAACGGCGCGAATTTTCCGTACTACTTCTTCCGGGGTTTGGAGAGGCATGCCGAAAATTTCTTGTGTCGCGTAGAATAGCGCGAGCTCATCCGAGGTTTCGAGTGAAAGCGAAAAGGTTCCCACAATGTGGTCCTTGGCCTTTGTGAGTTCCTCCCGCGAAACGAGTTCTTTTGTGAGGCGCGTAAATTCTTCGAGCGCGGCTCCCGTTGCCTCTTTTGCCTTCGCGTGGCTTGCGCCCGCGGACATGGCAATAAGCCCGTGGTCGGAATACAGGTCGTCTCCCGCGCGAACATAGTACGCGGCTCCCATTTCCTCGCGGATGCGGTGAAAAAGCCGCGAGCTCATGCCGCCGCCCAAAATATCAGTTGCCACTCCGAGTGCGTGCCGCCGCTCGTCAAAAAGCGAAAACGCTCGAAACCCCAGCACAAGATGTGTCTGGTCGGACTCCTTGAACACAATAAGTTCTTTCGGTTCTTTTTGCGCTTCGAGTACTTTTTTCTTTGGCGACTTTGGGCCCGAGGGCAGGGCGGAAAATCGCTTTTTTAAAAACGAACGTACGTTCCGCGGCTCGAATCCGCCCGCGACAACCACAACCGTTGCCTGTGGAACATAGTGAGCGTGCCGATACCGTAAAAAATCATTGCGCGCAAATCCGCGCACGTTTTCACGGGAACCCGCGATGGGCCAGCCCGCGGGCTGATTTCCATACACGCATTCCATAAAAACTTCCTGCACCTTTCTCTGCGGAAGGTCTTCGTACATGTTGATTTCCTCGACAATCACACCCTTCTCCTTTTCGAGCTCATGCTCGTCACACACGGGGTTTAGGTACAAGTCAGAAACGACATCAAGCGCCCGCTCCGAAAATTCATTTTTTACCTTCGCGTAGTATGCCGTCATCTCATGTCCGGTAAAGGCGTTGTACTGGGCGCCAAGGCCATCGAGCTCCGAGGAAATCTGGAGCGCGGAAGGTCTTGTCTCTGTGCCCTTAAACATCATGTGCTCCAAAAAATGGGAAATCCCATTCATCTCTTTCGTCTCGTACTTGGAACCCGCACGAACCAACACCATAAAGGTGGTGGCGATATTTCCCGGAATGGGTAGAAGGAGCGTGACGAGCCCGTTTTTGAAGATGTGCCGTTCGAAGTGTTTGTTCTTCATGGGGTGGCCGGAGAAATTAGGGTAGAGGTGGGAGTGGAGGTAGGGGTGGGAGTGGAGGTGGTTATAAGAGTAGAGGTTGGGACGAGCTCCGGGGAAGGGGCCGGGGGCTCGGGAGGAGGGGGGAACGCGATTGAAAATGGCTCGGTGGAGTCGCATATGTCCCCGTTACATACTTGAAGAGTATAGTTCCCGGGTTGGAAACGCGCGGAGAAAGAATACCTATCCGCGCCAGCGACTCCCCGTTTCGCGGGAAGGAAGAGGAGGAGTACTCGCGGCTTTGCTTCCGGCACGAGATATACGCGGCTCACGCTCTCTCGCGCGTTCGCGTAGGTCCATTGGATTTCCCTCTCGGCGCCCACAAGAAATTCTTTTGGTTCTCCGAGGGGAGATAGCGCAAGGACGGGCTCCTCTCTCGCGCGTTCGCGCACTCCGAAAAATCTTAAAACCGCGTTCCGCGCGTCCTCCACCCTCTCTTGCACATTTCGAAACGCGGAAAGAAACGCGCTCTCAAAGAATCCCGCCGCGAGAAGCGGCTTGGGAAGAATGCCGATAACAATAACACACAAAAAAGCGATAAAGTTTCGTTTCATAAAGAGACATTATTCGGAGACGGAAAATCCGGTAAGCGGCACTCGCGTTGTCTTGCTCCAGTGGGCGGTGTCTTGCCGGGGACGAATAATCGCGTATCGGTAGAGAAGCTTTCTCGCGTCGCGGGTGTGGTCGGCAAACGTATCCGGAAACACACAGCTCTCTTTTCCGGATTCGCTCGCGGCGGCGAGTAGGCGCTCCCACGAAATCCCCTCAGTCACGGAGCGAAACACGCGTATGGGTTCTTCACAGGCGAGGGGCACGGTAATTTGACTCCGGAGTTCATCGGAGACGACCGAATATGTTATCTCTGGCGCGGGCAGTGGCAGGGATTCCTTGATGACCCAATACGCCACAAGCCCCACAAAGGCAATGGCCGCGAGAATAGATATTATTTTCATGCTTCCCTTCATACCTCTTTATTATACCAAATCGAGCTTCTCCCGAAGATAGTGCGATACATCCGGAATGTCAATTCGCTCCTGTTTCATGGTGTCGCGGTTGCGAATAGTCACATCTCCCTTTTCCAAACTCTCGAAGTCAACCGTAATGCAATATGGGGTCCCCGCTTCATCTTGCGCGCGATACCGCTTCCCGATATTTCCCCGCTCATCCCACGCGACCATAAAATCTTTTTGCAAGTCATGATAAATCTCCTCGGCTTTTTTCACGAGTTCCGGCTTGTTCGCCAAAAGCGGGAACACCGCCGCCTTGTACGGCGCGAGCCGCGGATGAAGTTTCAACACCACTCGTTCTTCCTTTCCCCCGTCATCCTGACCCCGCCTTGGCGGGGGAAGGATCTCCTCGTGATACGCATCTGCCAAAAAGAAAAGAAACGCCCTGTCCACCCCACCCGATGTCTCTATGACCCACGGAGTAAATCGCTCCTTCGTTTCTTCGTCGAAGTACGTCAAATCCTTTCCCGAAAACTTCTGATGTCGGCTCAAGTCCCAATCTCCCCGATGATGAATCCCCTCCATCTCCTTCCATTCGCCATCCAACTTATACTCAATATCAAACGCCGCCCGCGCGTAGTGCGCCCGCTTTTCCGGCTCATGCTCCAAAAACCGCAAATTCTTTTTGTTTAATCCCAATCCCAAGTACCAATCCATCCGTTGCTTCTTCCAATACTCAAACCACTCCACATCACTCTTTTCATCCTTGCCCGCCGAAGCCTTGGCGAAGGAGGGGGGCTTCACATAATACTGCAACTCCATCTGCTCAAACTCGCGGGAACGAAAAGTAAACTGCCCTGGCGTAATCTCATTCCTAAACGCCTTCCCAATCTGCGCGATACCGAACGGAATCTTTACCCGCGTAGAGTCCAGTACCTGCTTAAAGTTCGTATGCACGCCCTGCGTAATTTCGCCCCGGAGATAGGCCTGCTGTTTTTCTCCCTGGACCGCGCCCAAATTTGTCTCCATCAATAAATTAAACTGCCGCGCCTTGGTTAGCTCGCCCCCGCACTCTGGACACTTTTTTTCAGAAATATGATCAGCGCGGAAACGTTTCTTGCACTTCTTACAATCCACCAGTGGATCCGCAAAATTCTCCACATGCCCCGATGCCTCCCACACCTTCGGGTTCATTATTATGGAAGCGTCCACTCCAACCACATCATCCCGACTCTGCACCATACTTTTCCAAAACTCCCGCTTGATATTATTTTTCAGCTCCACCCCAAGCGGCCCATAATCCCAAAATCCCGAGAGCCCGCCATACATCTCGGACGAGGGATACACAAACCCTCTCCGCTTGGCCAGATTGGTTACTTTTTCGAGTAATGTCATAGTATTCTGTAAGTCAAGAAATAGCTTTTAACCATCAACGTTGAGACATCCGATGTCCCAATTATTACGGAATACGAGGACATCGGATGTCATATGACTATCGGATGTCATATGACTTAGGATGTCCAACTTCGTAATATAATAATCACATTATCATTTTCCAAGAAAATTGAAAAGAAAAATCCCTCCCCGCCGTAGACGAGGAGGAGTGAAAGACGCGATTCAAAAACTTATGCCCAAAGCCCGATGGAGAAAATCCCGTCCGCCCGGTAAAGGACGGGTAGGCGGCCGCCTTCGCGAACGCACTTAATTCCCCCGCAGGTGAAGGTAACATTCCTCCCTCGCAGAGCAGGATAGAGCTCTTTCTCCTGATGCTCTCGAAGCCACAGGAGGTGTTGAGGACCCCCGTCGGGAATCTCGATTGTCACGGCGTCTCCGCGGGGCTCCGGGAGGTCGAGAACGAACCTGCCTTCCGTGGAAAAGTCCTTGATGCACACCCCGGGAAACGCCCGACTCATTTCCCACTCTCTCATCTGACAAAGAGCGGGGATATTGACGCTACTCATAAAAACCTCCCACCCATCTTTCGTGCCGCTCGTGGCACGATACCAAAGATGAGCGTATCTCCTAAAAAGAAAGCATGCTTTCCGAGAAAATGCAATGCTTCTACTCCTCTACGAGTCCGCTCCCTGCCCCCACGCTTAGGTCATCCACGAGTTGTGTCGTCAAGGGAACATCGCTTGCCTGTAACGTCACTCCGGTAAAGTCATCAACTGCCGTAAGCCGCGTCTCGTTCAAAATCACCTGAACCTTCCCCGCCTGCGTTGCGTCCGGTGTCGCGCGAATCTGGAAAATCCCCTCATGCGGTGAGTCCAGCACACCCTTGGTCGCGGGAATTGAGGGAACGTCCCACGAAACCTCGCGCGTAAGTTCATCATATAAAGGAAGTGTGTCTCCCGTACTCTCTATCTTTCCCGTCCATTCCACGCCAAATGGCAGAATCGCCCGAACCTTCACGTTTTGCGCGTCCGTGGATTCGTTTCGGAGCACCCAGTGTATCGCGTACTCCGTTGGCATTCCGACCTTCGGAGGAAATGGGCCCGAGTTCACGACTCCGGAATCCGCGTCCCGATAAAAGGCCTTCGCATCCAAAAGAATTCTCCCCGAAACCTTTGTCGAAACCTCGCGAAGCGCCCTCGTCTTATCGCTCTTCAAATAATATGGGGTTGTTGGCGAACTCGCCTCAACGCTCGCGCGCAAAAGAAAGTTTTTGTCTCCAGCGCGCGAAATGGAAAACTGCTCTTTTAATTTCACCTGCAGTTCCACTTTGCCGCGCGCGCCCACGGCTAATTCCCGAAATTCGGGAATCTTCGTCTTGTCCCATACAAACCTGCCTCGGGAATCCAGGCCCGCCTCGGACTTTGCGGTCCCCATGTCAAACATCTCACCAAGAAACGTTCCTCGAATCACGAAGTCGGCAAGAGGCACCCCGCTCAAGTTTGTGTATGAAATTTCATATCGGATAGTTTCTCCGACGCGCGCCGCGTAGGATTCCCCGCCGTTTATGAGTACCTGAAGCCCAATGGGAGATGGCGCGATGGAGAGTCCGAGCTCCTCTTCTCCCACAAGATAATCCTTGCCCTGAAACGAGGTGAAGAATGCGACGGGAAACGGAAACTCCGCGTTGTCGGCGCCCTCCAAAATTCCCTGAATCGAAAGCTTCCCCTCCGAGCCCGCGCGGAGCGCTCCGAGTTTCCAATAATTATCGAGCGAATCCGGCGGCAGGTCCGAAGAAACGTATCGGAATGTCTCCGGATACTTGATTCCGAGACGAAGGTCCTCAATGTCTTCGTTTGACGTATTGGAATAAAAAACCGAAAAGCGGAACGTGGAGCCGGAGAGCACCTGCCCCTCGTCTTTCCGCAGTTCGGCGCGAATCGCCGACTCGCCTGCCCGCACATCCTCGGTTTTTTCCACCTCAAAACCGGATGCCCCGCCCAAGGAATACGCGACGCGAGCCGTAATTTTTTTTACGATTTCCTCCTCGCCTCTCCCCCCCTTCTCGGAGACGACGAGAAGCCGATACCTCTTTTTTTGCACGCTTCCGGAAGGAAGCTCTCCAATCTCCTCGGTTACAATTCCCTTTTCCGCGCGAGCATCCAATATCAGTACGTCTCGCGGAACAAGGAGGGTGAGTTTCGCATTCTGAAGTTCGCTCTCCGCGTTGTTTTCGAGCGCGACCTCAAATTCAAAAGGGACTCCGCGCAAAACCTCTTTCGGCAGAGTAAGGGAAAGCCCGATATCTCCGGACTGCCTGCCGGAAAAGAAAAACAAATACGCCCCAACGGAAAAAACCAGAATTGCGGATATGCCGAAAAATAAGGTAAGAGAGCGAAATAGTTTCATTTTGAACGCGATATTTTACGGATTTTCTCCGCCATATCCAAGAACATTCAAAAGTATTGTACAATCTCTTGCCTCTGTCCTCAAATGAAGCTGCAAAAAATCCCAAAGTTCGCGGTCTGGCACCTGGTGCGGAATAAGCTCGCGACAAAGGCGGAGCGCTTCGAAAAAATTATCATCCTCGGACAATCTTGTAAAAAACCGTTCCTCGCAGATGGCGTCCACGAGAGTAAATTGATTTTTATACACAAGCCGTACAAAGGAAAGCGTCCCCGCGTCAAGATGCGGAGAAAGTCTTGAGGTAATCTTCCGCCCGCTTATGGCCCGCGCTTCCACGCGCCCGAGTTCTTTGGTGTACAGGTCCGCGTACAAATTTTGGCTCCCGTTCTCCCGCCTACCAAGCACAATCGCCTCGGTACAATATTCGCTCATGAATCCTCTGTCCTACGTCTTAGGTCTTAATAAAGTATGATTCTAAGGTATTCGTCCAGCGAAATCCTTCCTGCCCCGGAAACAATGAAGAGAAGCGAAGCAGCGAGAATCAAAATATCCAATTCTTTTTCTTTCAGCGGCGCTTTGAGTTTCAGTGTAAGGAGAATTACGACAAACTGAATCGCGAAAAGCGCGGAAATAATCTGGGTGAGAAGCCCAAGCGCAAGGGCAAGTCCTCCAACAACCTCAAGTAGGGCCACAAGCGTCCCCCAAAACATACCGGGCTTGAACCCCACGCTCCCGAACCACGCTCCGGTTCCTTTCAAGTCCTTTAATTTTGAAACCCCGTGCGGGATAAGAAGCAGGCCTACAAGAACCCGAAGCGCCAGAAATCCCCAATCCGAAAATGGAATAAGAAACTGAATCATATTGTTATAATACATCTATAATACCTCATTTTCCTAATTTCTTAAAATCCTCAAGGCATTTATTCCATTTACCAACATTAAACCGATAAAAAGCGATGGGCAAAACCTCATCACCGGCCTCTATGGGAAAAACAAATAATCTATCAAAAAGAAGTTGGGGAAAATCTTTATGATTCAGAGTAATCAAAAAAAGATTAGTGGCATACTGCTTCAAATAAGCGGCAATGCAACAATCAACCAAGGAGATTGCCTTGCTTGATTCGCCACCACGAACCCCTTTTGAAGCATACATGCGAGCAATATCCAAGGCGTCATCAATGATCTGTGAGCGAAAAGATAAAGAACTTGGAGCAATTCTGTCAATAAAATCTTCCCGAGATTTCCGATTGTCGGGCGCAAAAGAAGTCCGAAGAAACTCAAATTTAATAAGTGGGAAAGAAACGCCATCAACCTCACAACCACGAAGAAAAGAAACTAGAACCTCAAAAGAATCGAAGTTCTGAAAGGCCCTGATAAAAACATTGGTATCAAAGAGAACATACCTATTCGTAATCAGTTTTCTGAATTCCTCTTCGTTTATCATGCTCTTCTTCGTCTTTCGTAAGACGTTTTATGCGCTCGGCAATCTCTCGAAGTTCCCGCAAGTCCCTCTCAATATCATCACTTTTTAGGATGCCTTTCTTGTCTATGGTAGGTGAATAAGTCATGATAATATAATTGTACCACAAATGAACATCTTCGCCATCGAAACCTCCTGCGACGAAACCTCCCTCGCCCTCGTGGAAGCGCGGGGCGGCCTTCGCGCGCCGGAGTTCAAAATTCACAAACTCCTCACGGCCTCGCAAATCGAAACCCACCGCCCCTGGGGAGGGGTCGTCCCCAACCTTGCAAAACGGGAACACGCGGAAAATCTCCCGAAACTCTTCAACAAAATTTGGAAATTGGAAATTGGAAATTGGAAATTCCCGGACCTTATTGCCGTGACAATGGGTCCGGGTCTTGAGCCCTGCCTCTGGCAAGGCATTGAGTTCGCGAAACAAATTCAAAAAGAGCACTCCCCAAAAGCGGAGATTGTGCCAACCAACCACTTGCACGGACATATGTACTCCTTTTTGCTAAAGCAAAAAGGCAATTTCCAATTTCCAATTTCTAATTTCCAAACAAATTCAAAATCAAAAATCAAAAAAAACTTACAAACTTACAAACTTACAAACTTACAAACTTTCCCAGCAATTCAACTTTTGGTAAGCGGCGGCCACACCATCCTGATATATATGAA
>JBBTZM010000022.1:0-23449 GCA_038061335.1 Patescibacteria group bacterium | reverse complement strand
TGCCGTATTTGAAAGCCTGTAGGTAAAAAGAGAATTTTTCCGGATCCATTCCCAACCGCGTTTTTAATCTCTTCCGCGGTCGGCTCGCCAATATGGAGTTTTAATTCTTCCCGCACCGCTTTAATAATTTCATTATCAAAATGGCTCCCCGCGATTTTGAGACGCCGCGAGACCACGATGCCGTTCATGGAAACAACCGCCATATCCGTGGTGCCCGCGCCTACGTCTATGAGAAGATGTGCTGTGGGCTGGTAGATGGTAAGCCCGCTCCCGAGCGCCGCGAGGAGGGGTTGCTCTACGAGATACACCTTCCCCGCGCCTGACTCGCGGGCCAAGTCCTCAAACGACTTCCGCTCGACTTCCGTAAGATTCGTGGGAACGGAAAGAACCACTTCCGTCACCCATGACCAGGGCAGATTTTTGTTCTGCAAAAATTTCTGCAAAAGTTCGCGCGCCATGTCAAAGTCCCCGATCGCGCCGTGGATGAAGGGACGAATTGCCGTGATATGCGTTGGGGTGCGGGCCATCATGCGCTTTGCCTCGGCCCCCACCGCGATAATGCGGTTCGTCCGGTTGTTGAAGGCCACAATCGAGGGCTCGTCCACCACAATACCCTGCCCCTTCAAATACACCCGCGTCGAGTCGGTCCCCATATCAATTCCTATGATTTTTTTAAGTGCCATACCTTGAGTTATCAGTTATAAGTTATGAGTTAATATTCCCTGAGCCCCGCCTTGGCGGGGTCGAAGGGCTCCTCTTTTCACCCCATGATTCTAAAGCAACTAAAAAAAACCTGCAATGAAATTTGCGTTTTCTTGTTTTTATTGTGTAATATCTCAATGTTACAAAGCAACGCGTGAGATGTCTTTTATGGTTACAAGAACCATAAGGAGAATGAGAATCGCGAAGCCCGCGGCGTTCGCGATATTTTGCGTCTTTAAGGAAAGGGGGCGACGGATAATTTTTTCAATACAGAGAAAAAGAAAACGGCCGCCATCCAATGCTGGAAACGGGATGAAGTTCAAAACCGCGAGGTTCAAGGAAATTATGGCCATAAGCTCTACAAGATACGGGAGGCCGAGGTTCCCGGCCCGAATGGCGATGCCGACAATTCCAATCGGGCCCGTAACGTCTTCCGCGACTTCAGAGCGGGTAACACCATGAGTAACAAAGTCCACAAAACTTCGCGCGATACGGGAGAGGGTCCCAAAGGCAGTCGCGGTTCCTTCCGTAATGTTTTTGGGAAAGGGGCGCGGCGCTTCCCCAATTTCTGTAAGGTGAACGCCAACTCTTCCCTCGCTCTCGGCCGCGTTTTTTCGAATCAAGACGTTTTTTTCTGTCCGCCTTTTTCCCCGAAGTATTTCAAGGGTAATATATTTTCCCTCATGCGCGGAAGTGAGATTCATAAATGCCTGAAGCGCGATAGGCGCCTCGAGGGTTTCGCTCCCTGTCGTTGCTTTTAGGATTACGTCTCCGGCCTTGATACCGGCCTCCGAGGCCGGAGAATCTTTAGAGACGCCGTTTACAAAAAGATGTTTGGGGATGCCGGTTGTAAAAAGGAGTACGAGCGCGAACCAACCCAAGAGTATGTTGAATGCCACGCCGGCGAGTATGACAATGGATTTTTCGTGGAATGGGTGGGTGGAAAAATTTTGTGCCGACTGCGCTTCGTCATCATCGCCATTCTCTCCCGTAATTTTTACGAATCCGCCAAAGGGCAGGGTGCCCACGCTATAGAGTGTTTCTCCCACCCGCTTTTTCCAAAGCCGGGGAGGAAAACCGATGCAAAATTCTTCCACCGGCATTTTGAAAAATTTCGCGAACAAAAAATGGCCAAGTTCGTGGAAAAAGATGAGGATAGATATTGATAATAAAACTAAAATGATAGTCATACATTGATTTCTTTTACCTTTCGCTGAAGTATGGCTTCCATTTCTTCGTTTGTCGTATCTGTCTGTTTTTGAATGTCTTCTTTTCGCCTGAACTTGTCGTCTTCGGTCAATTCTCCCGCCTTTTCCATTCGCTCTATCTCCTTATTCGCTTCTTCGCGGGCGGCGCGAAGTTGAATCCGATATCCTTCCGTGATTTTTTTCACGTGGCGCGAAAGCTCCTCCCTTCGCTCGGCGGAGAGTTCGGGCAGGAAGACGCGGATTGTATTTCCATCAGGCATGGGCGTAAGCCCCAACGATGACTCCTGAATCGCCTTTACGATTGCCGTGACGCCCTCCTTATCCCATGCTTGAATTTGGATTTCGCGCGGCGGCTTTATGTGTATGGCGCCCATTTGTTTTAGCGGCATCATCTGGCCGTAGTACTCCGCTTGTACATCCTCAAGAAGGGCCGGAGTGGGGCGGTTGGCGCGTATCGGGGCGAGCTCTTCTTTTAATGTTTGGATGAGAGAGGTTGTTTTTTGGTTGAAATTCATACATAAGAATCTAGAAGCCAGAATCTAGAATGTGTTGAATCGCTTTTTTCTGGAGTTTCGGGTTGAGGTTCAGTCGGCTCATTTCAAGTTTGCGAAGCAAAAAGGAGATTTTTCTCGCGTTCCTTATTTTATCCTTCTCGTATAGAGAGAGCATACGTTGTTCTAGTTCTTCCGCCAAGGAGGGCCCCTCCTTCCATGTTGTGTTAGATATTTGGGAATCCCTTTTTTGTGGAGGGATATAAATTTTCACGAGGCGGGAGAGAAGGGCTTTCGAAAGCACCTCTTTTTCGCGGGCAGTGATGAGAATAAGGGAGTTTGCCGGCGGCTCCTCCACAAGATGTAAGAGCGCGGGGCTCGCCTGCCAGGTAAGGCGTTCCGCGCCGTCTATGATGCACGTCCGTTTTTTAGAGCGAATAGGGGTCTGAAAAAGAAAGTTTTGGAGCTCGCGAACTTCGTCTATCCCGATAGTTTTTTCTTCATAGAGAAGAAGGTCTTGCGGGGGTGAGACGCCTTCAAGTTCGCGCGCGAGCGCGAGCGCGATTTCTTTTTTCGGCGCGCCCGAAGGACCGAAAAAAAGATAGGCATGGGAGAGACGGTTTTGGTCAGCGAGAAGTTTTAATGTTTTTTCTATATCCATAACGGCAATCTCTAATAATTTATCGTCTATTCGCCAGCAATGTTTTTTTATACACATCTATATGCGAAAGCACGATTGCAGTGCCTTTTGCCACGCAAAAGAGCGGGTCCTCGGCCACAAACGCCTCAACTCCCAAGGCGCGTTTCAGAAATTCATCCAAATGGCGGAGCAGGGCCGAACCGCCGGAGAGAATAATGCCCTTTTCCATAATGTCCGCGGCAAGTTCCGGCGGGGTGACATTAAAGACGGATTGGACGGCTTGCACGATATCCACAAGATGCGGGTTGATTGCCTCCGCGACTTCGTTTGAAAATACGGAAAGATTTTTCGGGAGGCCGGACATAAGGTCCCGTCCGCGGATTTTTACCTCAAGCTTTTCTTTATTCGGCAAGGCGGAGCCGCCTTCGATTTTGATTCGCTCGGCGGTCGCCTCCCCAATCGCGAGGCCGTATTTTTTTCTGATGTACGAGGTGATGGCCTGGTCAAAGCGGTTTCCGGCGATGCGGAGCGAGGACCATGCGACAATGCCCCCGAGTGATATAACCGCGACTTCAGTGGTGCCTCCGCCGACATTCACAATCATATTGCCTTCGGACGAGTGAATCGGGATGCCCGCGCCAAGAGACGCGAGAAGCGGCTCTTTTACAAGAAACACGTCTTTTGCTCCGGCTTCTTTCGCGGCATTCGTAACCGCCCGCTCCTCGGTCGAGGTGATGCCTGCGGGAACGGAAATCACGACTTCCGGCTTAAAGACATTGAAAGAGCCGATGCTCTTGCCGATGAAGTATTTCAGCATCGCCTGCGTGACGTAATATTCGGCAATCACTCCATCTTTCAGGGGCTTGTAGGTAACGATGTTATCGGGCGTGCGGCCCACCATTTCTTTTGCCTCGGCTCCCACGGCAAGGACCGCGTTTTCGGGCTTTTTTAGGGCGACAACCGTGGGCTCGTTTATTACGATTCCCTTTTCCGGCAAAAAGACAAGGGTGTTCGTCGTGCCGAGGTCTATGCCGATTTTTCTTACAAACATACCGTTAAAATTTCTAATTTCTAATATCTAATTTCTAATGATGGAAGCGCCGAGCGCGTTCAGCCGCTCTTCTATCCGTTCATATCCGCGGTCGATTTGATAGATATTATTGATTCGCGATTCTCCCTTCGCGATAAGGGCGGCAAGGAGAAAGGCAAGGCCGGCTCGGATGTCAGGGGACTCTATCTCTCTGCCGCGGAGAGGAGTCGGGCCATGTACCAGCCCTCGATGGGGGTCGCAAATGGTAATGCGGGCTCCCATGCGGTTTAGGTCCTCCACATAGTTCAGTCGGCCCTCAAACACCGTTTCCCACACCATACTTTGCCCTCTGGCGTGCGTCAAAAGCACGGTGAAGAGCGATTGCAGGTCCGTAGGGAAGCCGGGGTATTCGCGCGTCTTTATGTCCACGCCCGCAAGTTCTTTTGGCGCCCTCACCTGAAGCCACGAGTCCCCTTTTTCAAGCGACACTCCCATTGCCTCGAGGGTCTGAATGGGTGCCGCGAGATGCTCGGGGACGCAACTGGTGATGCGGAGGGGGTTCCCGAGGAGCGCGCCTATGACGAGAAAACTTCCGGCCTCGATGCGGTCCGGAATCGTGTGTATGAATGCGCCGTTTGCCTTCAAGGGTTTTCCTCCGGTTCCTTCAATTTCTATAGTATGTGTTCCCGCGCCTTTGATATGGGCGCCGCACTGATTCAAAAATTCCGCGAGCGCCGGGATTTCCGGCTCGCATGCCGCGTTTCGAAGAATGGTTTTCCCGTGCGCGAGGACTGCCGTCATCATCAGGGTCTCGGTGCCGGTTACCGAAATATTGCGGAACGTAAAATCCGTGCCTGAAAGGCACGGCGCCGAGAGGGAAAATCCGCTCTTTGTTTCTTCAATCTTCGTTCCCATGGCGCGCCAACCCTCCAAAAAAAGGTCTATGGGGCGCTTGCCGATGACGCACCCTCCGGGATAGGGAAAAGAAGCAAAACCCGTTCGCGCGAGGAGCGGGCCTATAAACACAATGGAGGCGCGAAAACATTTTGCGATTTCCGGCTCGAGAGAAGTCGTCGAGACGCCCTTCGGCCGCACCGTGACCTCCCCATTTTTTTGCTCCACTTCGCATCCAAGTTTTTGGAGAAGCTCTTCGGCGCGGAAGATGTCTTCAATCCGCGGCACGTTCGTAATGTTCACCTCGTCTTCGAAAAGAAGTGAGGCGGCAAGGGATTTCAAGGCGCCGTTTTTTGCGCCATTCACCTTGATTTCTCCCTGGAGTTTTTTGCCTCCTCGAACGATAAAGTAAGCCATAGTTAGAACCTCTTTCGTAATATCTTCCGCCCGCGATATAGGCAAATTTCCGTAAGAGCGAGGAGCGAGGACGAGAGTGTGCCAATAGGCACATTGAGGACAAGCGACGAAGGTATTACGGAAATTGGCCATATCCCTTCGGGTTCCCGTGAATTTGAGAAGGTACCGCGTTGCTCCTCGGAGCTGCAGCAACGGCTGCTAATCTCCTCGTCGCGCCTTGTATCTTCTCAAATTCACGGGAACGCGGGCTGGAATATATTATGAAAAAGGTTCTGATTACTTTATCACGGAGTTATCTTTTTCTCCATTGTTGCGGTCTTCGGGCTTTCCGGAGCCCTGGTTTCTTGCGCTCCACCATGCGGGAGTCGCGCTTCAGAAAACCCGCGGATTTCAAGGGCGTGTGCCACTTTTCATTTAAGGCATTGAGGGCCCGGGCAAGGCCGAGGCGCACGGCTTCGGCCTGAGAGCTTGCTCCTCCTCCCTCCACCATCGCTGTTGTTGTAAAGACGACGTTCAAGGTGCCAAAGGGAGCCGCGGCTATCTGGCGGAGACGGTCTATTGCAAAATAGTTGTTCAGGGTTTTCTCGTTTATCACGAGGTCGAGTTTTTCTGTCGGCACAAGATGGGAGTGCGTTTCCCCCTCTCCTCTCACAAGGTCTTTCAGCGGAGTACTCGTGCTCGGGTAGATACGAACGCGAGCAACAGCCGACTTACGGCGTCCAATCGCTTCTATATAACGGAGCCTGTCTTTTACGGGAGGAATAGATTTTGGTTTTACTATCGGCATGGTGTTTTATTTTTCAATAATAAGGCGGTTCAGGCGGGGTTTTTGGAGGCGATTTTTCGGCAACATGCATCGCACCGCGTTTCGAAGAACCCAGGCCGGATTAATATCAAATTTTTGTTTCAGGGTGCGTTTTTTCAAATGTCCCAGGGGTCCGCTGTGCCGGTAATATATTTTTTCGTCCCATTTATTTCCAGTGACTTCTATCTTCCCTATATTCTTTATAATAACCTTATCTTTGCCCGGGAGGCGCGCCTCATACGCGGGACTCCGCTTTCCTTGCAAAATAACCGCGATTTCCGAGGCGAGGCGTCCAAGTTTTTTTCCTTTCGCGTCTATTGTGTAATCCATTGATTTACGAAACAAATTCTATGATTGCCGTTTTCGCGGCATCCCCTTTTCTTCGGGCCGCGTGTTTTATAATCCTTGTGTACCCTCCTTTCCTTTCTTTATACCGAGGAGCTATGTTGTGGAGCATTGTGTAGGCCTCCTTTTTTGGGAGGTGTTTCAAAAGAAGGCGGAGTCCCGCGACCCCGTCTTTTTTCGCGTAGGTAACAAGGCGCTCCGCGAGAGAACGCAATGCTTTCGCCCGCGCCTCCGTGGTCGTAATTTTTCCGTGGCGGATGAGGTTTGCGGCAAGCCCCTTCATAAAGGCCTTTCGCTGCCCCGTCTTTCTTCCAAATTTTTTACCTTTCTTCAGGTGTCTCATGGGAGATCTACGAATGTACGAATTTTGTACGAATGTACGAATTCGTATATTCGTATGCTATTCGTACATTCGTAGCTCACTAGTTTTTCTTTCTTGTTTTCTTTGCCTTTGACTCTTTCTTGTCTTCTTTCTTCTCTTCTTTTTCCTCCTCCGTATCTTCCTCTTCTTTCAACGACTTCTTTTGTTCTTTCGGGATAAGGGCGTCCGCTTCATAGATTTTTTCAAAATGGTGCCGCAAGATGCTCGAGGCCTTTCGGAGCGCCTCCCCGGGAGTAATGGAGCCGTCTGTTTCGATTTCAAGTTTTACGCGATTGTAGTCCGTGCGCTCTCCGACACGGGCGTTTTCCACGTCAAAATCCACTCGTATGACCGGAGTAAAGATTGCGTCAAGGAGAATGGTCCCCACAGGCAGACGCTCCGCCTTCCGCGCTTCGGTGGGGACGTATCCCAAGCCCTTTTCCACCGTGAGTTCGAGCTCGAGTTCGGCGCCTTTCTTCGAAAGCGTCGCGAGATGCAATTCCGGATTCATGATTTGCACGAACGGAGTCGCCTTGATGTCTCCCGCCTTCACTTCATGCTCCCCCTTTATTCTCAGGGAGAGGGTCTGGGGCTCTTCCGCGAAAAAGCGAAAGCGCACCTTTTTCAGATTGACCGTAAATTCCACGATATCCTCGACCATGCCGGGGAGGGTCGAAAATTCATGTTCCACATCCTTTACCTTAATTTGAGTGATTGCCGCTCCGGGCAAAGAGGAGAGAAGCGCTCTTCGGAGCGAATTCCCTATCGTGGGGCCATACCCGGTGTACAGGCCTTCAATCACAAAGTTTCCTATATTGTCTTTTTCCGATATTTTTTTCACGTGTACCGAATCGGTAAGAAGTTGATAATCCATATAAGTTAAAATTTCTAATTACTAATTTCTAATGACGACTGGTTATCTTCGTGCGTAAAATTCGCCGACGAGGTTCATGTCAAAGGGAAGAGCCCCTCCGGCATCTCTCTCTGGCTCCCTCCCCACCCCTCCCGAGAAGGTGTCTTTCGTTTCGAGCCACGCGGGAAGGCGAGTGTGTTTCAGATGGTTCTCCAGTTCTTCAAAAATTTTGTTTTTTCTTGACTTTTCGCGCACCGCGACTACGTCCCCGACCTTTAGCGTGTATGAGGGTATGGTTACCTTCTTTCCGTTCACAAGGATATGGCCATGAGAGATGAGCTGGCGCGCGATGCGGGACGATTTCGCGAGCCCCAAAAGAAAGACAACTCGGTCGAGGCGCCTTTCCAATGCCCGAAAAATCGCTTCTTTATCTTCGTGCGACTTGAAAAGATTGGTGGCCTGTTTGTTTGAGAGGCCGTAGATAATTTGAAGTTTTTGCTTTTCCATAAGCTGGGTGCCGTATTCCGAGGGCGCTTTTTGCCTTTTCGCGCTATGCATTCCGGGCTTTCCGGTTCTTCGGATTGTCGCGCATTTCGGAGAATTACAACGCTCCGCTTTCAAAAAAAGCTTTGTCCCAAGAGAGCGTTCTTTTTTTTCTTTTATACTCTTCATATCGGCGTTACACGCGACGGGGTTTCTTCGGTTTCGGGCCGTTGTGCGGAATCGGAGTTACGTCTTTTAATTTTTGGATAGTAAAACCCTTTCCCGCCAAGGCGCGTATCGCCTGGTCCCTGCCGGAACCGACTCCTTTTACATAGATGTCCACGTGAAAAGGGCCGGTCTTCTGAAGTTTTTCCGCGATTGCTTCCGCGACTTTCGAGGCGGCAAAGGGTGTGGCTTTTTTCGGGCCCTTGAAGCCGAGCGAACCCGCGGACATCCAGGTAATCACGTTTCCCTTGTCATCCGTGACCGTCATAATGGTGTTGTTATAGGATGCCTGAACGTAGATATTCCCTCGGTCATATTTTGCCGTCTTCGCCGCCCCGCGCTTTTTTTGCGACAGGGTCTCCTGCAGGGAATCCTGCTCCTTCAGCGCCTCTTCTTTTGTTTGTCCCGCGACTCGTTTTTTACCCATGGCTTCGCTCTGCTACGAATGTACGAATGTTGTACGAATGTACGAATTTGATTCGTATATTTGTATGTAATTCGTAATTTCGTAGCTCATTATTTCAAATCTACCTTCCTTTTTCCGCTACCAGCCGTTTTTCTGACGTTCCCTCGGACCGTTCGGGAATTTGTTTTTGTTCTCTGACCGCGCGTCGGGAGTCCACGCTCGTGGCGTCTCCCTCGATATGACTTGATGGCCTTTAGACGCGCAATCGCGTTTCTTCGGACTTGGCGCAACTCTCCCTCAATCTTATATTTTTTTTCCAACAGGTTTTGTATTTTTCCCGCTTCGTCGTTTGAAAGTTCTTTAGCGCGCCTTTCCCCGTCAATCCGCGTCTCCTCGAGAATCGCTTTCGCGAACGCTGGCCCTACCCCGTATATATAGGTAAGGGCAATCCGCATCTTTTTTTCGTCTGGTATATTTACACCGCTGATTCTCATTGCAAATAATTTCCAATTTCTAATTTTTAATAAATTTTTAAATTAGAAATTAGACATTTTAACTCATCCTTGTCTCTGCTTATGCTTTGGGTTTTTTTTGCAAATAACATACACCCTCCCCTTGCGGCGGGTTGTAACGCAATCATTGCAGATTTTTTTCACAGATGACCTTACTTTCATACTCCTTATAATCTTCTTACAATTCTTCCCCGCTTATCCTCGATGTTCGGCATTTCGATTTGCACCCGGTCTCCGGGGATGACTCGAATCTTGTGGAGTTTCATCTTGCCTCCCATGTGGGCCAGCACTTCACGGCTCCCTCCGTCCTCCCTTTTTTCCTGGAGAAGTTTCACTCGAAAAAGAAGCCCGGGTAGAGCTTCCTCTATCACTCCTTCTACTGTTACAATCTGCTTATTCTGCATGTGCAATACAACCCAAGCATTGTAATGGCAATATGATTTCTCGTCAACCCCTTTTTGGTTGGAGCTTTTGAAGCTCCTCCCCAATCCGGAGCGGCTCTATTTTTCGGAAGAGGGGAGCAATCTTTTCTATACGAACTTCATGGAGCAGGGCGCCGAGTTCATGCTCATCCGGCCATGTGTGAAGGGTAATTCCGGTAAGGGATTCAAGTTTTGAGGATGCTTCGGGGAGAAGGGGTTTTATGGAGGCCTGGAGCGCGAGAGTAATATACACGCAGTTCGTCATAATTTTTGGAAAGGCGCTTGTCCCGTCATGGTCCTTGTCCTTCCACGGTTCGGCTTTTGAAAAATACTTATTTCCAAAATCCGAAAGCCCGAGAACTTCGGCAAGATAATCCTTAAACCTTGTTTCCCCAAGGGCTTTTTTCGCCTGTTCCAAACGTTCGCGCACCTCATTCGCGACCCTCTTCTCTACGAGTTTTTTTTCGAGACGAGTTCCCTTCGCGAGAGTAAGGGTTCGATTGATGAAATTCCCAAGGTTTCCTATAAGGACGCCGTTTGTTTTATAGACGAATTCCGTCCAACTGAAATTCGCGTCCGCGGCCTCCGGCATGATGCTTGTAAGATAAAAACGGACCGCGTCTCCGCCGTAGGCGCGGATAAGATACGCGGAATCAATAGAGGCCCCTCGGCTCTTCGAGAGCTTGTGGCCCTCAAAATTTAAGAATTGATTGATTGCCGGAACATCGGGAAGGTGGAGTTCTTTGTTGTAGGCGTAGAGTTGTCCGGGTAAGAAGAGGGTGTGGAATATCAGATTGTCCTTGCCCATAAAGTAGTAATGCTCCGAGTCCTTGCCGTACCAAAAATTACGGAGAGCCGCGGATTTCCCGTTTTCTTTTGCCCACTGAATGGAGGCGGAAAGATAGCCGATAACCGCCTCAAACCAAACATAAATCCGCTTTTCTTTGATGCGCTCGATTCTCATCTCTTCCGGAATCTGTTCCACCGGCAGCTCAATGCCCCAGTCAATGTCGCGGGTAATCGCGCGGGCCTTCAGGCCTTTTGCGAGCCAGCCCTTCGTCTCATTCCGTACCCACTCTCTCCAGGCCGGGCTTCGGGTCTGGATGTATTCTTTCAAAAACGGCTCAAGCTTTGGCCAATCGAGAAAATAGTGTTCCGTACACTTAAGCTCCAGCTCGCTTCCGGAAATCTTGCTTTTCGGCTCGATAAGCTCCCCCTCGTCAAAGAGCCGCCCGCACACATCGCACTGGTCGCTCCGCGCCTCCGCGTTTTTGCAGTTCGGGCATATTCCTTCGACATATCTGTCCGGAAGAAATTTTTTCTCTTTTTTCGAATAGTATTGTTTGGAGGAGCCCTTCCGGATGTATTCTTTTTTTAAAAGTTCGAGGAAAAAATGCTGGGTAATTTCTTTATGATTTTCCGTGGTTGTTTTCGTGTATAGGTCAAAAGATATTCCGGCCTCTTTGAAAAGCGCGACGTTTCTCGGGTGATATTCGTTCACAATGTCCCTTGGGTGTTTTTTTCTTTTGTCCGCCTCGATGGTAATGGGAGTCCCGTAGCAGTCCGAGCCGGAGACCATAAGCACGTCATTTCCGATAAAGCGATGAAAGCGGGCGAAGATGTCCGCGGGCAAAAGATACCCGGCGAGGTGGCCGACGTGGAGGTCGCCGTTCACATAGGGCCAGGCGACTCCTATAAAAATTTTTTTAGGCATCGTCTTTAGTATGGAAGGTTATCGGTATTTGCACAAGACAAAAACCCCGCCGACGATGACGGAGCTTTTGAGTCCCACTCGGTAGATGTTCCCGGGTCATAGAACCAGGTGGGTTCCCGCAGTCAGAAGTTCCCGGACGAACCAGCGAACTACGACAATGTAGAGATCCCAATGAACATTATTTGATCCGAAAATCTAAACAAGTGGGACACTGATATTATAGCACATTCGTAATTTGTTTTATGAGAGAAACAACAATAGCCGCGGGAAGCAGACTATACGATGGCCTTCCCTTTTCGTCTCTCACGATCCAGGGTTCTTCGATTGTCGTAACGCTTCCGGTTTTTTTGTCCACCTCGTATCTGTAGGAGGGGGTTACCTCATAGTCGTCCACGTACTCTTTTGCTTTTGTTTTAGGTATGGCATTCCGAAGATAAATTTTTGGCACGCCCTCAAGTTTTAAGAGCGTCCTCATTACTTCTTTGTCCGCTTCGATTCTTTTTCGGATTGCTTCGATGCCAAGGTCGTCGCCTTCCTTTGCCATGAGCCGCGCTCCCCCGCATCCCGGATTGTCGCACATAAGATATACCTCGTCTTTTTTCTTGTCGTATCCGACTTCTTTTGTTTTTAAGAGTTTGGTGCTTCTCGGGGTCTGGCATACGGGGCAGACCACGCGGTACTTCATGCGTTCGTCTATCACGGCCTCGGGCACGTCAATGAATACGAAAAAGTCCGGGTCTTCGCGATAGCCCATAAGCGCCCGGAAGTAGAGAGAGTAGGAAATCTGGTCCAAAGACCTTGGGAAGCCGTCTATAAAGATTGCCTTTTTTTCGGACTTCATTATTTCCCGCTCCACAAGGGCAAGGGTAATTTCCGTGGGGAGGAGGGTTTTGGTGCTCCTGCCTAAAAGCGCGTCTATCGCGTCTTCCAGGGGGGTTGTTCCGCGGTAGGTTTTTTTAAGATACGCGATGAGTTCCTTTTTTTTGGCCGAGGTTTCAAAGTCCTTGTGCACGCTCCGCACAATGTCCCCTACGGAGATGTGCCGCACATGGGCTTCCCCCACCGCTTCTTTGAAAAGCTTGGAATACGTGCCCTTGCCGGAATTTTTTGGACCCAAAAGAAAACCGACAAAGGTATTTTTGTCGAGATACGCGCGGAGTTTTTTTATTTCTTTTCCCGCCTTTGCTTCGAAGTATTTTTTGCGTTCCGCGGGGTCGTCAAGTTGAAACGCCCGTGTAACACCCTTGACTTTAGTCCGAAAAATCGGGAATTCCTGAGTTTGCATACTATCCCTCAAATTATGCCGATTTTTTGCTGGGCGTCAAGCGGTCTGGGGATATCCGACCCCGCCAAGGCGGGGTCGGAATGTTATTTCTCGGTTTTGATGTGAAGTTCCTTGAGCTGCGCGTTCGTTACGTCCGAAGGCGAGTTCATCATGAGGTCGCGGCCGTCTCCTGTTTTGGGGAAGGCAACAACCTCGCGGATTGTGCTTTCATTTTGAAGAATGGCCACAAAGCGGTCCAGACCCATGGCAAATCCGCCGTGCGGGGGCACGCCATATTCAAACGCCTCAAGCATGTGCCCGAACTTATCCTGAATATCCTCTTTTTTGTTTCCCATGACTTCAAACACTCGCTCCAAAAGTTTTGGGTCATGGATTCTAATGCTTCCCCCCGCAATCTCAAAGCCGTTTAATACAATATCGTACTGAAACGCGAGCATCTTGTCCGGCCCTGCCTTGAATTGTTTTTCAAAGTCCTCGATACCTTCGGCCTGTGGCATGGTAAACGGATGATGCACCGCGTCCCAGCGGCTTTCCGACTCTCTCCATTCAAACGCCGGAAAGTCCACCACGAATACAAAGGCAAGTTCATTTGGGTCATTTTTATCCGTACGAATGTCCGGCCGGTCTATCTGATATTTTTCCATTGCTTCGGCATACGTCATGCGGGGGACATTGCCGTTTTTATCAAGTGTTGAAATATGTTTTTCGGGATACAGAGTTTGTGCAACCGTAAGGCAGGTTTTTTGAATAAGCGCGAGTACGTCCTCCTGATGTACAAAACTCATCTCAACATCGAGTTGGGTAAATTCCGGCTGCCTGTCTCCCCTTGTGTCCTCGTCGCGGAAACAACGCACAATCTGGAAATATTTTTCAAAGCCCGCCACCATAAGGAGTTGCTTGTACTGCTGTGGGGATTGCGGCAAAGCATAAAATTTTCCCGGGTGCAGGCGGGCAGGCACAAGGTAGTCCCTCGCGCCCTCGGGCGTGGACTTTGAAATATACGGGGTTTCGATTTCCGCGAACCCTTCTTCGGTAAAAGTATCTCGAATCAGTTTTTCGATTTTTGCCCGCATACGCAAATTCTCCTGCATACGGGGCCGCCGCAAATCGAGATAGCGATACTTCATGCGGTGCTCCTCGCCGATTTCTTTTCCATCCGTCGTAACATCAAAAGGCGGGGTCTTTGCCTCGGTATAAATATGAAGGCCCGTTGCCTGAACTTCGTGCGTGCCGGAGGGCAGGTCCTTGTTTATAAGTTTTTCCGGCCTTGGCACGACCTTACCCTGGATTTCCACGACCCACTCGGGACGCAGGGTATCGGCTTTTTTCAGTACCTCGGCGTGTTCCGGGGTGAACACCACCTGCGCCAGGCCTTCCTTGTCGCGCAGGTCTATAAAGATGAGTTTCCCATGAGCCCGCCGTGAATTCACCCAGCCCTTCAGAGTTATTTCCTTCCCTTCTTCCTTCCCGATGTCTTTAGAGTAGGTTCTTGTCATTAGTTATAAGTTTAAGGTTAAAAGTTGAAAGTTTCAATACTCATTTTATTTTTGTAATTTTGAGCACTTTTCCATCCGAAATGATTTGAATTGTCCCATCCTCGTCGTTGCGGAAAATTTTTGCGCCGACATTCTCCAGACGTTTCAAAGCATCTTTTGTCGGATGGCCAAAGCGGTTTTCGCCGACCTGAATAACCGCGATTTTTGGTTTTAGGGCCTTCAGAAACTTCGGGCTTGAGGAGTATTTGGAGCCGTGGTGCGGCACCTTCAAGATGTTTAGAAGTCCGACTTCTAAACCTGCTTCGGTTGTTTTTCCGATGTCGCCGGTGAAAAGCGCGGTGGTAGAAGCGGAGCGCAATAATAATACAAGGGAATTTTCATTCAAATCGCTCTGTATAGACCGACGCGGAGGGTTAAGAACTTCAATTACGCTATCGCGGTAGCGAATTTTATCTCCGCGCGAGAGGACTATATTCGGGATACCCTCCTTTCCCAATACTTCCATAAGCGCGTCATATACTCCGATTTCGTTTTTTTCGCCGTTTGAGATATACGCGCCCACGCGGTACCTGCGAAACACTTCAGGCAAACCGCCAATGTGGTCTTGCTGCGGGTGCGATGAGGTAATGAGGTCAATCGTCCTCTTGAATGGCGAAAGGATTTTTGAGAGTTCTTCCAGCGTTGCCTGCGGATTCGGGCCGCCATCCACCATGATGTGCGCCCCGCCCGGCAAGGTGATAAGCGAAGCGTCTCCCTGCCCGACATTCAAGAAATAAACGCGAAGCAGCTTGTCGTTTCTCATGAGCCGCGCCATGTGAATAAAGAGCGCGAGGTTTAGGAGAATAAGCGACAAAACAAAAAACGTAATTTCTTTTTTATATTTTTTTAGGAATTTTTTCATGCCCGTACATCCCTAATTCGCGCGAATAAAGGTATTGAATTTTGTGGCGCGCCAAATAAGAAATATCATGGCAAGGTAGTATAGAAAAACCCCGCCTATCGTAAAAACCGGAGCAAGGGGAAGAGTAAAAATGGAAAACACTTGTATGATACCGAGTTCAAGTTTTAATGGAACAAGAGTAACCCATGCGATGAGAGTGGCAATAGTTTGTGAAAAGAGATAAACCGCCCCCAGAACGAACCCTAAAAACATGGTGAAAGGGATAAATTCGAGAATAAGGATATTTGAAAGAAGCGAGAGCGCGGAGACCCCACCGAATATCGCGACCAAAAGCGGGGTTACCATGAGTTGGGCCGAAAGGGTCAGTATGAGATTTTCTTTCCAGTTCAGGAATCCTTTGTTTTTGAAGCGGAATAGGCGCGAGAGCGCGGGGGCAAGGTAGATGATGCCGAGAAGGGCGAGAAATGAAAGTTGGAAGCCCAGGTCGTGCCGAAGAATCTCAGGGTTCCAAAGCGCCATGCAGAGCGCGGTAAGAATAATGGAGTTTCGCGGGGCGTATAGTCGCCCCAGAAAAGGCGCGACTGCGACAAGAATACCCATGATTGCGGCCCGGACCACGGAGGCCTCGGCTCCGGTCATAAGTACGAATCCAAGGACTATCGTAAGGGTTACCCAAAAAGCCTTTTTCCGGGACATGATACCGGTGATACATCCACCGAGAATGTTCAAGATAATGATGATGTTGTATCCCGAAAGCGCGACGAGATGGCTCGTGCCGCTCCGCGACATGGCGTCTTTGAACTCTTTGCTGAACTCCTCCCTCTCCCCCACGGTGATACCGCCGAGGAACGCGGCTTCGGTATAGGGAAGCGTGTTTCGAAAACTCAGGAGAAAACGCTCTTTTATTCCAAAAAGAAGCCCGCGCCACGTGGTTGCGCCCTCTCTTTTTTCCAAGTTTGGAAAATAGGATATGCCGCGAATATCTTTCGTATGTTCCAAATATGAACCGTAATCGCCTTTAGTTTTTTGTATGCTTCCGCTAAAAGTTATTATTTCTCCAAACCTATATTCGGGGTAAAGAGCGGTTTGAATAAGAATGTTCCCCTTGCGCGGCGGTAGAAGCTTGAGCGTGAATGTCTGCCTACCTCCCCTCTCGGGAGGAGAACCGACTCGTCCTCTCCACCCGATATTTTCATCAAAAGGTATTACCATTCGAGAATGTGTTTCCTGATAGTTGGTGTAATAGAGCGCGCCCGGGAGAATCGCGAAAAGAAGGAACGCGAGAATAATGTAAAAACGTTTTTTGAAAAATGCGGCGCCTACGAGGAACGCGAAAAATCCGGCGAGAACAAAAATGAGTATCTCCTCTTTTAGACCGAAAGAGGAAAGGAGAATTCCAAAAAGAAAAAAGAAGCAGCAGAAGAAAAAAATATCATACGCCCTCATGTCGAGGTTATGTGATTTAGCCGACGCACGCGTGAAGCCATTCTTTTGTTTCCGGGTTGATGCGGAAAGGAGTGAACGAGATGATGTGCGGCGCGCCTTCCGGGTTTATCGTACGGATGATGTCCCCGACTTCTTGAATTTTGGACTCTTCGGTTTTAATGACCATGGTGGCGGCGTTCACTCCCCGTACCGTGTCGTGCTCGCGAAATACGGAGTAGATGGGAAAAACATCAACTCCGGCGGCAAGGCGGTTATTGATGAGTTCCGTCGCGATTTTTCGTGCATGGTCCGTGCTTTTGCAGTTGGCGTAGATGAATACCATAAGAGAGTTCTTATCATAGGGCTTGTAGCGCGACCTTTATCCCTCACCCTTCAGTAATATTGAAAAATAACGTTACACACGCAATTGCTGAAGGGTGAGGGATTTACTCTTTTATTATACCACCACCTATGAGTTCCCCTGCCTTGGAATAAAACACCGCGGACTGGCCGGGAGCAATAAATTTTTGCGGCTCTTCAAAAATTAGTTTGTACGTTTGTAAGGTAAAAGGTATGAGTTTTGCTTTTTGAAGCGGCTGCCTATAACGTACTCGTGCTAAAATTTCTATTTTGGACATTCTGACGTTCTCAAGAACGTCAGAATGTCCTAGATTAATGAAATTTACGTTTGAAAGTATAAGTTCTTTTTGATAAAGCGCGAGGTTTTTATCTCCTTCGGCAACTACGATGGTATTTGTCGTTATGTCTTTAGATACAACATAATGTGGCTTCGTTTCCGGCGTCTTTGCATTTTTTAGGTCCAAGCCGTGGCGTTGGCCGATGGTGTAGTACCATGCGCCATCGTGAGTTCCCAAGACATTTCCTTTCTCGTCTTTCACCCCTCCTTTTTTGGAAGGAATGTATTGCTTCAAAAATTCATCAATCGTTACTTTACCCAAGAAGCAGATACCCTGGGAATCCTTTTTGTTCCAGGTGGGTAATCCGGCTTTTTTCGCGATTTCTCGGACTTTGGGCTTCAGATAATTCCCTATAGGGAAGAGGCAGTGTTGTAACTGCTTTTGATTTAATGTCCAGAGAAAATAACTTTGGTCTTTGTTTTTGTCGCGAGCGGTCATCAGCGAATAACGAATTTTTTTCGAATTTGCGAATTTACGAATGATGAATTCGTTTATTCGTTTATTCGTTTTTAATTCGTTATTCGTTGATATCCGCACATAGTGTCCTGTCGCGATATAATCCGCGCCCATTGTGAGCGCCTCACGGAGAAATATATCGAATTTTATTTCCTTATTGCACATCACGTCCGGATTCGGCGTGATTCCATTTCTGTATCCCTCAAGCATATATTCCACGACTCGATTTTTGTACTCCTCCTTGAAGTCGAATACATAAAAAGGGATTTCGAGGCGTTCTGCAACGCGGCGGGCGTATTCCGCGTCCTCTTCCTCGCAACTCACCCCGAGTGATGACGAGTGGGTGATTCCGAGCGAATGCGAGGAACTACCGCTACTCCAGCAATGCATAAAAACGCCGGTTACGGCATAGCCCTGTTTTTTGAGTAAATAAGCGGCCACCGAGGAGTCCACCCCCCCCGAGAGGCCGACGAAAACATTTGACATTTGACCTTTGACTTTTGACATATTAGACGTTTTGAATATACGTTGTTTCTCTTGCGTTTTCAATTGTTTTTATTTATCCTATTCCCCATGGCGTATTCATATACGGAGCTTCGGCCGGGCATGGTTTTTCAAAGGAATGGAGAGCCGTGGCAGGTCATACAGGCGGATTTTGTGCGTATGCAACAGAGGAAGGCCGTGGTACAGCTGAAAATTAAAAATGTAATCACGGGCTCCACGGTTACGGAATCGGGCCACGCGAGTGATTCCTACGAAGAAGCGGAAGTGGAGCGCCTGCCCGTCATCTTTATTTACGAACGGGAGGGTGAATATTGGTTTCACGAAGCCAAAGACAAATCAAAACGCCTTTCTCTTTCGCGCGCTTTTTTGGGCGAACAGGCGGGATTTTTGAAATCAAACACTGATGTTGTGGCGCAAAAATTTAAAGACAAAATTATCGCGGTGGAATTGCCCGTGAAAATGGATTTGAAAGTTACGGAGGCGCCGCCCTCAATAAAAGGAAATACTTCTGCCGGAGGCAGCAAGATTGTTGTTCTTGAAACCGGAGCAGAAGTCGCGACCCCGCTTTTTATCGAGGCGGGAGATATTATCCGGGTGAATACGCAAACGGGCGAATACGTGGAACGGGTACGGAAAAGTTGAAAATTAGTTCTCGCGGCGTCTTGAGAGGGCTTCGCGCAGAGATGCCTTCAGGTCCTCAATGTCTTCCAGCGGTTTCCGCTGATTTTTTTCTTTTGGTTTTGCATCGCGTGCCGAGAGATTTAAAAGAGTGAGCTCTTCCTTTTGTTCTTTTTGTATCTTTCCAAATTTTTCCTCAAGAGCATCTATCACGGATTTCTTCGTTTGAATTTGAATGGGTGGGGGTGGTGGGTTGCGCATAGGTCTCCTTTCTTCTCTTTTTTTCTCTTGCCTTTTTTCTCCGGGCCTTTCACTCCGTCTCTCATCTCCTCTCTTTTCTTCTCTCCGTACGTGCTCTTCCTCTATGTCTATGCCGATATCCGCGAGGTTCGCCCTGTACCTTTCCTGCATTTTTTTGAAATGGCGTTCTTCGGGAATTGCCGTAATTTTTCCTTCCCTTACTTTTTTCAGGCAGTCAATGCAGTAAATGGGTTTGCCCGGCGTGGGTTCGAAGTTTAGAATGGTTTCTTTGCCGCACACATCACAGGTGGCCGTTACTTTCGCGGGCATGGTCGTGGTGCTTGCCCATTCCGAAATTTCCCGCTCCACGATTTCCTTTGGTCGAGCATACTTTCTCCGCGATGCCTCGATAATTTCTTCGGTGTTCATGACGGTATTTGGGATTTTGAAAGGCGGAAGAGTGATTGCGGAAAACGGGCGGGAGGTGATGCCGTCCACCATGAGCTTCAGGTAGGCGTGATAGTTTGGGAGGTTTACCATATCTTCGGGCGTTATTTCCGGCTCGAACTCGGGTTCCAGAAACTCCGCGTCCGTCGCTCCCACCCGAAACATAATGAGCGTTCCGGCGTTTCCAAACACGGCGTCGCGAACCTTAGTCGAGGTGTCGGTCGTAAGCTGGCCGATGTACTGGTGCGCGAGGATAAGGTCTAGGCGGTATTTTCGCGCTTCGGAGAGGATGTTCGCAAAGGAGTCCGTGGCAAAGTTTTGAAACTCGTCCACGTAAAGATAAAAATCAACGCGCTCTTCTTCCGGAATGCGGACGCGTTCCATGGCCGCGAGCTGGATTTTTGTAATAAGCAGGGCGCCGAGGAGGGCGGCGTTGTCTTCTCCGATTTTCCCCTTGGAGAGGTTGAAGAGGAGTACCTTGCCTTCGTTCATCGCCTTGAAGATATCAAGGGTGCTTTTTTCCTGACCCACCACGTTTCTGATAAGCGAGGTTGAGAGAAACTGGCCCACTTTATTTTGAATAGGAGCGATGGCCTCGTTTCGGAACTGGTCGCGCCACTCCTCGTATTCGTGCACCCAGAAGGCGCGGACTACGGGGTCGGTTACGTTTTGGATAATGTTCTGGCGGTACTCCTTGTCCACCAGGATTCTATTTATGCCGAGGAGCGTTGAACCGGGATTTTCCGCGAGCGCGAGAATCGCATTGTTCAAAATATATTCCATGCGAGCGGACCACACATTTGCCCAGAGTTTTGTAAAAATACTCATGATGCCCGAGGCAATCAGGTGCTTGTACTTGGGGTCCGGGATTTCCAAGGGGTTAAAGCCGATATGATAATCCGTGTCCGCGGGGTTGAAATAGATAATGTCGTCCCGCCGGTATTCCGGAATTTTTTCCATGACGCTCTCCACAAGTTCTCCGTGCGGGTCAACAAGGGCAAGGCCCTCGCCTTTTTCAATGTCTTGCACTATAAGGTTGTGCATGAAGGTACTTTTTCCGGTACCTGTTTTTCCCACAACGTACATGTGCTGGCGTCTGTCTTTTCGTTTTATTCCGAAGAGTTGGTTTTTCCCGCGGAAGTCGCACCGGCCCATGTATGAAATATCTTTATCTTGATTCAGCATGTGTTTAATTATAGCAGGTACCGCAATGCCCGCCAGATGGGCGGGCATTCTAATGTCGGTAAGTCATAAGCGGGATTCTGTTTATGCGACAATTTATCTGGTTCCCACGCAAAATGAATCCTTGATTCATTGCGTGGCCACGAGATCGCAAAGCGATTTTTCGTGGCTCGGTTGCCCTCGGAATCTTGCGGCTCTCCCTCGCGCTTCGCGCGAGGGCGCGGCCTTGCATCAACGTAAGGGTTTTGCCGTTGCACCTCCGCTTTTTTGTCCCTATGGCGGAGTTGGACCTTCTACGTTGGGATTGGGTCCCTCCTCGGCTTTCGCCGCGGAGCGTCTCTGTTCGCACCTCTATTCTTACGAACGGCGGGAATTATCCGCTACGCGCGCCGTCGCTCCGCTTTCGCTCCGCGACTTCGCTGATATACGAAATTACGAATTTTGTACGAATATACAAATTCGTATATTCGTATTTGATTTGTACATTCGTATATCAGCCGTTGTGAGGCAAAAGCGGAACAACGGCCTGATGTCCCGACTTTCCTCCCCGCCAAAGGCGGGGCTATCGCTTGACTTACCGACTATATTATTATATCACGTTTTTTCGAAAAGAAAAGGCCCGCCATATATGCGCGGGCCTTGGGAATCTTGGAAGCATGAAAAATCAGGACTTTGAAAGAATAACAATGGCTACCTTTCGGCGTCCGATGTTCCGTGCTTCGGAAATTTTAGGAACCCAGATGTCCACGTGTTTCCGATATCGCCGGTTCATTCGGTCTTCTACGGTGAAGACCCTGGAGCCCGCGATTTCAGGAATGTGGATACGGGTCCCGAACGGGAGGAAATTAGCGGCAACGACTCCCCTACGGGTTTTGGTGCCCGCGGCCGTAGTATGAGGAGTGGAGTCGGTCTCCTCCACCTTGCTCGTATAGGCAGAAATTTCAACCCGCCTCACGAGAGATTTTTTTGCTTCCCGCGTAAGTTTTGGTAGCGGGACAAGAGTCGGAAAATTTTGCCTTTTATCGGTGTCCTTGTTTGCCCGGAATGTAAGAATTCCGGCAAAGGCAATGATAAAAAGCAAAACGCGCAACAGCGTTTTCATTCGTTCTCCTTGTGCGATGTTCTGTTTTTATTTTTATTATAAAAGATATTTTTTGTCAAGTGCCAGGTTCACCAATTTATCCGCCTCCTTATTTTGTTCCCGTCGGATAAGTGTAAATTCCACTTTTTTGAAGTCCTGTTTTAGATTCCAAACTTCAATAAAAAGTTTGCCGAGGTCTTCGTTTTTAATTTGATATACGCCCTTCAGCTGGCTCACCATAAGTTCGCTATCCGAGCGCACTTCCAGTTCCGTTTCTTTCGCCTTTTCTTTCCCGACCTGTTGCTTTGCCTTTTTCAAAGCCATAATAACCGCCTTGTACTCGGCGACATTGTTGGTTGCTTCCCCTATAGTTTCGGCATATTCCTTTGCGCCAACTACTGCCCCGATTGCGGCAGGGCCGGGGTTCCCCCTCGCCCCGCCGTCGGTGTATATCACTATTTTACCCATGTGTTGTTACTCAACAATTCCATGGAATTGTTGAGTGATTTATTCCCACGGGAGCTTCAAGTTTTTCGGCATACGGAAACTTGCGGCTGACTTGTGGCCGCCTCCGCCGAATTCCTCGGCGATTTTTGCCACGTTTACCCTGCCCCCGGATTTTGAGCGGAGCGAAACCTTTATTTTCTTATTATCATCATACCAGATTATCCCGATTTTCGCGCCCTTCTTTACCAGTTCGTTCCCGATTTCCGAGGGAAATACGGGACTGTTTACTACTTTTGCTTTGTATCCAGCAAGTTTTACGTCTTTTGCTTTTGATGTGATTTTGCCGATGGCGCGTTTGTTGTGTTCCAATATAATGCTCCCCTTGCGTATGATTTCCTTTTTCGTTTTCGGGCGCTCCAGTTTTTTCGCGAGCGCGTCCCATGCTTTGAAATTATGGTTTTCGTCGTCAATGACCGCAAGAATTTCTTTCGATCTATCGAGGTTGAACCTCCATAAATCGCCGTCTTCCACATATTTGGCAATCTGCGGCACCGGCTTTTTTGGATGAAAATATTGCCATGCCAAAACCGCCCCGGAATTTTCATCCTCTGCGATGGTTTCTATATTGTTATATCCCTTATTCGTACGAATTAGGGAGGTAATGGAACGGGAGGCCGAAGTGTGGTGGTCAATGATAATGATTTTTTCGTTTTTTTCGGCAAGGGCTTTTACGATTTCCGGCGGATAGACAAAGTCCAGCATATAAATGGTCTTCCCTTCCAATCCTTGGGGGGGCGGGGTCTGGTGCTCTACCGGCAGATAGTCGGCTTTGTTCTTTAATTTTTTCCGCGCGGCCCAGGCGGCAGTAAACCCGTCCGGGCAATTCGCGTGGTAGAGGATGACGGTGGGTTTCATGCTCTTTAGTATAGAATTTTTTTTTGGAGTTGAAAAGTTTGTAATCCGCTAGACATGGTATAATGCTTCCAGAGTCTGTTTACTTTTTCATAAGGAGTTTTGACGATGAAGCAAGGTCGAGATTTCGCAGAGAGTGAAATATCTTCAGTCGGAGGACATGATCGGATGTTTCGGGTGCTTGTTCTGGGGTCGAGGCCAACATTCGCTCTTCACGTGGTCTCGGAAATAACAGGCCTTCCCATTTCT
>JBBTZM010000021.1:0-1452 GCA_038061335.1 Patescibacteria group bacterium | reverse complement strand
AGCGTAAGAGAGGTTGCGTTTGATTTCGACACGTATTCAACTTTGGTTCCCAACCTCTGGACCATCACGGCGTTTTATGTAAACACTGCCGCGCCGGACAAGGGGGAGGGCAGCCAGTCCACATCCGCGATTTTTAATGACGGACTCTCCCGTCTATCCGTTCAATACACCGGGTGCCAGAGCCCGCAGACCACAGCCGAGCCCTCGCTCCGCAATTCCACAAGCACGCAGTGTTCCGGAGGATTTCGGAATGCCTACTATCCCTCGGGCGCGAATTTCCCTCCCTCGGGCACTGTGACGTTTATCATCTCGGGCGGCTCCTACACGTCGGCGGATTACATTACTATCCTCTTTTTGAAATTCGTGAGTGGCTCAAGCTTCCAGCAGATTGGCCGGTACGTGGTGCCCGTATATTTCACCGAATCCCCGGGCGGATAAAGTTGGAGGGGACTTGGTCCCAGCAGATTGTGGGGGAGGCGGTTGACGGTCTTGCCCGTATTATGACCTCGCGGAGGTAAAGAAGGACGTAAAAGAAATGAAGGACAACTCAGGCGAGCTTTTTACCAAACTGGATAAGCTTATCAAGTTGTACGAGGAAACGAAGATGGAATATCAATCGCTTGCGCGGCAGGTACCACGCCTTGAAGAGAGGATGGCGAAGGTGGAGGCGAGGAAATAGGCGGGAGGTCTGTTTATAAAAATTGAGGGATAAAACATTCCGACGTTCTTGAGAACGTCGGAATGTTTTTTAATGGTTGTACTCCGGGTTCTACCGGATGTTCATCGGCGCAGCCAGTGGATGCATACAGAAATTTGTAGAAAAATCGAAAATATGGTATGTTTGATACATGGTACAAACAGCGCAATCCACGCAATTTATAATTCGTGAGCATATCTTGAGTGTTTTTCGCGAGATTTTATCCGACCCTGATTACGGGAAAGAGTTGGACAAAAAATTTTTGAAGAAACTTGAAAAATCAATCGTTGCGCGGCGGCAGGGGAAGGTGATTCCTTTTGACGAAGTAATTTCAAAGTACATTTGATAATCTCCCTGTATCATGGAGAGTTGGCGTTTTGTTTTTACGATTATTGGCCAGAAAGACCTTGATTCGCTTGACCCTCCGGTGCGCAAAAGAGTTTCAGAAAAACTCCTGTGGTTTCGTGAAAATTTTTCTGCCGTTATCCCGTTCCCCCTTGGAGGCCCGCTTTCCGGGTTTTTTAAGTTGCGGGTTGGCGAATGGAGGGTTGTATATGAGATAGACCAGAAAAAAATGGAAATTATTGTCCACGTTATTGATTTGCGGGACAGGATTTATAAAAGAGCGCGGAAGTTGATACGGCGTTGAATATCGTCGCTTTACTGAACTAAACCCCCACACCAAATATTGGTGTGGGGGTAAAGTACGCAAAGCGAACTTTTGCACGAAGAAAAGTTTAGAAAGCGAACTTTTT
>JBBTZM010000020.1:0-9444 GCA_038061335.1 Patescibacteria group bacterium | reverse complement strand
TTCTCATTCTCGGGCTCGTTTCTTTCGCGCTTGGATATAGGGCCGTGAGGTCGCGGAAGAATACGTTTCCCCGCCTTGGGTTGGACAAGCCGTGGAAGGAAAAAAATATATTTTGGACGTTCACGGCGCTCCTCTGTGTAACTCTCGCGGGGAAAGTCATTATGTTTTTGAACGGCCATTATTTTATCTCCACACGAGTATTTCATTTTGAGCCGCTCTTTGGGAGCATAAACAGCCCCGGGTTTGGGCAGTTTACCGGCTACTTCGCGATTCCCGGGTTTGTGCTAGTCGCGCTCGCCTTTACTCGTTATTTTCAGCTTGTAAAAGAGGAAAATGCCTCGCGTAGAATATGGGGAAGAATAAGTTGGTCCCTCCTTACGCTTGAGGTTGTAAGCGGACTTTTAACGGGAAATCGCCTCCCTGTGATTACGGTGATAATGATATACGCGGTTGTGCGACACTATGCGCACAAAAAAAGCTGGAAACATTTTGTTGCGGTATTAGCGTTTAATGTAATGGTGGTAATGCCCGTGGGATCTTTTATTGAAAGACCGGGTGACATGCGCTCTGCGTTAAAAACATCAAAGCCAAGCCAAGTGATATTGGATTCTACGATAGGAAGATTTTCTCAAAATGTGGTGGTGTCCGCCATCATTGAAAAAACCGAACAGTATTCATACGGAAAAAGTTTGCTGAATATTTTTGTAAGCTTGGGTCCGCCAAGATTCATCTGGAAAGATAAGCCGATTATCTCTCCTCGCGGAAATGAGTTTGGCAGGCGGTACGGCATCATAAATAGTTTTGATTTCAACACGAACGTGGGCCCGACCATGGTCGGCGACCTCTATATGAATTTCGGCGTTTGGGGAATTATGGGCGGTTTATTTTTGATTGGTTTTTTATTTCGGTTTTTATTTGATTTTTGCATCTCCTCGCTCTCTCGCGCGCCCGGGGGGATTATGCTCTACGCCCTCCTCTGGCCGGACCTTATAAAGGGCATGGAAAACGATGTCGTCTCTGTTTTTGCCGGGGCAGTAAAGCTTGGCGTTTTCGCCTATCTTATACACCTTTGCCTTGTCGCGGATTGGAAATTTTTGATAAAAAAAATTGGAGGATTCTGGCGACCCCTTGTGTACGGGGTGTTTATGTGGCTCCTTGTCGGAGACGCGGTACGAAAACTCATACCAACCGAGCCGTGGCAGCTCATGCTTGTGTTGGATATCGTTCTTCTTTTTGCCTACGTTTTATTTATTACTGATTGTATAGTAAAAAAAATGTCTCTGTGGCGTCCGTTGTTTTTGTTTCCCTCTATACTTTTTTTTGCCGTGTTTCTTGTTAGTGTTTTTGGGCCCTTTTCCGGAGGTCTCGGAGCGGGGATTGTGGGGTTCAGAAATTATTTTTGGTTTATTCCGCTTGTGTGGCTTGGGTATCACGCGTTCGCCACAAAAGAAGAAGTGTTGAAGTTTTGTCGCGCACTTCTGTGGGCGGCGATTCCGCTCGCGTTTTTTTCTGGTCTGGAGATTATGTTTCCCAATGCTCTCTCTTTTATTCTTGGCCCGTTTGGGGGAGGGAACGCGTTTCATGCCGGCGCTCCGGAGTCCATACGGCTTACGAGCTCTCTTTTTGGAAGCGTCCAGCGTTTCGGCATGGTGTCCATGCTTCTTTTTTTTATAGGTCTCGCGGTGAAAAGTCCGGCAACCCTCTTCGCCTTCGCGGGCGTTCTTCTTAGCGGAAGCCGTTCGGCCTTCGCGCTTTCGGTTATCGGGGGCATCGCGCTTTTTGTATTGCGTAAAAATTACAAAATACTCGCGGGGATATTCGCGGTCCTTGCCCTTTTTTGGGCCCTTCCCTCGTTTCGGAGCGTCGTTTCTTTTCAGGTGAAAGAAAGTATTCCCATGATTGCCACGAGCCGAATTCACATATTTGCGGGAGAAATGAAAGAGGTGTGGAGGCGCGTATCGTGGTTTGGGAATGGCGCCGGCTCCTTCTCGCAGGGGATCGAATATGTGGGGAGTCGGCAAAAGGCATCCTACGAAAAGTCATTGGGAGAGACAGGAATACGAAATCTTCTTTTCGAGCTCGGTATTATAGGGCTCGCGACGTTTTATTGTATGTGGGGGAGTATCGGCCTTGCTATGGTAAAAGGGATAAAAATAATTAAGGATTTGGAAATGAGAGCCCTTGGAGTCGCTATTTTTATATTCACGCTTGCCGTGCTTCTTCGATCCACCTTTATGCATGGGCAGACATTGAATGACTACGCGGTTTTGGTCCCGCTCTGGTTTTTCATAGGCGCCTTCTTTAAACTGAAGGCGCTCGCTGAAAAACGCGGAAACTGACGCGGAAATACGCAGAAAATGTATGGCAGAATTATTATATCAAGAAGAATCATATAAAGTGCGAGGAGCCGTATATAATGTCTATAAAGAATTCGGCAGCGCATTTAAGGAGAAGGTGTACCATCGAGCATTGATAAGAGAATTAATTGATCAGGGCCTTAAAATTGAGAACGAAAAAAGGATTGACATTTATTACAAGGGTAAAAAAGTAGGCATATATATTCCTGATGTCGTGGTAGAGGAGATAATTTTAATTGAGATGAAGTGCAAGCCCATATTAACGCGTGGCGACATTCAGCAATTCTGGCAATATCTGAAGGGCTCAAATTATAAAGTGGGCTTTTTGGTTAATTTCGGTAAACCTGGGGGTGTTGAAATAATACGAAGAGTATATGATACTGCAAGAAAAGAAATTCCGCGTCTTTCTGCGTAAAATTCCGCGTTATTCCGCGATTTTTCATGAAGGTACTCCACATAGTTCCAACTTACTTGCCCGCGTATAATCGTGGCGGGCCGATTTGGAGCGTCCATAACCTGAATAAGTGGCTTGTCAAAATGGGGGCGGATGTCACGGTTTATACCACAAACATTGACGTGGAAGGGAAGGTCGAAACCGGAAAAGAAGTCCTCGTTGACGGGGTGAAGGTCTGGTATTTCCCCGCATCATTCCCAAAAATTTGGGAGTACTGGAGGGTGGGCATCTTGCCCGCCTTCTTGCCGCGCCATTGGGAATATTCAAAAAATTTGCACATCGCGCTCAAAAAACATATGCGTGAATTTGACGTTATTCACGTTACTTCGACATTTTTGTTTGCATCGGTGCTTGGGGCCTGCTACGCGAAAAAATACAAAAAGCCGTTCGTTATTTCCCCGCGGGGAAATTTGATGGAGCCCTTGGAACTGAAGGGCGCGTTTGAAAAAAAAATGTATATTCGTCTGGTAGAAAAAAGAGCATTAAAAGAGGCGTCCGCGGTCCATTTCACGGTAAAAGAGGAAGAAATCCAATATCTGCATTACAAACTTCCGCTCAAAAAATCCATTATTATTCCGAATGGAATAGAAACAAGCGAATTCAAAAGTTCCGGAGAGGAGGGCATGTTCAGAAAAAAATTCAATATACCGGGCGATAAAAAAATAATTTTGTTTCTTGGCCGCATCAGCTGGAAAAAAGGGCTGGATACCCTGATTCCCGCATTCGCCGAGGTGGCGAAACAAAAGCCGGAAGCGATTCTCGTCATCGCGGGGAGCGACGACGAGGGATACGGCAAAAATGTCAAATTTCTAATTTCTAATTTCAAATTACAAGATAAAGTTCTCTTTACCGGAATGATTTCCGGAAATGATAAAATAGCGGCCTTACAAGAGAGCGACGTCTTCGTGTTGCCGTCGTACTCGGAAAATTTTAGTATGGCCGCGGTTGAGGCAATGTATATGAAACTGCCGGTCGTCCTCACCGAACGTGTAGGAGTCGCCTCGCTTGTGAAGGAATACGGCGCGGGTATTGTGACAAAAAAAGACGAAAAAGAAATTGCCGAGGCGATTCTTCAAATTTTGAATACTCCCACGCTCGGGAGCCGGATGGGAGGGGCGGGGAGGAAACTGGTAGAAGAGCGATTTGAAATGTCGAACATAGCCGCCCGATGGTTCGAGTCGTATCGAAATCTTCTATGAACTCGCTTGTGAGGATTTGTATTTTTGGCGTCGCGTTTGTTCCTCTTATTGAATGGAGGTTTACGGAGTTTGGCGCGACTGCGGGAAAGATTATCGTGTTTCGGCTCCTTGTGGAAGGAGCAGTGCTTTTTCTCGCGCTCCAAATTGTTTTCGGAAAGAAGGACATTCTCCGCGAACTACGGGGGACGTTACACCATCCGGTTACGCTCGCATTTATTTTTATTTTGGTATCGATGGCTGTGAGCGCGCTTTTTGCCGTGAATCCCACGAGGGCCTTCTGGGGTACGCTCGAACGGGGCGAGGGCGTTTTTGGGGTCTTTCATTACCTCATATTTTTCTTTTTGTTGGCGTTCTTTCTCACGCGGAAAGAGCGGCTTTTTTTTCTGAAATGCCTTCTTTTCTCCGGATATGTGGTGCTCTTTCGCGCGTTCGCGGAAAAATGGGAAGGCGCCGCGAGGGTAACTTCATCCATCGGAAACGCCGCGTTTCTCGCCGAACATTTTTTGTTTTTAATCGCAGTCGCGTGGATTGTGATGCAAGAAAGTAAAACAAAGGGAATATGGTGGCATGTCGCTCTCTCGTTCATTCCTTTTGCCGTAGGCGGGATCATAATAACCGGAACTCGAGGCGCGATTTTGGGGCTTGGAGCGGGAGTCGTCGTTTTTTTATTTGTCTTTGCGGTTCGGAAATTCGGGAAAAAAATTATATGGGGAACGGCGATTGTTTGTATGATCGGAGTGATCGGCATTTGGAGAGAAGGTGCGCGTCTCCAAATTCTTGCAGGAGAGAGAAGCGGTTCAATACAAACGCGCCTTACGATGTGGGAGGCGGGCTGGCAAGCGTTTCAGGAAAAACCATTTATAGGATGGGGACCAGAACATTTTATTCTCGCGTCGTCCGCGCATTACAATCCAAAGGCGGCGCGATATGGCGAAACATGGTTTGACAGGGCGCACAATAAAATCATTGACGTCGTGGTAGCGCAAGGCATAGTGGGTGGAATCATATTTTTAGGATTCATAGGAAGCGTTCTCTTTGTTGTGCGGAACGATAGGACGTATAAAAAACCTCTTACGCTCGCGTTCGGAAGCGCGTATCTTGTGCAAGCCATGTTTGCTCCCGACCAGTTTGTGTCGTGGATTGGGCTTATGGCGTTCTTAGGATATATGGTTGGAAGAGAGAAGGATGAAGAGAAACCAAAAAAAGAAAATACACCATATCGTTCGAATCTTTTGGCAAAAATAGGAGCCGCGGGAGCGGGAGTGTTTATGGCTCTTGCTTTCTATTATGGAAACGTGTTGCCGTATAGGCAATTAAAGATACTTTTTGAGGCAAGAGGAGCGGATGATCCGGTTCTGCTACTAAAAAAAGTTGTTGCCAAAGATACGTTTGTGCGCGCGGAGGCAGAAGCAAATCTTTTTGACTTCTATATGGACAATCGACCTGATCTTATAATGAAGACAGGTATCGGAGATCTCGTTCGAGAAGAAGCGCGTTCTCTCGCGGAAAAAGAACCGCAAGACATCCGGCACGGTATCCGGTACGCGCGCGTGGCTTTGGGGCAAGCGGACAAAAACGATATGTTGTACGGCGAGGCGGAGGAAGAACTCAAAAAGCTCGCGGAGATCGCTCCGAAAAGACAAGAAATATATTATCTCTTGGCGCAGGTATCGGGACTACAGGGGAAATTCGAGGAAGCGATAAAGACAGCGGAGCGTGCCGTAGCGCTTGACCCCGAGGTCGCGAGAGCGCATTATTTTTTGGGGCTCGCGCTTGCGCTCGGAGATGACCCAAATCTCAAAGAGAGGGCAATGGGGGAGTTCATTCGAGCGGAAGCGCTTAACCCCTCATTGGATACCTTGTATGCCTCGGACCTGAATAATCTTTTCGCGGTATATAAGAGAGAGAAGCGGTGGGACCGCGTTACGGGTATCGTACTGCGAAAGGTAGATGGTGTAATATCATGGACCCGACTTCACGAAGAGATGTATATAATAGCGCTCTTCCACCTTGCGGAAGAGAAAAATAAAGAGGCGTTTGTAAAAGTTGCAGCGTATATGCAAGAAGAGTTTCCGGAAAAGAAAGAGGAGGCGCGAAGCGCGATTGAATTTGCGGAACAGGAGAAATGGGAGATAATACAAGATATGTTTGAGTTCGAATAATATACATGAACCATCTCATTATAGGAGCAGGAGAAGTAGGCCGAGCGCTTCAAAAAATCTTAAAGCCCCGCCATAAAATTATCGTGCGGGATAAAAAGGGTTCCCTGCTCGGCTCCTTTGAGGTTCTCCACATTGCGTATCCATGGACGAAAAATTTTCAAAAAGATACGAAAAAATACATTGCGGAATATAGCCCGAAACTCGTTATCATCCACTCGACCGTGCCGGTAGGGACGACAAGAAAAATAGGGGAAGGGGCGGTTCATAGCCCTATTTTTGGCCCCCACCCGAACCTCGAAAAAGGCATCCGAACCTTCGTAAAATACTTTGGAGGGAAAAAAGCGAAAGAAGCGGCGGTCGTATTTTCCAAGTTGGGAATTCAAACAAAATCGTTTCCGAAACCCGAAACAACCGAACTTTTGAAACTTCTCGATACCGCTTACTATGCGTGGAACATCATTTTTGCAAAAGAAGTTGCGCGTATCTGCAAAGAACAGGAGCTTGATTTTGACGAGGTCTATACAACTCCGAATGCCAGCTACAATGAAGGATATAAAAAATTAGGAAAGCCGAATGTGATCCGTCCGATATTGCAGCCCATACGCGGCCCCATCGGCGGCCACTGCGTGATTCCAAACGCCGAGTTTTTTGATGACTGGCTCACGAGGACTATTCGAAAACGTAATAAAACATATTAATGACATCGCAAGTTTTTAGGGCTTGCGATGTCCAAACATTAAAAATCTTGCTAAAACAGCAGTTTTTCGGTATCGTATGAGACATGCTCAGTGTACTCATACTCACCAAAAATGAGGAGAAAAATCTCGGACCGTGCTTAAAAAGCGTGGAAAATTTGGCGGACGAGATAATTATTGTGGACTCTTTTTCGACTGACACGACAAGGGATGTCGCGAACATGTACGGAGCGCGTTTCTATGAGCATATGTTTGAAAACCAGGCAGACCAAGTAAACTGGGCCCTCGGGAATCTTGATATAAAAGGCGACTGGGTTTTGCGTCTTGACGCGGACGAGTATCTCACGCCCGAGCTTGCGAAAGAAATACGGGAGACGCTTTTGAATGCCCCAAAAGAAATATCCGGTTATTATCTAAAACGCCGGGTGTATTTTTTGGGCAAGTGGGTGCGGTATGGCGGCTATTATCCGACATGGCATTTGCGCCTCTGGCGCAAAGGAAAGGGAGTGTATGAAGAGAGGGAAGTGGACGAGCATCTGGAACTTTTGGAGGGCGTATCCGGGCGCATGAAGCATGATTTCGTGGACGATAACAAAAATGGGATTTCGGCGTGGATTGAAAAACACAACGCCTACGCGGAGCGCGAAGCGCGGGAAGTTATGAAGAAAAAGGAAAAAGGAAAAAGGAAAAAGGAAAAATTTTACTACGCTCTCCCAATGTTTTTTCGCGCGCGCCTCTACTTCCTCTATCGGTATTTCATTCGTCTTGGATTTCTGGACGGACGCGAGGGGCGTTTGTTTCACTTTTTGCAGGGATACTGGTACCGAATGCTCGTGGACGCGAAGATATATGAAAAAAAACATCCTCATCATCACTGATGCGTATCCTCCCGAACTTCGCTCTTCGGCGGAGCTTATGCGCGACCTCGCAGTTGCGTTTCAAAAAAGGGGGCATAGCGTTTCCGTTGTAACCTCTTCTGTGAAAAGTGGCGTGGCGGAAGAAGAGGGAATCCGCGTCATTCGGGTCAAAACTCTCCCGCACCATGATGTTTTGTTTGTGCTAAAGGGCATCTCATGGCTTCTTATGCCTCGTCTTTTTTGGCGAGCCATAGTAAAAAAAATTACGACATGCGATGTCGTAATAGTGCATAGCCCGCCGCTCCCGCTTGCCTATACGGCGTATAAGGTGAAGAAAAAATACGGAGCAAGGTATATTCTGAATGTGCAGGACATCTTCCCGCAAAACGCGGCTGATTTGGGGATATTGAAAAACAAACCCCTTATCAAGTTTTTTGAAAGAATGGAACGCCGCGCGTATGCGTCCTGCGATGCAATCGTAACTCCATCAGAAAAGCACCGGGTATATCTTACAGAGAAGAGAAAGGTGCCGAAAGAAAAAATATCCATAATCCCTCATTGGCTTAATATTGAACCGTTTGAAAAGGCAAAGAATACCGGAGGATTTCGGAAACAATTTGGACTGGAAAACAAATTTATTGTCTTCTTCGGCGGCGTGATGGGACCATCGCAAGGATTGGATATCCTTCTTCGTCTTGGTGCGCGTCTTCAAGAGTCGCATCCTGACATTGTATTTCTCGTCTGTGGAGACGGCTCGGAAAAAAAGCGGCTTATGGAAACGAAGGAGCGGGAAGGTGCGAATAATGTCTATTTTGAAAATTGGGCGCCGAAAGAGGAATACCGGGATTTGCTGAAAGAAATGGACGTGGGGCTTATCACGCTTACCGCAAAAAATACCACCCCGGCAGTTCCAGCGAAACTCATGGGATATCTTGCGGCGGGCTTGCCCGTGCTGGGCTTTCTCCACAAAGAAAGCGAGGCACATAAAATTATCCGCGAAGCAGGGTGTGGAGAAACGGCACCCTATGATGATGAGGATGCGTGCTTGAACATTATTCTTCAAATGTATGATAATCGAGAGAACTTGAAAGTGATGGGCAGTAATGGCTTAGAGTACGCAAGAAAATTCCTCTCGATCGAAGCGGTTATACGGCAATGGGAGAAAATAATAATATGAAACACATCGTCATCATTATAGGCACTCGTCCCGAAGCCATTAAGCTCGCGCCGGTTATTCGTGCTCTTAAAAAAGAAGGCATCAAAACAACTGTCTGCGTCTTCCGCCAGCACGGAAAAATGCTTGATGAAACGCTCCAAGTATTCGGAATAAAACCGGATGTCGTGTTTCCCATTTCCATAAGCGACCGGATGCTCGGAAAGGGGAGCGGCCTTCTGCAAAAAGCAAAAGCAGGGATAGGAAGCGGCATTGGCACGCTTCGTTATATGAAATTTTTGAAAAAGGAAAAGCCGGATATGGTTATGGTGCAGGGGGATACCCTGACCGCTTTCCTCGCCGCATTTCTTGCCTTCCTCACAAAAACTCCTGTGGCTCATGTGGAGGCAGGGCTTCGCACATACGACAAATTCGCGCCTTTCCCCGAAGAAATAAATCGACAATTAATCGCGCGTCTTGCGGACATTCACTTTGCGCCCACGGAGTCCGCAAAACAAAATCTTCTAAAAGAAGGAATAAAAGAAGAAACCATCCATGTGGTCGGCA
>JBBTZM010000019.1:0-9634 GCA_038061335.1 Patescibacteria group bacterium | reverse complement strand
CTTTTACCTCGTCAAACGAGGAGCGCACCAACTCTTTTATTGATAGGGGGGCAGATGCCTCTACTCCCTTTTCGGGAGAGATGGGCATGGAAGAGGTCGCGAGTGAGGAGGTCGGCGCCTCACCTATAGGGAGGGAAGAGGTGGGGCTCTCTATAATGGGCTCTGAAGAAGAGGTGGTTACGGGGAGAATGTAGGGGAGCTGGAAAAGGGCGCCGCCTTCTTTTAGGAGTTTTTCCGCGGCCGTGATGGAAGTATTCGCTTTTTGAAGGCGGGTTTGGAGTTCGGCCGCGTCTTTGCCGGATTTCCCGAGTTTTATAAGGTCTTTCGCGATTTTTTGAGAGCGTTCTTTCGCGATTCCCGCGATTTCACGCCCCTTGGCCAAGGAGGAATAATCGTTCACGGCTCGAAGCGCGGGAGCAAAGTTTTCTTCCCGCCACTTTCGAAATTCTTCGGCCTCGAGCTTTACCGCGGAAACATCTTTTATATGGGCGACACCTTTCTTTTTTAAGAGTTCGAAAAAGCGAACCGCATTTTCTACCTCGCCGAGCACCTCTTCTCTCCACAGAGCCATATCTTTTGAGCTTTTTTCGATAAGAAGCGTTCGAACCTGCAGGTCCTTGGCCTCCGATACAGAGAGCTCAATCACTTTTTTGAAGGCGTCGATGCGAAGCCCCAGGTCATTTGAGATATTTTCATCGCGTGCGGTTACCAGGCCCTCCACGCTCGCTTCAACCTCTTCGGCCGCCTTCAGAACCGGCTTGGGTTCGGCGCTCCCATTTTCCGCGGCAAGCGCGAGAGAGCCGCAAAGAGCAGTCCCCGCGAAAAGAGTGATTGCGACAACGAAAGAGATGGTAAAATAATGTTTTATATTCATCGTCAATTTAAAATATCACCGTATTCAGTAATTCTTCAATCTGTTTGTCTTCTTCCGGAAGCTCAAAAGACCTCTCTTCATTTTCGAGGAGACGGGGATTCAGGTGGCGGATTTTATCATCCGTAATTTCCCGAAGCGCTGAGGCAACGGTCTTTGCCGCGGATTCCCCATAGGCAATTTCTTCAAGCTTGATGCTGATTGTGAGTTCATCCAATTCATGCTGAATGTTTTGTATGTCCAAAGAGGCGTATGCGGGCTTTGTGGCGGAAAAGAGCGCGTAGGAAAGCGTAAGCATAAGGAGGAGGGCCGCGAATCCGCCGACATAGAGGGGGCGGAAGAATATATCAAAAGAAAGGGCCATGTCTTGCCGCTCTCTAAGGATTTCGCGCCGTGAAACGTTCATAAATCCGGCCCGGGGCGTAATTTCCTTACACTTTGTGAGTTGTGTGATTATTTCCCGCATGTTTTTCCAAAATTGTTTTTAGTTGTTTTAATGCCCTGTGCTGGATGACCCGTATCGCGCCCTCGCTTTTTTGAAGCGTGGCCGAAATTTCTTTGTTGGAAAGGTCGTTCACGAATTTCATAAGAAGCACGTTTTGGCCTGTATCGTCAAGTTCACGTATTGCACGGCGGACAAATTCTACCTGAAGTCCCCGGTCTACGTTCTCTTCAAATCCGGGCATTTCAGAGAGTGTGTCTTCCGGCAGGGTGTCGATATTCGCGTGGCTTCGATTCGAGCGGTAATGGTCAATGACCGTATTTTGCGCGATGCGATAGAGCCAACTCGAAAAGGGGTGACCTTCGTCTCGATACTTTTTCATGCTTTTCCACGCCTTCAGAAAGACCTGGTGCGTCACATCCTCGGCGTCGCTCTTTGTGCCAACCTTGAAAAGCACAAATCGGTAGATGGCCGGGGCGTAGGTGTCGTAGAGAGTCCCGAATGCCTCTGCCTCCCCCTTTTTCGCCTGTAAAATGAGCTCGGACTCTTTCATAAGGTAAAACGTATAAATACGAGATTTGTTTCAGTTTCAGGATATCCGACCCCGCCTTGGCGGGGTCGGATATCAAGATATTAATGTATTGACGGGCGTACAAATAATGTAACGTTACAAGGTTAGTATCTATGACAATAGCAGATTTTCAAAAGATTGCATATTTGCAAAATGTTCAGTGTCCTCAAACCTTGTACATATGTGCAAGGTTTGAGGACAGAATAGGATAAAATATTTTGTGGTGTAGTTTGGTAGAAGCCGTTCGAACCTCCCTACGACATATAAAAACACCTCAGGATGACGCAGGTTGTAGACAATTTATTCGCATGAATACCGTTTAGGAAGGAAAGATCGGTTGGCGTGCTTAGACAAAAAATAATAAAAGAACCCTCCTCACATGACTTCGAGGAGGGTTATGTCCGTGTAGTTCACTTGGTAGATTCGCAACGTTCTTCGTCGGCAGACCTCCATATCTGCCCACATTTTCAGAGGGCGATCTCCTTTTGTGCCCGCCCCTCCGGAAAAATCGGAATCATTTCCGAGGTCCACCAAGGCGTGAAAGGATGCTCTTAACGTCTGCATCGAGCGTATCTAGGCGCTTCTTTATGTCTGTAATGTCGGTGCGAAGCCAGAAGAATGCGAGAGATATGCAAGAGATGGCACCACCTCCTATTTGCAATTCCTCGCTGTGGAACACACCGACTCCTACAAGAAAAACATAAAAACCGCCAAGAAACGCGACGCCGCATAGCACCCAGGGAATTGATTGAAGAATCGTCTTCACGCACACCCTCCCAGACAGGAACCCCGCTCCTTTGCTGACTACCGGGGTTTCCAGTACTGCAACAGACCTCATGGCAATCTCCTTCCTCTTCACTCTGTCCACCTGTGGATTTCAGAAATGGACAGAGAATGAGGAACGAGTCGAGTAATGAAGGTCTTCTTTAACGAGCGAGGAGGTGATCTTAGCTTCCTTACTCATGGAGGGGCATGAAGACGACGATTTTCTCCCAATTGATGATGAAGTAGTTTCTTCACTTCTCGTGAAGCAAATGGAAACACTACGCTCGTCATAGCAAAGACTCCTTAGAAAGCTGTCAGTGTTTGCTCGCTGACAACAGAGAGGTGAAAAGAAGATATGAGAAACGAGGGTCTCTCACGCAAACGGCTTGGTCGCTGTGCTGTGTTGATGTATATGACAACACACACTCACAACGAGCCTGTGGGGGATCTTCAGAGCGAAAACCCCGCAGTTAAGGAAAACAGGGATGTTTCCTCTCACGCTTCATGTTCTGTTTCTTAACACCAAAGACTGCAGATAGTCCTTAATACGGCACATGTCTTCTTCATAAAACCAGAAGTATCCGTTTCGTGGATCAACGAACGTCCTCACGACGATGGAGTAAGGACTCTTATCTTGAAGCCACATCCTGCCAAGCCTGCGCATTGCTCCTTGCCTTACACCGATTTTTGCCGCGGCTAATCCCGTAGAGAGATACACATCACCGGCAATCACACGTTTCATGTCTCTTCCCTAAGACCTCTGTCTGTTTCATTTTCAAAGCGGTACTGCACCAACCGCAGTATCCGCGCTAACTGCACTAAGTGTAGCATATGCATCTTTCGTCAGCAAGCAAAAAACCACGAAGATTCTCGCGTATTATACTTCTTAAGTTCGAACTTCTCTCAAGGGTGGTCATAGCACCTGATTCATCGAAGCGTCCAGAAACCCGCTCCACAAAAGGAAAATCCGTGATTGGCGGGTTCCCTCTTTAGAGATGTGCGGTTTGGTGGAAGCCGTTCGAACCTCCCTACAACGGGAACAGTCCGCTCTGGGAACCGTCGCATAGCGGATCTATCACACTACAGGTCGATCGCTTGCAGGACCACCCCCCCTCGCCCTTTTCTCACCGCTACTTTTCTCAATCGTCTGCTTAAAAGCCATGACCGCGAGGATCACCGTCAAAAGGACCGTTGCGCCCCCTACCATCACATACGAAACAAACACTCCCCGCTCAACGAAAGGCGCCAACAGGGCACACAAGGCAGCAATGCCATAGACTACACCCATGACATGGAGTGCCAGAACTCTATCCTTCCACCACCTCCATTGTCTTCCATACCATCTTGCCGGGTTGTCTTCAACCGACACAAGTACAGACGCCGATATACCACTAAATGCAATAAGCGCAGGCACAGTGATGATACACTGAACCTGCGCTATCGCTGTATTAATACACTCAAGCACCGGCATTGGCTAGCATTCCTTCGTCTAGTGCTGATCCAGGGGAATCGGCCGCAGTTCCGATAATGGAGAACGGAAACGTAAGTTGCCGCTTCCCATTCCTCTCCATCTCGAAGAAGATGGCCGAATAGTGATCACCAAGATACCATGTGTTCGTAGCGCAATGCCACGTATTAGCCGTGTTCGGCTCGTGACGCTCTTCCACGATCACGTTTCGATCAATCACATGAAAATGATCGTTCTCTCGCCGCCCAGAGAGAAAGACGATATTGCCTGTGTTGATCGAGTCCTTGACCACTTCAAGGAAGCGCGGGTTGGTCTGCCATAGGTGAATCTCAAGGTCTTTCGGGGCGCGGGCGCGGTCACCCATGATTACCCGCACATCGACCCCTCGTCCAACAGCTCGGAGCAACGCACGAGCAAGCGCTGGACTATTGAAGACATAGGGGTGAAACTCACCAGTGGCAAGATACACCTTACCAACGGCGGCGTTAATGAGTTGAATGAGTCTCTGTACCTTGTCGAGGTCCAGTGTCCCGTCGGCTGTCTCCTGAATGTTGGGATACAATGGTTCCCACCGGGTGCGTCGGAACGACGGAATCAGAGCGACGCCAACAAAAACGATGGAGACTGAGCACAGGAGAAGAAACGCAGTAGGCGTATTCAGGACTATGCCCACTACGAAGGTGAACAAAGCGCCTAACATGCAGATGATACGACGCCTCATGGAAAATCCTCCAAGAGTAACCTTAAATCTGTACACGAGCCAGGGCGATATTGAAACGTAGCTAAAGATTATTATACACCACAAGCCAGTCGCGTTCCACACCTTGGTGTCTGCTCTTTCCCTGAACGAATACGGATGCTCACGGCAACCGGGCACAAGCTACCATCAGTTCCGGAGCCTGTGATGCTATCGTGTGCCACGTGACCCCACACCTATATGGTAGCGCATCTGACAAAACGGCAACGACGCCAGTCGGGGCCACCCAGGGCAGAAGCCGGCATCCCTACTAGCCAATCGGAGGATCTGTGCCCATTCTTTAGAACCGCTTTCAGGGCTAATTTGGACTAAGATTCGCGGATGCTTCTCCGTCCTGAATGAGTCGTGTGAGCGCTTCTTCGGGTCTCCGACTGCGTTTGATTTGTTCTTGTTCGCGCCGAAGCAGACGGCGTACCTGATCGATGGGGTTCTGCCAAGGTAGCGAGGTTAGGTAGATAACCGAGAACAGCAGCCGTATTCCCGCAGAATATGCCCGGACGTAATCCACATAATTGAATGCGGGTGGTAGAAAGAACGGTAGTCTTGCAGACGGCTTAGCGACATCCCGGCCGTACATCCAGGTGTTGAGCAGTGCGTGGACATGTAGGTCGGCGCGTATGTCCATTGGCGGACCTCCCCGCACACATCGTACCGGGGCTCCTCTCTCCTATTCAAGAAGGCATAGATTCCAACAGATGTAGACCTGCACTCTACTCCTTCGCGCATATCGGTTTATCAAGTCAGTCAGAGCGGAGAGCCTCCCTAAACCGGGAACATTCTGTGCGGGATACGAGAATCGAACTCGTGCCATCAGTTTGGAAAACTGATGTTCTGCCATTAAACTAATCCCGCGAATACATGTGTCATCCTTCCAGGGCGAACTCGAATATATATTTTAATGAAGTTCGCCCGCAAAAAGCAAAGTTGTTTGCTTTTTGCCCACTGAACGACACCCGCAAGTTTTGTTATATGCTATCCAAAGAAAAAGATTCACGCAAGACAAAGACCTCCGGGAAGGAGGTCGTGCACGGAACCACACGGGATAAAATGCTGGCAAGACAATTTAGGCAAACTTGCCACCTTGAAGCCGCCGGGCATCGAGATAGACGAGAAGGGTATTGATACTGCCGAATATCGTTATAAAAAAATAAGAGGGCGTTATGGACGCCCTCCGAGCGCTGTCCCCCGGTTGGACATTGGGGACAGGCATTCCCATCTTTTTATGGAAAAGAGCTAAAAGGGTTGGCCATGGTGCGCGTGGGGGCAGCCAACCCTCTATAGGACATCGCGTGTGGTTACGTTTCTACATTAATATGAGATACGCAAAAAAGCAAGAAAAGTTCTTAACCGTGGGTGAGCGACGGGAATCGAACCCGCAACCGTCAGGACCACAACCTGATGCTCTACCAATTGAGCTACGCCCACCATACGTTCCTACTATGACAAATGACAATGACTATGACAAGTGTCGTCATTGTCATAAGTCATTAGTTATCGTGCGTAACGTCTACGGATTCCCATGCGGCAAGTTCCCCTCATGCCGCGCCTGCTTCTTGCGGGAAACAAGATGTTTTTCTTGAAGCCGATTCTCCTCCGCGCTGCGGGGCGGCTCATTCGGGATTCGGGGGGCCGGTTCTTTTATTGCTTCCGTGATGAGGTAAAGAAGGTGCTCCAATGCCCTGTCGCGATTCTGTTCTTGCGAGCGTGTTTTTTGAGCTTCCACCCAGAGTTCGTCTTTGTGATTTACGTGATGCGAGAGGTTTTGGCGAAGCTGCCGCTTTTGAAGCGGCTCCAAAGGCAATTCATCAATTTTTACCCACATATGGACTTTGGTCGAGCGATGGTCTCGGTTTTGTCCACCTGCCCCTCCGGAGAGCGAGGCCTTGAAATGAATGATATGTTTCAAATCTTCTATGGTCATTGTAGTTTAGGGCAAGGGCTAGGAAGCCGGTATGGTGAGGAGGCAAAGGTAAGGTTAGAAAAATATGTGCCATAACCCTAACCCCTAAACCAAACTGGCATCTTTACCCTGACCCATATACAAATTTATTGTAGTGTATAATATCCCAATGGGCAATTTTATTGAGCAGGCGCTTCTGTGGATTGCGAGCCACCCGGCTCTGAAGTTTGGAACAATCGGAGTAATTACGGCGATTCAGGGGGAGAGCGGAGTACTCATCGGAACCCTTTTTATCCGGCGGAGAGAAATAAATCTCTGGGAATTCATATCCGTGGTCGTTGCCGTAATTCTCGCCTATGAATCCCTAGTGTATTGTATAGGCCGCACACTCCGCAACACTCCCCTTGGGAGTTTTATCGAGCGAAAAATCAAACAACATGAACGCATAGAAAAGGCACTGCATGAAAATCCGGCAAAAATAATCTCGCTCTCCCGCCTCATTCTCTACTTTAGTTTGGCCGTGGTCTTTTTAAGCGGCTGGATGAAAGTGAGATATTTTACCTTTGTGCGGTACCGGTTTTTGGGGATTTTGACCTGGCTCGGCCTCGTAACTCCGCTTTTTATGTTTTTGGCGTACCGCGTGGGCGTGGAGCGCGAGGAATGGGTAATACGCGAAATATTCTCGGCCGCGCTCATCATTTTTATATTTCTATTCGGTCTTCGTCGCGTGGTCGCGGAGTGGATTGGAATAAGGCCGTTGAAACGAAAAAGACGAAGCCGTTAGTCGAGTTTTTGCAAAAGCCCCTTTATCTTGGCGCGACGGAACATGGCCATAAAGAATAAAAGCGCGAGGAGGAGATACGCGATGTTTATAAAAGAAGCGAGAAAGAGGGGACCGGCAGGAAACGCATGGCCCAAAAGCACGGCCCGAAGTCCCTCAAACACATGAGAGGAGGGAAGGAAGAAGGCGACTTTTTGCAAAGCCCCCGGCAGAGCCGAGATGGGGTAGAATACGGCGGAAAATGGCTGAATGATGAAGATAAAACCAAAGGCAAGAATCTGGGCTTGGGTGCCATAGCGCAAGATAATGCCCGTGGTAAAAATTCCTAAAATCCAACCGAAAAGGAGGAGGTTCGCCACAAAGGGAATGAGGTAGAGGCCAAGGACAAAAATGTTGAAGTGATAAAAAAGAAACGCAAGCCCGCCAAGCACAACGGAAACAAGCGCGATGCGCACCAATCCGATTAAAACCGTGGCTCCGAGAAACTCGCTGACCCTGACCGGGGCGACAAAGATATTGATAAGGTTTTTCTCCCAAATGTCTTCAAGAAAAGCGACGGACACGGCCTTTTGCGACTGGTTTAGCAAGTCCCAAAAAATCATGGCGCCGAGAAGCACCGAGACCGCGTTAAACCCCGTCATACTCGTCTTTTCAAGATACGTGCTGAAAAATCCCCAAACCAAAATATCCATGACCGGCCAGTAGAAGACGTCCATGATGCGTGGCAAACTGCGCCGGTAGAGATAGAGATGGCGGATGAGCAATGCGTTCATGCGATGTAGTTTCATATTACAACTATCGCGTGTTATCACGGGCGATATGGAGAAACACTTCATTCAAATCCTTGCGGCCATACTTCTGCACCAATTCTTGAGGCGTTCCGTCATCCACAATCCGGCCTTTTTGCAAAAAGATAATCCGTTCGCAGAGCTCCTCGATCTCCGCCATGTTGTGCGAGGTGTAAAGAATGGTAATACCCCGCTCCTTCTGGATTTGCTTCAGGAGTTTGCGGGTCTTGTCCGCGATGTCCGGGTCAAGCGAGGCAGTTGGCTCGTCAAGGAGCAAAAGTTTCGGGTCGTTTAGCATTGCCTTCGTAAGATTCACCCGCGTAATCTGCCCGGTTGAAAGCGTAACCGTACGTTTTGGGAGTAAGTCCGTAATTTCAAAAAATTTCGCGAGTTCCTCGATTTTTTTGCGGGGGTTTTTTACGCCATAGAGCCGCGCGAAGGTAAGGAGATTTTCGATAACCTTCAAATTCAGGGGCAGGGAAACATAGGGAGAGGAAAAATTGATTTGTCCCAAAATCTCCTCGCGGTGTTCGCGCAGATGTTTGCCCAAAACAAAAACCTCGCCCGAGGTCGGGGTAATGATGTCGAGAAGCATCTGAATCGTGGTCGTCTTTCCCGCCCCGTTCGGCCCAAGTAGTCCGGTAATAGTCCCTTCCTCCACGGAAAATGTAATTCCGTCCACTGCCACCGCTTTCCCAAACTCTTTGCGTAAATTTTTTACCTCGATGACCGAAGACATAAAAACAAGAATACATGAAGCAAGAGTAGTTTGAAAGTTTTGGAATTTCGGCTTCCAAAAGTGCTTTCCCACGGCAAATTTTTGGAGAGTATAAAAAAAGAAAAAGAATAAGATGAAAGCAACAAGCGGTATCCTCAAACCTTGTACATAATGTACAAGGTTTGAGGATACAAAAAATCGTTGAAACGAAAATCCAACCCAAGTATGGGCAGGATTTTCGTTTGTGCCGCGGGAGGATGTGTTATAATGAACTTAAGGATGCAATATAAGGACGAGGGCAAGAGTTTAATTATGCGCACTGATAAACATACCGCCCTGAAGCTGCGCTTGCAGGGCATGAGTTATTTGGAAATACAGCGCGCGCTGAATATTCCAAAATCAACACTATCATCTTGGCTGTCTCGCGTTGTGCTTTCTCCATACGCCGCCGAACGGATACAAAAACGTGCGGCGGCGTGTTCTCGCGCAGGACTCTTAAGGAGAAACAAAAATCAAAGCGAACTGGCGTTGAAACGCAAATTGCATCGGATGTCCGAAGCGGCAAAAGAAATA
>JBBTZM010000018.1:0-3392 GCA_038061335.1 Patescibacteria group bacterium | reverse complement strand
TATTTTTTTCTTCATGTATCTTTATTTTACACCATTTTCTTTATTGCGCAACCTGCTCTTTTAACTCGGACCATGTATATGTATTTTCCGGGTCCCAGAGGTAGTAACCGGTATATGCCGTCCCCATGGCGTCTTTAGTTGCTTTGATTTGCGCGCGCACCATATCCGGAGTATAGGCAACACCCCTCAAGTCAAAATCCTGCAACCAGGGGCGGATGGTCGCCGTGGTACTCGTGCCCATGGCATCCAGCCGACGCTTCGCGTGCTCCATGGAAAATTGCACCACCTCATACGGGGAGGCGGCCGCGTTTTCGAGTCCGATAAAATTTTTTACATAATGCGATGGGTAGAGCATGGGAGAGACGACATCAAAATTTTCATACGAATCCTCGATCACCTGGCCAATGCCCATGTCGTTTTTATACGTGACGGTTGTCTGACCAAACACGTCCGCGGAGATTTTTACGCCTGGCAAGGCGGCTCGCAGATATTCAAAAAATGCTTTAAGCGCGGTTTCACGCCGAGTATTTTCATCCCAGGAAAGAAAACGCGTGTATTCCAGTCCCGCGTCCGAGGGAAAGCGAATGTAATCAAAATTCAATTCGTCGAATCCGCGGCTTGCCGCGTCCTTCCCGATTGTCGCGATATATTCCCACGCCGGGCGGGCGGCGGGGTCGAGCCATCCTGCTTTTTTATTATCGAGCCAGCGCGTGTCTTTGGAGATGGATGTGGACGAGGATATTTTTCTCGTGTCGTGGATCGCAAGGTCGGGACGATGAGCAGTTAAAATCGGGTCCTGGAACACGGTTATGCGCGCGATGACATATATTCCCGCGTCATGAAATTTTTTAATCACTCCGTTTACGTCCTTTATCCGCTCCTCCCACGCCTCCATTTTATTGACCTCTGGAATAGAGGTCCGGTATGAAAGAATTCCGGTATGGTCCTTGATATCCAGAATAACCGCGTTTATCTCGGAGTCCTTCGCGTGCGCGATTATATTTTCTATCATGTTGGGACTTCCCGCAGACCAGGCCGTAAGGTACACGCCGCGAATAATCTTTGGCGGGTTCGGAAGCGGCTTTTGAAGGGGCGTTTCTTTGGGAATCTTCGTGAAGAACCCCGAAATAAGTTCTTCCGCGTTTTCCCTTGTCGCGTCCGTACCGCCCAATATCTCAAATGAATTTCCCCGAATCAAAAATCGCGCTCCGAAAACGAGCGCCGCCATACCTCCCGCGATACCGAGTAAAACGAAAAGCCACTTCATGTGCGTTCCATATTACTTTACCGCGTATATTGCGTAAAGAGTCCCCTTTTTGTTTAGTCGTTTTACGCTTTGGAGCACAAATTTTCTGCTCTCGGCTTTTTCCGCGAATAGCGACACCCCTCTCCCGAAGACAAGCGGTTCTATGGTGAGATGAAGTTCATTCATCATTGTTTCCCTGATCGCGAAGGAATACGCTTCGCTTCCCCCGATGACCGCGATATTTTTATAACCCCGTTCTTTGATAATTTCTTTTGGATGCTTGCCTTTTGGATTGCAAAATAAAATATTCGATTTTTCCTGCCGCGTAGTTTTTACCGAACGCGTAAGAACAATACAATTTCTCTTTGAAAGCGGCTTCTTCGCGGTTTTGTAGGTATTCATCCCCACAAGTACGACATCCGCTTTCGAGAGTTCCTTGTGGAATATTTTTTTGTCTTCTCTGCTTGTCCAGTCCGAAAAATGCCGCTTGTGCTTCGCGATTTTTCCGTCCAAGGTTATCGCCGCATAGGCCCTGTATATTGTCATATTAAATCTTTACATATTTCGAAAGCTTCCCGCTTTTCTCCAAAATTTCCGCCTCCTCAATGCACCACTCCGAATATATTTCCGGGCACTCCCGTATTTCTTTCTTAAATTCCCCCCAGAGAACCCATCGAATCGCTTCCACCTCCTCCAGATTCGGGCGGGGCTCTGCTTCCGTCTTCCCCAAAAGAATGGGGCAGATTTCATTTTCCATGATTCCATCTTTTACAAACGAATACCTGTAGGGCGCGGCCTCCTCGATTTCTGCGTGCGTAATACCGAGCTCGAACTTCAGGCGGCGCCCCGCGGCACTAACATTCGATTCCCCAAGCGCGGGATGGCCGCAAACCGAATTCGACCAGATGCCCGGCCAAGTTTTTTTCTTCCTGCTTCTTTGCTGTAAAAGCAATTTTCCGTGTTTGAAAAGAAAACAGGAAAACCCCCGATGGAGCGGGGTTGTTTTCCCATGCACTTGGGATTTCGGCATGGTGCCAAGCGCGTTATTTTTTTCGTCAACTAAAACTACCTCCATTACCCCATGTTCATGGACTTTGTCCCTCCTTTGTCGCATGCCTTGCACGCGGACTTGTGCGTTGCCACTTCCACGATTGCGGCCACGCCCACCAAGATATAGATGACGCGGGAAACCAATGCCTCCGGGCCTCCCAGGAATTTGCTCACATCCCATCCAAGGGCCCCAACCAAAAGCCAGTTCAAACCCCCAATCACCAAGAGAAGAAAGGTAGTCGTATGTAATGCTTTCATATTGCTTTGATATTTGATAAATATATGAAACGACCTTTTTTCAAAACCTCATACAGGCAACATTGCCGCTTCCTCACAAAGCGGCAATGTCTCCACCTATCTATTATACCAAAGGGGCCCCTCTCCCCCCGCCCCGCCTGTGGATACCTTCCGACACCAACAAACTCAAAATCTGTTATGGACCAATTCCTGCCTGCCATGCCTACCGGCAGGCAGGCGCGCGCGTGCCCGCCGAAGCGTAAGCGAAGGAGGGAATGGTTCCAATGACATCCGCTCATTTGCCGGTTTTTTTAATACTCCACGCCTTTTTTTGCCTTGGCGCCTTTTTGGTATGGGTGCTTAATTTCGCGGCACTCGGTAACCAAATCCGCGAGCGCGATGTGGTCTTCATGGGCATTGCGGCCTGTCAAAACAATATCAATTTCTTCGGGAAGGGTCTGAAGGAGTTCGGTTATTTTTTCTTTCGCGATAAGCCCCAGGGATACGGCAACATTTATTTCGTCCAAGATGATTGTGTCGTATTTTTTTTCTTCAAGAATTTTTTGGACTTCTTTCAGCGCGTTTTCCGCGGCTTCGGCATGAACTTCCCTCGGGAGGGTGTCCCCTAAGATTCCCACGAATCCCATGCCCCGCTTTTTATGGAGCAGGCGCTCGCCGAACCATTCCTTCATCCAGCCGAACATGGCGTCTTCCCCTGTTTTCCAGGCCGGACTTTTGATGAAGTGGAAAAACGCGACTTTGCGTCCAGACCCTAAGGCGCGAATCGCCTGGCCGATGGCAGAGGTTGTTTTTCCTTTTCCGTCTCCGGTTAAAATAATTATCACTAAATTTCCAATTT
>JBBTZM010000017.1:0-2851 GCA_038061335.1 Patescibacteria group bacterium | reverse complement strand
AATGCTTCGAGCGAGCCGGATTCGTCCGCCTTCAAGAGTAGGTTCAATACGTCCGCGCCGGATTTCGTAGAAATCTCATGCTCATGAAGTTTTTGTTCTATCTCCTTCGCCCGCGCCTGAAGCGCGGGGGCATCATCTCCCGCGAAAAGAACCTCCCCTACCTTCGGCACCTCGCTCCATCCCAAAACAAGGGCCGGAGCCGAGGGCTCTAAAGATGTAACAGAAACGCCCAAAAAATTTTCTAAAACCTTCACGCTCCCGGTTGAAACAGACGTGGCAAACACATCTCCCTGCCGCAATGTTCCGTTCTTCAAGACCACTCCGGCAAAAATTCCGCGCCGCGAATCCTTGCCGCTCATAACCACTACCGCTTCGGCAAAAGCATCCGGGTCGCACTTCAAGTCCTCCACCTGCGCGGTGAGAGACAACAAATCCAAAAGTTCTTCCACTCCGTCTCCTTTCTTCGCGGAAATCCCCTGCCAGGAAATATCTCCCCCCTGCCCCTCAAGATACACGCCCAAAAGCGCGAGGTCATTTTTTGTCTTTTCAACGTTTGCCTCCGGCAAATCAATCTTGTTTATCGCAACCACATACGGGATTTTCGCGTTCTGGATGCACTGAAACGCTTCCTTTGTCTGGGGCTTCACGCCGTCATTTGCCGCGACAAGAAGAACGGCAATATCCGCAACTTCTGCCCCGCACGCGCGCATGATGGAAAACGCCTCGTGCCCGGGCGTGTCAATAAAAGTAAGCTTCTCTCCCTTACGCTCTATTTCGTACGCGCCGATTGCCTGGGTAATGCCCCCTGCCTCGCGCTCCGCAACAGGCCTCGCGCGTAAAATATACTTCGTGCGGATATGGTCAAGAAGCGTGGTCTTTCCGTGGTCAACATGACCAAGAACTACTATAATAGGGGGGCGTATCATGGTTGTAAACGTAACAGATAGGTGGTATAAAAACAAGAAATTATGAACAAAAGGAGGAGAGGCACATGCTGGTTAGGTGCATCAGTTTGCTAAACTGTGGGGATGCAAGTCTCTCGTGGGTTCGATTCCCACCTCCTCCGCCAGTTGGGAAAATGCAAATTTGAAGGGTTCGCCTCGTCCCGCCGTTGGCGGGCCCCATTATGAAACTTATCTCACTAAACGTCGAGGGTGACAGGCATTGGAAACGAATCATTCCGTTTCTGGAAAAAGAAAAAGCGGACGTCATCTGCCTGCAGGAAGTCCCTGAAAAAGACGCGACATCTCTTTCCAAAAAATTCGGCATGAAAAACGCCTTTGCCCCAATGGCTCTGAAGCGGGGAGAAAAGTGGGGCGTAGCAATCTTCTCACACTCTTTCCTCGGCGAACCGCGTATTGAAGATTACTATGCCCCGTCCGGTGATTTGAAGGAATATGACAAAAACAAAAAACGAAATACCATACGCCAAACGCTACTCGCCGCACATATCCAATGCGAGGGAACAACATTTCCGGTTCAGACCACCCACTTCACCTGGACCCCGGACGGATTGCCAGACGAAGGACAAAGAGAGGACATGAGGGCGCTCCTTCGGGCACTGGAAGAATTTCCCGAAGCAATCCTCTGCGGCGACTTTAATATCCCTCGCGGAACAAACGAACTCTACGAAAAACTTGCGAAAAAGTTTACCGATGCGATACCGCTTTCGTACGCTTCGAGTTTGGACTTACACATACACCGAAAAGGCAGGCATCCGGAGCAAGGTCCCCGGCTTGCGCGATTTATGGTGGACTATCTTTTTCTTACGAAAGCATACCGCGCGAAAAACGTGCGCCTGCAAAATGGAGTAAGCGACCACATGGCGATTATCGCGGACGTTGTTGCTCTTTCTTGATTACTCCGTGATATTCTGTTAGAAATTAGGCATTAGGAATTAAAAATTCCAATGAGGTCCCATCGTCTAACGGTTAGGACGCTGCCCTTTCACGGCGGAAATCGGGGTTCGATTCCCCGTGGGACCGCAAACTTTGTCCACACATCACATCCCAAACACGTCTCGTCGGGCTATAATATATCCGTATATGAAAATCCTCACATGGAACGTCTGGGACACGCCCTTTTGGATTTCGACAAAACGACACGAACGAATGCACCGCCTGGGCGGCTTTTTGAAAGACCTGGACCCCGACATCATCTGTCTTCAAGAATCCTTTGACACCAAGCACCGCGACATGATTTATGAGGCGCTTGGAAAAGACGCATATACAACAACAGACGAAGACGACGACCTCATGCGGCGAGCGCTTATGCTCGCGCGCATGGACATGACCGGCGGCCTTGTCATCTTTTCAAAATTCCCGATCAAAAGCGCAACCTTCACGCCATTCAAAAATCCTATTTTAAGCTCAATCCAGGAACGTATCGGCAGAAAGGGCTATATTGCAGCCGAAATCGAAACCCCGAATGGACCTCTTCTTGTCGTAAACACGCACCTCTATAGTTTGCGGAGCATCCACGCCTCGGCCGTGCGCATCTATCAGTTAAAACAAATCTTCAAAGCAACCGAAGAAAGGCGAAAAACCATGTCCGCGGTGCTCATGGGAGACCTGAACGAAAACGCGTTGAAAAATCCCGTACGCTTTAAGGAGGTCTTGAGAGACCATGGGTTCATTGATTCCACGGAACTCACCGGAGAAAAAATTGAGCCGTCCTATAGGCCCGAAAATCCTCTGACGCACACCCGCTTCAATAACGGCGATGACCCTCTGCGCCTCGACTACGTGCTCTTCGGCAATCTCCCAAAACTCGGTCTTCAGGCGCTTTCAAACGATGTTGTGGAACAGCCCGAAAATCCCCTCTCCGACCACGACCCGGTCATGGTTACGCT
>JBBTZM010000016.1:4481-9835 GCA_038061335.1 Patescibacteria group bacterium | reverse complement strand
ATTTTTTGATTGCTTGTTTAATTTTATTCTCCGTAAAAGAATTTTTCTCCAGAAATTTCATCATAGAGATAGTTTGCCCTTTAGCAGGCGGTTTTAGTATTTCCGCCACGGGGAAACTCCCGAGAAAATTGTGCTGCGGGCAGGATTCGAACCTGCGTAGCCGTATAGGCGCCAGATTTACAGTCTGGTACGATTGACCACTCCGTCACCGCAGCGCTCCCTCCATTTCAGTACACACCTTCTCTTCAGATAAATATGCCTTCGGCAAACGATTGTCCCGGGTGGGCTCTATTTGTATTATTGACGCCCACCCGTTCAAAGTAGCCCCGCTACTTTGAACCCACTCCGTCACCGCAGCGTCTGCATTATAGTACCAAATTTTTTTAGGAGTACAACCCCTTGTCTTCGGAAGTTTGAGATTTTTCTTCGCGATTCTTTCTTCTCCGCTTTGGAGGTTCGAGCGTTTCAGGCGTCCCCTCTTTTTCAAACGCGGGCACCCCACGCACCTCCTTGGTTGTTTCTTTAGCGGATTCTTCTCTCAAACGCGTCACTTTTTTATTCACCTTGTTTTCCCATTTGAGGAGAAATACGCCGAGACGTCGGAGAAATTTTTCGGAAGATGTCTTTATTTTTTTATCGACGCGTTCTATTTTTCGAAGAACCCAATGCTCCGTAAACACGAGTTCTTTGGGCGCGGTATCGTCAATCCTCGGGAGAGTTTTCGCGATGACATACAGCATTGTCCCCAAGGAGAGCATGATAAGAATTTGAAGAATGAATGAGAGCATATTAAACTTCGTATCTTGTAAACTTTGCCACGGTGATATTTTCCCCGATTTCCGCAATTGCGCTCTTCACAAGCTCTTCCACGGACATCTTCTCGTCTTTTATGTAGGGCTCTTTATAGAGGGCTTCTTTTGATTCCGGCGCCGAGGCCGCTATCTGCATCGCTATTTCGTGGGCAAGCGCCCTGAATTTTTCGTTTTTGGTCACGAAATCGGTTTCGGCCCGCATTTCAAGGAGCACTCCAATACGTCCCGCATGAACATAGGTTTCGAGGTATCCGGCGCCGGTTTCACGCTCGCCTTTTTTCGCGGCCTTCAAAAGGCCCTTCTCTTTTATACATTCTTTCGCTCGAACCATGTCGCCCTTCGCTTCATCGAAGGCGCGCTTGCAGTCCATGATTCCCGCGCCGGTTTCTTCACGAAGTTTTTGGATGAGGTCCTTCATGTTCTTCAATTTTTGCTGTTTGTAGCGCCTCTATGATTTTTTCCGCGACCCAGTTTATGCTTGCTTTCGAATGGTCATTTCCAATGATGGGAATTTCAATGTTCGTCGGGTCGTCGTTTGTGTCCATAAGAGCAATAACCGGGATATGTACTCTTTTCGCTTCCCGAACCGCGGTTTCATGGACTTTTGGGTCAATGACGAGAAGAACTTTCGGGAGCTTTATCATACCCTTCAACCCGTCGAATTTTTGCCGGAGCTTTTCAAGCTCTTTCGCGAAATCAACCTGCTCTTTTTTCGTGTACTTCGAGAGTTCTCCTTTTTCTTTCTTTTCTTTCAAATCAAGATAATGTTTTACCCGACTTTTTAGCGAGTTCCAGTTTGTGAGCGTGCCGCCAAGCCACCGTGTGTTCACGTACGGAAATCCGAAGGCCTGAACAAGTTTGTCCACTGCCTCATGCGCGGCCGCGTGCGTTCCCACGAGAAGAATATCCCCGCCTTCTTCTCGCGTACGCTTCAAAAATTCAAGCGCCTTTTGAAGCTTCTTCACGATAAGTTCGGGCTTCAAAAGTTCAATTTCATTTCTTTGCGCGCCGATAAAAGGCCGCATCTTGGGATGGGTCTTTGATTTTTTATGCCCGTACAGCACGCCGGCCTCTGCGAGCTCGAGAATGGTCTCCCGGGTAATTTCGGTTTGCAACATAATACGAACGAATCTTACCGAAGATTCTTCTTTGTGTCAAAGCCCCGACGCCACTCTTCTATTTTTTTATGGTTTCCCGATACAAGCGCTTTGGGCACTCGCCAGGCCTTAAAAACTTCCGGTCTCGTGTACGCCGGGTATGAACCCTTTATGTCTTCCAGGGATTCATATGTTCCAAGCACGCCTGGAATATAACGAGAGACCGCCTCGGTAACCACAAGCGCCGCAAGCTCCCCGCCCGCGAGAACATAATCGCCAACTGAAATTTCTTCATCCGCGACATGCTCTGCCACTCGCTCGTCCACGCCCTCATACCTGCCGCATATAAAAATAAGATGCCGATACCTTGCCAGCCGTTTCGCCTCTTTTTGCGTAAAAAGTTTCCCCCGCGTAGAAAATAAGATAATTCGTTTTTTGGTTTTTTGGTTTTTTGGTTTTTTAGTTATGGACTGAACGGCCTTATATATCGGCTCCGCTTTCATAACCATGCCCGGACCTCCGCCAAAGGGCGCGTCATCCACGGAATGATGCTTGTCCGAAGTAAAATCGCGGGGGTTCACAAAAGCAATGTTGATAAACTTTTTTTTCTGCGCCCGCTTCAAAATAGAGCATTCCGCGTACGCCTTCATGCTTTCGGGGAAAATACTTATGATATGAAATGAAATCATTGCAATATTTGGACATCGGATATCCATCAGGATATCGGATATCCTGAATATTAACAAACCTCCCTGACATAGTGTCAGAGAGGTTTGTTGTTGGTTGGTTGAATTTATGAGGCCTGTCCTCTTGTCGAGCCCTCGGGCTCTTCGATTTTAAGATTTACTCGGGCATTTGATTTAATGCCCACGATGCGAAGAAGCGTTCGTATCGCTTTTGCCGTCGTACCCTGGCGGCCGACGACCTGACCCATGTCCTGCGCGTGCACACGAAGCGTAAGAAGCACTCCCATCTCGTCAATCTTTCGCTCTACGCGCACGTCCTCCGGATGGTCCACAATCGCTTTCACCGTGTATTCCAAAAATTCCCTATCTGCGAAACTTTCCGACATGACTTCGTATTGGATTATCGCCCCTACCCGACCTTTTCCGCCGTCTCTTTCGGCCTTCCGTGAACCGATATTTTTTCTCCTTTGAACACTCCCTTTTTTACAAGAAAATTATGCGCGGTCGGAGTGGGCTTTGCTCCCCTCCCAAGCCACAAAAGAACCTTTTCTTTCTTGAGTTCAAAAGTGTTTTCGTGCGGATTCAGCCACCCCAAATCCTCCACATACGCTCCACCAAGTTTTGACTTTTTTTCGGCGACAACCAGGCGAAAATGCCTCTGATGCTTTTTGCCCGTGGGCCGTAGTTTTATTGCGAGCATAATAGTATGTGTATGCTATAGAATTTAATTTTGTATGTCAATTTTTCGCCACCTTCTCCGCCTCCTCTAGTTTCAAAGAGAGGATTTTTGAAACCCCGTCGTCCCCCATGGTCACTCCGTAGAGGATATCCGCATGCTCCATAGTAATACGATTGTGGGTCACGATAATAAACTGAGTTTTTTCGGAAAATTTTCCCACAAGCTCCGCGAATCTTCTCGCGTTTTCGTCATCAAGGGCCGCGTCTATTTCATCCAACACAAGAAAGGGCGGGGGGCTTACCCAAATCAAGGCAAAGAGCGCGGCAAGAGACACCAAGCTTCTTTCCCCGCCCGAGAGCATGTCCAGATTATGTATCTTTTTTCTCGGAATATTGACCTCGAATTCGATGCCCCCGTGCTCTTCCCTCCCTCCTTCCGGAACTTCAACTCTCAATTTCGCCTTCCCCCCCTCGAACATAAGGCCGAAATAGGAATTAAACGCCTCGTTTATTTTTTTGAATGCCTCTGTAAATTCCGCGTGAATTCTTTTTTCGAGCTCCTGAATCATGCGAGTAAGGTCCTCCGTGGCGCGCCCGAGGTCCGTGTGTTCTGTATTCAAAAATTCATACCGTTCTTCGGTCTCATTCGCTTCTTTCAAAAGTTCCGTGTCGATTTCTCCGATTGCCGCGAGCTCGCCTTGCAGGGCGCGCATGGCGCGCTCCGCGTTCAGGCCTCCCCCCTCGCCATTCGGAGATTCCTTCACCGCCGCCTCAAGCTCTTCCTGTGTTCTTCCTAAAGACATCCATCCTCGTTCCATTTCCTCCAATTTCATTTTAAGTCGTTCTTTTTCAAGGCGTTCTTCCTCCAAGCGCCTCCCGATGCGAGCGGCCTCATCCCGTTCTTTTTCCATGGAGTCAAGAAATATTCCGAATTCCTTGGTGACATTTTTTTGCGCCCGGATAAATTCCTCTTCTTTCTCTCGCGCCTCTTGTATGCCGCGCTCGATTGCGGCAAGTTCCCGCTTCAAATCCTCGGTTCGAACGCCTGCCTCTTTCGCGGGCTCTTTCTTGGGTGTAAAAATACGTTCAAGGGCGCGAAGCCACTCCCCGAGCTTTCCCTTCAATTCTTCAAGGGAGTCCAGACGCTCCGCGGCTCCCAACTCCTTTCGAAGACGTTCGGCGTACCGTATAAGCTCTTCGACATGTACTCCATTTTCTTGCGCCGCGTTTTTTTCAAGTTCAAGCCGTGTTTCTATGAGAATTATTTCCCTCTCAATCTCGGAACGCTTTTTGTAAAGCGTGTCTATGTATTCTCCTTTGCCCGCTCCTTTTTGTTCCGAAACCTTTGACGACTCCAGAGCCCGGAGCTTTTCCCGGAAGGCCTCGAGATTTTTTTCGTGCGCCCTCCTCGCCGCTTCAAGTGGGGCGATTTCTTTTTCTCGGGCCCGAAGCCCCATTCGGATGCGCCCTACTTCACCTCCAAAATGCGTGTTGGCGAGCGTTTCAAGTTCACGTTCGACTTCCACTCTTTTTTCCCACCGGTTTTTTTGCTTTTTCAAAAAACGAAGATGCGGAGCAATCTCTTCAAGCATGGCGGAAACTTTTTCCATATTTTGTTTTGTCGCCTCGAGCTTGCGCTCCGCCTCGCTCTTTTTCAAACGAAATTCTTTAAGCCCCAAAATCTCTTCCATCATAAGACGCCGCTCTTCCGGAGACGACTTCACAAACACATCGCTTTCCCCCTGGTTTATAATCGTGAGTCCGCGAGTGCCGAGTCGCGCCCGAGCAAGAAGAGGCGCAAGGTCTTTTAACCGGATTTCCGCTCCGTTCAAAAAAAAATCCGAATTTCCGGACTTGTCGATTCTCCGCTCAAGCACTACCTCCTCCGCGCCGTCAAGTAAAAGCTCGCTTTTGCCGAGATGCATGGCAACGCGCGCGAGCCCTGATGCCGGCCGCTTTGGAGTGCCGGCAAAGATAAGGTTCCCAAGGGATTCTCCGCGAAGGTGCTTCGCGCCGCGCTCGCCCAAAATCCAACGCACCGCGTCCACGATATTAGATTTCCCGGAGCCGTTTGGCCCCAC
>JBBTZM010000016.1:0-4381 GCA_038061335.1 Patescibacteria group bacterium | reverse complement strand
TTCAATGCGTTTTCCGCGGCGGCTCGTTCCGCGTCTTGTTTCGAAAAACCGCTTCCCTCGGCTATTTTTTCTTTGTCGAAAAACACGCCTGCCACGAATTCTTTTTCGTGGTCCGGCCCTTTTTCATGCAATACGCGATAGGTGGGAGTAATCTTTAACTTTTCCTGAATAATTTCCTGAAGCGTACTTTTTGCATCGAGAAAAAGCTCTTTCTCAAAGATTTCTTCCAGATGAGAAAGGATAAACGCGCTCACAAATTTTTCCGCCTTGGCGTATCCTTGATCCATGTAGATTGCGCCGATAAGCGCCTCTACCGTATTTGCCAAAATCGCCTCCTTCGCCCTTCCGTTTTCTTTTCCTTCTCCACGCGAGAGGAGAATGTAGTCCTCAAGCTCAAGCGTTTTCGCCACCTTGGAAAGCATGATGTGGTTTACGAGCGCGGCGCGGATACTCGTCATTTCTCCCTCCTGCTTTTCCGGAAAATGATTAAAAAGAAAGGTGGTGACCACAAGCTCCAAAACCGCGTCTCCCAAATACTCAAGGCGTTCATTGTGGTGGGTTTTCCACTTCGTATTTTCATTCAAATAAGAACGGTGAGTAAGCGCTTCTTCGAGGAACGCCTTATTCTTAAAGGTTATTTTCAACTTTTTTTCGAGTTCGCGGTTTTTTTGCTCAGGCATTTTGCGCTTTTATCTCATTATATATCGTCCCCAAGACCCCGTTCACGAATTTCGAGGAATTTTGTCCGCCGTAGTTTTTCGCGAGTTCTATGGCTTCGTTAATAGCCACTTTATGGGGCACTTCTTCTTTGTCCGCGTACAAGAGTTCGTAGATGCCGATACGGAGAATGTTTCGGTCCACAATCGCGATTTGAGGAATCGGCCAGTCCGGCGCCGAGCGCGTGATGATTTCGTCTATTTTGTTCAAATGGGTTACGACTCCGTGCAGTATCTTCCACGCGAATTGCGGCTCATCCACATCCTCCCCAAATGATTTCAAATTTCGCTCCATGACGGCCTCGAGGGGCGCTTCTTTCTCGTAGAAATCCCACTCGTAGAGGGATTGAAGAACGATTCCCCTGCAAAGATGTCGGGTAGCCACAATGTTAAATTTCTAAATCCTAATTTCTAATTCCTGCCTACCGGCAGGCAGGTCTAAACCGATTTTTGATTTCGTTTTTCTTGCTTTCGATACGCTCCGCATTGAATACACGTTCGGTGAGGAAGAGTTGGCCCGCCACAGGAAGGACACGCCCGTATATCCACATCTTTTAAGGCGAGGTGGGCCCGTCTCCTCCCTACTTTTGATTTTGAATGTCGTTTTTTGGGAACCATAATTTTTATTGCCTGAGCTTGTCGAAGGCATACCGAACAATATTTCAAATGGTAGTGTATTTCCTGATAAAGGTCAATCGGTGGAGGGGGCAAGGGCCGAATTTTTTAACGGCTTCGCGGTGGACTTTGGTGCCATACCCTTTGTGGAGGTGAAATTCATATTGCGGATATTCTTTATGCTTTTTTGTCATATACCTGTCGCGAGTTACTTTTGCCGCGATTGAGGCGAGTTTTATGGCATTAATTTTTTCGTCGCCCCGTATCAGAGTTTTTAAGTTTCTAAGTTTATAAGTTTGTAAGTTTTTTTCTGGTATTTTTATGCCCGCGTCTATGTATATTGTCCTTATCAACTTATAACTTATTAACTTATAAACCTTTTCCAGCGCGCGTGTCGCCGCCAAATTTACCGCCTCCGTGATGTTTATTCTGTCTATAGTCTTCGGGTGCACCATAGCCACTTTGTAAAAAATGTTTGGATGCTTTTTCAAATACCGGAACCACCCCTCTCGAGCATGCGCCGGCAATTTTTTTGAGTCCCGCAAAGGGAATTTTGTGTGGGGATTTTTCAGCCGGAGGCCCTTGGGAATGAGCACCACCCCCACGCCAACCGGCCCGGCCAGGGGGCCGCGACCCGCTTCGTCTATGCCAATGATGTACATAATGTTTTGATATCCGATGTCCTTTGGACATCGGATATCCTAATATTATTTTTTATATTTAGTATTCTACACTTCCAGAAATGCGAAGGGGAGGCGTGGTATGCCTCCCCATGTCGGATTACTCATCCGCCCCTTGGGCAGAGGAGTAATAGATTTCCCGGAGTCGTGGGATCGCCACCTCCTCCAGGTGGACAACCTCTTTTTCCCAACACGCTTTTTTTGGATGCGTATCGGGGTTTTTCTCCATCTTGGTCTTTAGACCGACCAGATGGCGAAGCTGTCCATTGATCTTGCGCAACAACTCCTCAGGCGAGAGCTCTTGGAGTTGTTGGTCTTTTTCCGCACGTCTTTTTTCCATTATCTCTCGACAAGAGAGATGGAAATCTTCTTGCGCTATCATTTTTCCCTCCAAGAAAAATGAAATACCATGAAAAGTGCAACCAGGCCACGCCTCCGACCTGGAAACTACGTATCTGTGATGCGCAGTTTTCAGGCAAGAACTGAAAAACCCCCTTTCGGGGGCCTTGGGAATTTCTTTTTTGTTTTAATCCTTAATCTTTAATCCTTGTTCCTATTCCCAGTCCCCCGAATAATGTAAAGGACGCCTTCTTGGAGGTCATCGCAAAATTCTTCTGGGAACGTACAAAGAATTTCATAATGTATTTAGTGTATAGCATATTTTTACGATGTCAACACTTCGGTCTGTGGATAAAAATTACTTCTTTTTTATTTTCAAATTTTCCTATAATTTCAACAAATGGAATCATGTTCGGGTTCACTCGTTTCTGCAAATGAAGATAGGAACATCTTTCGACATTCCTATTCTTCGCGTGTGCGGGAGATTTTATTTCTCCCGGCTTATTAGTGCGGTTTTCCGAAAAACCGCTGTTTGTCTCCCTCAATCCGTTGTTTGTATTTCTGCTCCAACACGACGGACGGGACGTAGAGGTCGCTCAAGGTCTGATGGAGCTTCCAGGCCTCGTTTGCGGCGCGGACGAAATTCGTCAGCTGCTCCGGGAAGAGTTGTTGAGAAGCGTCTGACTTCGCAACGAGCGGGTTCGGATGCGCCTCAACCGTAAGGACAGACGCGCCCGCGAAGATTCCCGCAAGCGTCAGTGGATGCACCAGATCGCGAATGCCGCATCCGTGAGAGGCGTCCACCGCGACGGGCAGTCCGGATAACTGGTAGTGGAATGCGGCGACGCCTCCAAGGTCTAATGTGTTACGGGTGTAGCGGTTCGCGCTCGCGATGCCGCGCTCGCAAAGGATGATATTCTCCTTCCCATGTACCATCATCCTCTCAACCCAAAGAAGGTAGGCCTCAATATCCAGAGACATGCCACGCTTGTGAATAACGGGTAACTCCGTGTCGCGCAGGCGGTTCAGCAGGGCGGTGTTTCGACTGTTCGGTTCGCCGATTTGGAGGCAGTCCACACCCGCGTCCTCGTACCTGTGCAGGTCCTCTTGATCGAGGATCTCTGTCACTACGGGAAGGTCATAGGCCTTCCCCGCTTCCACAAGGATACGAAGTGCGTCTCGCAAGGCCGGTTTGGACCTGGCCCCCAATCCCTCCCAGTCGCTGTAGGGACCGGAACGGTATTTCACGACGCCGCCGCGCAAGATGTGGCAACCCGCCTCCTTGACGATCCCGGCGGATTCCATGATCTGCGCCTTGCTCTCGACCGAGCAAGGTCCCGCAATGATGACGAGATTATTCCCAACAAGGACATTTCCCACTGGGAATTGGACATAGACGGGATGAGTGGGTCCCCCTTTCTGCGCCGCGCGTTTGTACTGGCGGGAAATTGGAATGAGCGACTCCACCCCCGCCATTTCAAAAATTTCTTCTGTCGGCAGGAGAGAGATGTCCCCGTAAACTCCGATGAGGGTAATTTTCGTGCCGACCAACTTCCCCGTCTCATAACTGAGCGTATGGAGACGAGCTTCCACCGCGGCAATTTCGTCCGGGGTGGCGTTACGACGCATTTTTACGATCATGCGGCTGCTCCTTCCTGCAGTAGTCAGGCCAACCTACTGCTTTTTGTAAATGAACATTTCCGGCCTGAAATTTACGAAGTCCGACTTCGTAAATTTCAAGCAAAAAATAAAAATCCCCCGAGTTAGGGGGTTCTTAGTTACTAGTTATTGGTTATCAGTTATTAGTACATGGAAACACCGCCTAACTCTTGGGAGGAATATAAATAAACGTAAAGAAGAAATGAGTGTTTCGATTGATCATTGTTTTTATTTTATCGTTCTGTTTTGAAAAGTCAAGTCCTCAAACCATCCACATATGTGGATGGTTTGAGGACACTATTTTGCCACTTCGTTTAGCCATATTTTTAGTACGTTATAGTAGGTTTGGAGTCCTTTTATGCTCACCCATTC
>JBBTZM010000015.1:0-20514 GCA_038061335.1 Patescibacteria group bacterium | reverse complement strand
TGAGGAGATGCTTCCGCTCTCCGCGAATTCCTTCGCGTCATCAAAAAGGAGTTTCAAAAAAAAGGACGAGTGCAAATTATTCCACGCGAGCGCGGCCGCAAACATGCCCGCTGAAATAATAGCAAGTATAATGGAAATTTTTTTTGTGGTGAGTTTCATATCGCAAATTTTTGCTTTTTCATGAGCGCGTACACGAAGACGTGCAGGGGGATAGCGAACGCTATTCCAAAAAGAGAGGCGAGGGTGGTGTATCCCGCAATGTTTTGCACAACGAAAGGCGCCCACGCGACAACGATTTGAGCAAATGAAAGTTTTATGAGAAACATTCTATCAATGTTCAAAACATTTTTAAGCAGGAACGGCAAGGCAAGAACAAACGCCGGCCAGCCGTACGCCACGATTCGAGCCACGCCCGTGCCCGCGGGAACACCGATTATGAAATGCGCCGCGCCGTAGAGGGTCGCGAGAAAGAGCCAAAACGGGGCTTCGCGCAATATATACCTATACTTTTTCAGGATAAGGTATGCAAATACCGTGGGCGCCACGCCAAAAATTGTAAATAAAGCAAAAAAAGTATGTATCGAAGCCAAAGGATTCCAAGGGCAAAGACCGGCCCCGCGAATGGAGCCGAAAAGTGGCCAGCTCGGAAGCGACATTTGGATAACCGGCTCGCAATTTGCCGCGAGCGTATTCACCCACAACTTTATACCAAAAAAATTGTTGAAAAAATTATAGGTCAGCTTCAGGACCAGATAGAACGCGTTGCCCACGTGGTGCGGGTTTGGCAGGCCCCCACTCCCCAAACTGCCAACGACAAAAACCGCGAACGCGACAAGAAGACACGTCGCTACAAAAAATTTTTTCTTCCCGCGAAACCAATATGCGGGGAGTATGAGAAGCCCGAGAAGAATCGTGGATTCCCGAGTGAGAAAAAGAAGGAAAAGAATCGCGAAAGCCGCCCATTCCTTCTCATAAAAGAGCGCGAAGAAAAAAAGCGCGGTGAGAAAGAGATAGAAAAGGTCTACTACCAAAATCTCACGCGACATTTCCAAAAGATACGGCAAAAATAAAATTGGAATGTAAAGAAGCGGAGATGGGAGAGCGCGCTTCAGCATAAACGCGTTCAACAGAAGAAAGAGAAAAAGAGAAATCATGCCGAGCGCAAAAAAAGAATACCCGATATTTCCGGGAATATACGCATCTGCCATTCCCGCGAGAAACGGATAAAGGAATCTTCCGGAAAAGGGCTTCATAACCTCATCTCCTCTTCCCTCGGCAAGGAGCACATACCAGTGGCCGTCGTGGCCCGTGTCCGCGAGATACGTTGAAACGAGAGGAAAGCTTATGGCGGCCGCGAGAGCGGTAAAAACGGCTATGAGCGCAAACCGGATAAGGAATTTGTTAGGCATGCTTTTTCTTTATGAAATACCCAAGGGCCATAAAGACAAACACTCCGAAAAGCGCGATTGAGCCCTTTTGGAGCATGGCGTTCGCGTCTCCCTGAAGCACGAACCCGCCAATAGAGTCGCCAACGGCGGAAAAAAGAAACGCGCTCGGGAGCATGACCACGGCTGTGCCAAAAAAAAATTTCCAAAACCCCACTCTTGTAACACCAAAAAGATATGTCCCTACCCCCAAGGGCACCATCTGCGAGAGACGCACGACAAGGACCGTGCTCCACGGCCTTTGGTTCGCCTCTTCTTCAAGCCGCTTCCAAAGCTTGATATTCACATACTGCCGGACCGCATCCCGCGCCATAAGGCGGCTTATGTAAAACCCAAGCGCAGATCCCAGCATAAGCGCGAAAAATGTATATATTCCTCCCACCCACGTACCCCACAAGAACCCGGCGCCCATTCCCATGAAGATAGCGAGAGGCAACATGAGCCCCACCCCGAACGCGGTTATGAAAATGAAAAGAAAAGGCGCGAGGCGCGAATTTGTTTCAAGAAACGAGAAGATTGCTTCCTTTGTAATTATTCCTTCGCGCCACAGAAACGTTACTCCCCCGATCGCGGCTACGAGCAAAACGGCTTTCGCGAGAAAAAATCTTCGGGAACGGCCGAGAATGTACTCGATTCCCTCTTTCAGCGTTTCCGCGTGCGCGTGCGCCCGAATGTTTGGCGCGTCTTCCAGTTTTTCGTTTTTTACTTTTATGGTCCTTACTCCGACCGCGCGCCCTGCCGCGATATCCGTAAAATTGTCTCCAATAAGCCAACTTTTTTTCAAATGTATGCCGTGCTCTTCCGCGGCCCTCATGAGCATTCCGGGCTTCGGCTTTCTGCATACACATCCTTCGTCAGGATGGTGCGGGCAGTAGTAGATGCCGTGGATACACACTCCCATTTCTTCGCATTCTTTTTTAAACCAGTCATGGAGCATCTCCACGTCTTCTTTTGTGTAATACCCCCTGCCTATTCCGGCCTGATTCGAAATCACAATAATTTTATAGTCGGTTTTTGAGAGCGCCTGAAGTGCTTCCCGTGCTCCGGGAGCCCACTCAAAATCCTCGATTTTCCAAACGCGGCCATATACGTTTATGGTGCCGTCGCGGTCAATAAAGACGGCTCTATGTTTCTTCATGCAAATGTTTTTTCTACTTCCTCGCAAATCGAGTGTATGACCAAAATATGCACCTCCTGAATCCTTGGCGTGTCATCTGACGGGACAATTATTTCAATGTCCGCCCTGCCTTTTGCCACGCCGCCATCGCGGCCCAAAAGCGCGATGGTTTTCATGTTTTGTTTTTTTGCGGCTTCTATCCCCAAAAGAATGTTTTTTGAATTTCCGGATGTCGAAATTCCAAAAAATACATCTCCTTCCTTTCCAAGCGCTTCGATCTGGCGCTTGAAAACCTCTTCAAAACCGGAGTCGTTGGACCATGCGGTAAGAAACGAGGTGTCGGTCGTGAGTGCGATCGCGGGATAGGCCTTGCGGAGCCGTTTGAACCTTCCGGTAAATTCCGTAGCGAAATGCTGGGCGTCCGCCGCGCTTCCGCCATTTCCCGCAACCAGAAGTTTTTTGCCCGCGTGAAGCGCGGCCCCAATCGCCTCTGTCGCGCTTACGACGCTTTCCACAAACTCTTCATTCAGCCGAAGTTGCGCCTTCAAGTCGCTCGATTCCTTGAAATATCCGAGGATGTATTCTTTCGTATTTTGCATAAAAGTAACTCTAGCACGGGATATTTTTAATGTGAAGAAGGGCAATCCTTTCGGATCGCCCTTCGGTGTCACCTTGGGGACTAGAGCGCGAAGCGCTCGTAGTAGGGCCCCAGGGCCTTTTTGATGTCGTCTTCGGAACGGTCCAGGTTATGAAGCCAGGCCGCGGCCTTGAACTCCAACACATCGAAACAAAGACGTTACCCCACTATTTTTTAATTTTTGTCAATCTCTTATTCATCTCATGCCCCTGACGCACAAGCGTAAGGTCCACGCCAAGTTCCCGCGCTCTTTGGAGAAACGCCTGAACATCCTTCGGAAAACAGGCGCCGGAATATCCGCGATAGCCGTCGTCTAACACGTCCCAGTGGCTATTCCCTATTCTTGGGTCATGCGTCAGGCAGTTTTTTACGGCGTTGTAGTCCGCGTCTCCCAAGGCATTACAGAGGTCATAGATTTCATTCGCAAACACCACGCGGGTCGCAAGGTAGGAGCTTACCCAGTATTTCAAAACCTCGGCTTCGGTTGAGGTTATGATCTCTGAAAAATCCGCCTTTGGGAGAAGTTCCAAAATCTTCGGCGCGATTTCTTTTCCCATATCACTCGCATATCCCACGACTTGGATATTCGGATGAAGGTAGTCCTCTTCGGCGAACTTTGCCCGCAAAAATTCCGGATTGAAAAGAATGGTTTTTTCCGGGTATTCTTCCTGAAATTTTTTCGTTGAGCCGGGCACCACCGTGGATTTTATAACCACCACCTTCCCGTCTTTGATGTGTTCCAATGATTCCCGAACCGCGGAGTCGTCATGCCCCCTGCCGTCCTCATGAAACGGAGTGGGTACCGCGACAAAAATAACGTCCGCGCAATTTACCTCTTCCACGGAGCCGATATGTTTAAATGTATCATAGGCAAACACCTCATATCCCCGCCCCCGAAACCATTGCCGTATAGGCGTGCCCACGTATCCTAATCCGATTATCCCTATTTTTTCTTTCGCGTTACTCATGTACCTTTTGTATGGTTTCCAAAAACGTAATTACCCGCGTATCGTCCGGCCACAATGCCAATATACGATTGCCGTATTCAAGGACTTTTTCCGCATCCCCTTTCGCGCGGTACAGATCCAGCATGCCATAGAGCGCGGGCGGGAGGCGCGGACCCCGCTCCAGCACTTTTGTATAATATGCTTCGGCTTTTTGAAAATCCTCTTCCTTCTGCCCATAATTAATCCAAAGGAAATGAAAAGAGCGTCCGATATTTAAGAGATGAAGCGCGTCCTCCTCGTCGCTGTATTTCTCGACAAAAGAGAGAAGGCGGCGCGAGACCTCTTCTTTCTGTTGTCCTCCGGATATCAAATCTATCACGTCTCCGCCGATAAACTTTACGATTTCGTCATCCGAAACGCGCGCCCTGTATTGAAGAACTTCTTGGAAACTTTTTTCAAAGTCCTCAACTGAACTTATCTGCCTTCTTTTCCCGAGCGCGACAATATATTTTTGGGCCTTTGTAAGCGACCGAAAGGAGCCCTCGTAGATACCAAATAACGCAAGGATGATAAGGGCCGTAAGGAATATGTTGCGGATTATTGTTCTATTCATAGATACATTGAAAATTAACGCTTGGGCGTGGAGTTTTGTTCTCCATATACCACGCACCACACAAGCGCGAAAAAGAGAAAAAGATTCAGGTACATGGAAAGCACGTCAAAAAGCACCATTCCCTGGATAAGATACGCGGTCGGCACCGCAAGAAGTATCGCCGCGACAGAAGAAGGAAAACCGCTCCGCTTTTCTATGTGTCCCCGAAAAATGCTCCAATACATCACCGCGAAAATTGAGGCGTAGGCAAGAGCGCCCAATACTCCGGTTGTGGCGAGATAGTCAAAGGCGATATTATGCGCCCTGTCGAACCATGCCCCAAACCCCTGGAGCGGTTTGAAGTAATCGGGATTAAAATTTTTCTGAAAAAGCACGCCGAAATTTTCCGGCCCCCAGCCGAGAAGCGGACGTTCCTTGAAACTATTCCAGGCGATTTTCCACATAATCATGCGATGCTCGAACGTGGTCGTCGTAAAAGAAATATCAAAAATACGGGAGCCGGGAATCCGTTTCACAAATTCCGTATGGCGAAAAGAGACAAGGAGAATACCTGTGGCGGCTATACAAAGCGCGAGCCCGAGAATTCGTGTCCTCCATTTTTTGTTTCTCCACCCAAGATACGCGAGCCCCACAAGCGCTCCGCCCCCAAGCCCGAGAAAAGCTCCGCGCGTTGCCGCGAGCAGAAACCCGACCCCATACGACCCAAGAAAAATCCAGAGGAGCACGGCGCCCGGCGCCGTAAAAAAACGTTTTCTGTACCGAGTCACAAGGAGGTACGCCCCAATGAGAATCCCGAATAAAAGAAAAGCCGCGAGGTATGAGGGATTCCCCACCGAACCCTGAAACCGGAAATCCGGGTCCCCGAATTTTGGCCCGATAAATCCGTTATATCCCAACCCCGCGCCCACTCCATAGAGCATGGAGAGCATCGCGGACCAAAGAAGAGCCCAAAGAATCTTCACCCAATCCTTTTCTTTCACAAAAAGCGTGGAGAGGAGAAGAAAGAACGCGTAGAGATGCAGCATCTGAAGCCCGCCCTCCCCCCGCTCAAAATTGGACCAGAAAGAATACCCGGGCCGTATGCCAAACATACCGGCAAGGATAAAAAAAGCGGTAAAAGCAGTCACCGCGAGCCCAAGCGGAGTACGTATAACTCGAATAATTTTCCCAAAATATTCTTGGCCTCTCTCCCCTCCGAAAAGGACTCCCAATGCAAAAAAAATGAGCGCGAGCGCGACTGAGCTCCGAAACCAAACATACTTCCCCACAATAAAAGGAAAGAGGGTGGATTTGGTAACGATATCAAGCGCGAAAGGAGTAAGAAAGAGAAAAAATCGCGAAACGCCAAACCAAGGAAATGTTTTCATGGGATTTCAGGATAGCATGGTAAATGCGCAATTACCAATTTTCATTGGAGGTTCCTAATCACCTCCCATTTCTCGTCTTCCGCGAGGTCAATGTAAATCTTCAGGTCCTCGGCAATATCCGGAAAAAGCGGCGCCATAAAGCGGGCGACTCCGAGAAACTTTTCCTTGTCCTCTTTTTCCAAAAAATGCCCGAGCGCGCTCCTCATGTAGGGAAGATGCAGGTCCCGGCCCAAGCCCCGCGAAACAAGGCGCCAAACAATTTCCGCGACCTTCGCGTCATCCCCCCAAATTGTATACACAAGCGCGTAATTATTTCCTTCCTTTCCCAAGACCTCCAAATTTGAATCCAATTCGTCAAACCTCTGAAAGGCATCGACTGCTTCTTCGTGATACGGGTCTCCCCCCATGGCAAGCACAAGCCCGAGTTGAAAATGGGACTTCGCCGCCTTGGGATAGAGCGCAATGGCTTTTTCCGCGACTTCTTTCGCCTCATCATACTTCTCCTCATTCGCGAGCGCGAGCGCGAGCTTGTAGTAAAAAACCGGTTTTCTCGGCGCAAGCTCCAGGCCCTCTCTCGCCACCCTCTCCACCTCCGGCAAAAGCTCCGGCTGTAATTGCGCCTGAAGCATAAGGACCTGTATCTCGCGAACGAGCATTCGGGAGTCGGCCGGGTCTATCCTTCGCGCCTCCCGGATGCTCTCGAGCAAAAATGAAGAAAGCTCCGTAAGCTCCGGATGAGTGAAGAGCTCGGGCTGAAAATCATATTCATGGTCTATAAGCGAGGCGCGAAGGTCATGCTGAGCAAAATTGTAGGGCTCGAACCCCTTTTTCAAAAGCCGCAAAACTTCCGTATCGTACGGAGTTTTTTTCGCCGCCTCCACGAAACGTATCTGAAGAAAGGGAGTGATATTCCACGCGTAGAGGCCATATGCCGCGAACGCTGCCGCGCCAAGAACGAATCCGCGTATCACGCGTCCGTTCTTCTCTGTGATTTGCTCTTTGTTCTCCATTCTCGAAACGACTAAAAAACCGACGAGAAGCATAAGGTGAGTATAAGAAAGCGGCTGGTCGAAAAGAACAAGGTTTTGGACAATGTAGGCAACGAGCCCCGCAAAAAGATAGGCATTCCCTCTCGCAAACCAAAGAAGAACTCCCATGAACCCAATATAAAGTATGAGCCCCAAAATTCCCTGCGTCACCATGATGTCGAGCAGGTTATTATGCGAGCGGTCGAACCACGTCTCCCCTCCCTTATCAAGCCGCGGCTCAAAATATGTTGTGAGCGCCGGGAGGTGGTTCTCCGGCCCCCACCCAAAAAACGGACGCTCTTTCCAGGCGTTCACGCCCATCTTCCATGTAATGAGGCGCGTTTCCGCGGATGTCCCCTTGATTCCTTCGGCAAGCGGCGCGGTTATCCGCTCCGCGTGTGGAATCAATTTCCAAAATGAGGCCCTTGAGGTTGCCACGAAAAAAGTCCCTCCCAAAAAAATAAGGACAAGCAGTATTCCGGCCCAAAACGCTTTTCGTTTTTCGGTTCTTTCCGGTTTTTTGATATTCGCGACGCACACATACGCGAGAAACGCTACGCCTCCCGAGAGAAGCCCGAGCATTGCTCCGCGCGTGCCGGACATGAAAACCCCCAAAACCGCCAATGGAATAAACCCAACCGAGAACCATTCCCAAAACCGGCTTTTTGTTTTGTTCGCGTGGAGCCGCGCGAGGCAGGCAAAAATAATGAGAAAAATAAGATGCGTGGCGAAAAACGCCGAGTTTCCGACAAGCGAAACGACCCGCTCGGCAAGCGCGATTCGAAACGGCGGAAAATAGGTCACCTTAAAATATTGAAGCGCTCCGTAAAAAATAAGGACAACGCCGACTACAAGCGAGAATCGAAACATTCTGTGCAAATCGTCTTTCTTCCACACAAGGAGCGCGAGGACGAAGAAGACAATGTAATGAAACCAGGTAACAAGGCCTTCCCCGCGCTCAAGGTTGCCCCAAAGCGCTCGATACCTTGAAAACGCGAAAAGCGTACTTACGACAAGCGATACGGTATATGCCCCAAGAAGAAGAATCGCCGGATTCCGCCACGGAAATTTTATTTCCGGCTTCTCTCCCCTAAAAATTCCTACGCAAAAGAAAATGAGAGCGAGTTCAAGCACGCCTCTTAAAAAAAGAACCTTCCATACAATGGTGCCGAACGGGAGGTTCAGCGTGAGAAGCGGGGTAAGGACTACCGCAAAAAGAAGATACTTTACTATGCGTAGCATAAATTTCTAATTTCTAATTTCTAAATCCTACCTAATTGTGGGAAAAAAACAACACGAGCCCCTTTCGGGGCCCGTGTCGAGGTATTCTCCATACCCAAGCAAAACGGACTAGTTCGAGACGGTCAGCTGGTTGGACGGCAAGGTCTTTACGTAGCGTCCATTGTTCCAGTCAAGGGTTGTCTCGCTATGAGACGTATCCGAGTTGTCTGACCAGATGAAGGACGGCTGACCATCCGCCGTGGACGGACCGCCTGATACGGTTTCTATACCGAACCATCCAGAGGAAGTTTCGTTATCCGTCTCCTGCAGGTGCAGCTGGAACTTCCCGTACGCCTGACCCGCTGTCGCGTTCAGGCCTACGAAATCGAGTTCAGCATCATACTCTTCGGATTGTCCGGCGCTGATATTTCTCGCGCTACTCAAGACGAGAGATACGTATCCGGTTTGTCCTCCGGGTATGGTGTTCTGCGAGCTTGAGGCAGTTCCTCCAGCGCTGTAGGCAGAGACAACGTTCAGAGCGGTTTTCCCAATCGGCGTAATCTTCACGTTTCCGGTCGTGCCTGGCGCCGCGTCAACCGCGGACATGGTCGCCCCGGTCATGGAGACCTTCAAAGAAATCTTCTTCCAGGAGATTTTTTCCGCCGAGTCAGCCGCTATCTTGAATCGAAGCACGTTGTTTGCTCCGCTTCCAAGCTTTGCGCCCGGTACCGCGGTAACGGTAATGGCGGGCTTTGTCTTATAGACAAGTCTCTCCTGAGACGACGCTCCGTCAATCGAAGTGTCCTTCGCGGTCGCGCCCTGGGCCTCAAATTCCGTCGCCAAAATATGCGAGTAGACCGATGCGCCCGTATCCGCGCCTTGAGCAATCGTGTTCAAGAAACCTTTTATGGTCAGGATTTTGTTTCCATCCTTTGGAACCTTCCATCCAAGCTCGTTAATGAAGGCAACGCCGGATGAAGCGCCAGAGTTCGTGACCGGGTATCCGCCCGCGGCTCCAACCTGCGTTATGCCATCATAGAGTTTGACGATCGGCACTTCGTCAACCGCGTAATTCGTGGTTGAAGTCGGCACCGCGCTCGTAGACGAGGAGATGAAAATATCCATCTTGTTCACGGTGATTTCCTCGTTCGTGGCCGTGAACCGGAATTTACCGATTACCGATTCCGTGCCCGCGAGGATGATGCCCGCGTCGGATGAGGTCTCTTCAGACGCGACGTTCACGTTTCCAACGTCCGTTACGGTAATCACTACCGTGTTTCCGGTGTTCGCGGCGGTTCCCGCGATAGTCGCGGAGTTGCCGTCTGGGTCAGTCGCCGTGATATACGTCGAGTTTGCCCCAAGAACCGAGATGGAGTACACGTCCGAGGCGTCGGCATTTGCCGAAAGGTTGCCCTTTACGGTAAGCGTCTTCGTCTCTCCCTTCTTAATCGTAAGGTTTAGGTTGCTAAACGTTACGGAGAAGTCGGAGGCCAGGGACTTTTCATCCGAAACCCGTGTTTCTCCCTCGTAGAGGGCAAGGTTTTGAATCTCGCCAAGTCCCAAGGTTTGCGTGGTCGCGGTTGAAGTTACCTTCACGGACGTGAGCTTAATGTCAGCTCCGGTTGCCCGGAAAGAAAGCCCTACGAACGGAACCTTTGTGCTTCCCCGGACAAACGTCCTTGATGAAGGGCTTCCAGCAAGCTGGAGTGTTATGGTCGGCGCGGCCACAGTCTGAGTGTTTCCACCGAGAGCAGTGTTTGGGACAATGTCCCCTACGGCGACATTGGTGTTGTTGTCCAGGTTCTTAATGTCTCCGGCGACAAACGCGAGTAGCGACGTTACGATCGTGTCGCCGCCCTCATTGTCCGCGTCAACATCAACCGTGACCTTAAACCGACGCGACTCTCCGGCCGACATCTGAATGGTGTCGGTGAAGGTTACGGCAGTCGAGGTCGCGGCAACATCCTGCGCGCTTGTGATGACCGCGTTCTTTTCTACGTCCCAGACCTTGTAATCAGGGTATCCGTCGTTTGTGTTCCAATTCGTGGTTGTCGCGTAGAACCGAAGGTTCTTGATTTCAATGTTATTCTGGGTCGCAATCGTGAAGTCAAAGATGGCCTGGTCTTGACCGCGAAGCGGAAGGTCGCCCGCAATCGGACCATTAAAGGTCAGAGTCACGGTTCCTCCCTGAATCGTCAGGGTGTCCGCCTCGGAATCCGCATCAAGCGCGGAGATCGTCGACAACACCGGGTATCCATACAATTTTCCAACCGCGTAGATATCGGTTGCCGAATCAAGACGAAGGATAATCGTGTCGCTGGAACGCGCCTTGCCTCCGATGTCGCCATAGACCTTGAAGGTCCTTTGCTGGCCCTTCTCGATTACGTATGGCTTATCGAAATTAAAGGTTACGAGGTCCTTTCCTCCGATGGCATCCGCCTTCGCGACTACCACGTCATTTACCTTCAAAACGAAGTTTGTGAGGTGGTCGTTCTGAATCGTTCCGGTCTCGATTAAAGCAAAGCGACGGAGCTCAACATCTTCGGTGGAAGATGCCGTAAGAACGATTTCCTGCAACGGGGCTTCTTTCTGCCCTATGCGGGGGTTCGCCGGACCCGCGCCCGAGGTCGGGTCAAGCCCTCCCACGAGCTGGCCGGCGATTTCAAATTCGTTTCCCGCGAGAGTCCCCGTTGGCGTGGGGTCGCCTGCCGCGGAAACAAGTTTGAAGCTGTTTCGATTTCCGGTGGTCGCGGCGCCCGCGATGTCAGCCACGAGGGTCAGGGTCTTTACGCTTCCCGACAAGGTGATGCCGAGTTGCAAGAACTGAACTTCGTGAGTTGTGGAATTAATCGTCCTTCCTGACGTAAGGCGGGTGGTTCCATCAAAAAGATAGATGCCTCCGGAAACGAAATCACCGGCCGCGCCGATTCCTTCCCGCTTGAACACCAAGGAATCCACCTTGCCTGTTCCCGCGAGATTGAATTTCAAGACCACGACTCCGCTCGCGGCTTTCGGAAGCGCCTGTCTCGCAGGATTATCCGAAGCAAGCGTAATCGCGACTCCGGTTGAAGGAATCACGACTCCTGCCGGAGGAGGTGTTACTCCCGGGGTCGTCGGAGTTGTCGGGGTCGTTGGCGCTACTACCGCGCTCGCAAAGGCAGTCCGTGTCTTCGGACCAAAATAACCGACGGAAGGGGTGATTCCCTTTGCCGCCTGCCACTTTGCGAGGGCCGCGCGCGTTGCCGGACCGAAATAGGTGCTCTCGTTCCCTGGGGAACCAGCGCCCGAGGCCGCAACAGCATAGCCATTGGCGTTCAAGGTTTGCTGGAGACATTTGACATCATCACCCTTCGAACCCGCGGTGAGGTCGCGAGTAAAGGAGCATGACGATGCAACCGCTCCGGATGTTCCGCCGGACGGCGCTCCAATCTGCGCCTGAAGTTGCGTAATCTGCGCCAAAAGTTGCGCAATCTGTGCTTGCAATTCCTCAATGGTTGCCGCTTGGGCTACCGGAAGAACTGCGGCCGCGCCCGAGAGCCAAATTACGGTTGATACCGCAATGCCCACGGTTGTGGCTTTTTTCATGAATGTACTCATTTTTCTGTAATTATATTTATCGACTATTATTTTTGTGTATGTTTGCTCGACCTTTATATAATTTCGGACTCCCGTCCCCGCTTTCGACAGACAGGGCAAGGAGGGCTGGTGACTAAATTTCTAATTTCTAATTGCTCTAATTTCTAATGAAGACGATGACTTAATAACAAAAAACCCGCTTTGGAGCGAGACCTATATACCGACCCTAATCTACGAATGGTGTGTGGGTTAGGGTAAAGATGCCGGTTTGGTTTAGAGGTTAGGTGGTTAGTGTTTTCACCTTACCATTGCCCCCTTGCCATACTGGCTTCCTAGCCCTTACCCAGTATCCTTTCAATTCGTAGATTAAGTCAGCATCAAGACAAGGCCTCACTCCTGTCTTTTTGCGCAATTTTACTATTCTACCCTATGTTCTGGTGCAGTCAAGCTGAAAACCCTTTGTTTTCAACCTTTTTCACTAATTATAACGATGTAACATCAAATCATGTTACACCTCCCAAGAAGCAAGCCCCAGTATAGAAAGCATAATAACCGCAAACACAAGGATTTCCTGAAGTATATGTTTCATAGAGAGCTCGCCCTTCCGTGATTTCCTCATTATCTGCCTCAGAGTAAGAAACATAAGGGTAAGGGCCGCGGAAAGGGCCATGGGCTCCAAAGGCAGGTATCGCATAAAAAGAGACACCTCCCCGCATATAAGGCCGGAAACCCCGGCCGAAAGCCACACCCGCCTTTTTTCCAAGCCCTCCCGCTCGAGCCCATCATGTATGCAAAGTCCCACACCCCCTACCACAAAAAGGGTAAAAGCGAAAAAACCCAACTCCGCGTACGAAGCAAGAGAAAAGAACGCGAGCAAAAGCGCGGTCTCTCCCACCTCCCGCGCGCCTTCTTTTTTGTTCCACGCCGTAAAAAGCGACTTTTGAAGCGCGAGAAAGAGAAGCGCGGAGACAAAAAAGAAGAAGACACGGAAAGGCGCGCGCGCGAGGAGTATGTTCATCACGAACCAGACAAAGAGCGCGCCCCTCCCACCAGTGGACTCGCCCGCAAACACATACCAAAACGTACCTGCAAAAAACACGAAAAAACCAAAAAAAGTACCGCCGGAAAGAATGAAAAAAAGCGTGGCTCCGAGTTCTATGAACTCCCTACGCGCCGATTTCCACTCGATGTGTTTTTGCGTCCAGTGAGATATTGACTTTTTGACCTTCTCGAACATCGCCGCGTATCAGCTTATCCGCGAGCGCATCTACGATGAGCTTTTGGATGAGCCGCTTTATGGGCCGCGCCCCGTATTCGGCATCGAACCCCTTTTTTGCCAAGTGCGCCTCTACCTCCTTCCGCACCTCAAGTTCAATTCCCTTTTCTTTTAGGCGCGCCTTGACCGCCTCAAGTTCCGCGCGCACGATTTTCCGTATCTGCGTTGGGTTTAAGGGGTGGAAGATGATAATTTCATCCAGCCGGTTCAAAAATTCCGGCTTAAAAGTGTCTTTTAGGGACGCTTCCACCTTTTCCCGAAACTCTTCCTCCTTTCTTTTTACCGCGTCTCCCTCCTCGGCATCTCCCCGGAACCCGAGAGTGGAGAGTTCCTGAAAGTATTCGCTCCCCACATTTGAGGTAAGAATAATAATCGTGTTCTTGAAATTCACGAGCTTGCCCTTCGAGTCCGTAAGCCGCCCGTTATCGAGTATCTGGAGGAGGATATTAAAGACCTCGGGATGCGCCTTTTCTATCTCGTCGAAAAGGACGAGAGAGTAGGGCCTGTGCCGAATAACCTCAGTGAGCTGTCCACCCTCTTCGTGCCCCACGTATCCGGGCGGGGAGCCCACGAGCCGAGCTACCGCGTGGCGCTCCATATATTCGGACATATCAATCCTGACAAGCGCCTTTTCATCATTAAACATAAAGTTCGCGAGCGTGCGCGCGAGGTGGGTCTTCCCGACTCCCGTAGGCCCTAAAAACATAAACGAGGCCAAGGGTTTCCCGGAATCCGCGAGTCCGGCGCGAGATCGCTTGATAGCCCGTGCGACCGCCTCAATCGCCTCTTTCTGGCCCACCACGCTCTTCCCAATCTCTTCTTCGATTCTCGCGAGCTTGTGGAGCTCGGACTCGAGCATCTTCACCATGGGGATTCCGGTCCAGCGCGTGACCACTCCCGCGATATCCTCTTCATCCACGTATTCTTTTATAAACTTGTCTCCCTTCTCTCTTGTCACGTATTTTTTCTCAAAGGCCTTCACCTCCTTTTCCGCCCTTGGAAGTTCGCCGTACAAAATCTGGGCCACGCGCTCAAGGTTGCCCTCCCGCTCCGCGACCTCGGATTCTCGCTTCAGGTCCTCGGCCTTCTTCCGCAAGTTATGAAGATTCTCCACCGAAATTTTTTCCGCGTGCCATCTCGCGGAAAGTTCGTCGTTTTCTTTTTTCAAACGCGCGAGTTCATTCTCCACGGCCTCCAGCCGCTCTTTGGCTTTTTTGGATTCGTCGCTTGCGAGCGCGGATTTTTCAATTTCCAATTTTGTAATTTCCCTCCGCAAACGCTCTATTTCTCCGGGCATACTATCGGACTCAAGTGAGCGGGCCGCGGCGGCCTCATCAATCAAATCCACCGCCTTATCCGGCAAAAAGCGGTCGCTTATGTATTTTGCCGAAAGGTTCACGGCCGCGACAAGCGCGTCATCCGAAATTTTCAAACCATGGTGAAGTTCATATTTTTCCTTCAGGCCCCGAAGAATCGCGAGCGAGTCCTCAATCGATGGCTCTTCCACGTATATGGACTGAAACCTGCGCTCAAGCGCGGCGTCGCGCTCGATATACTTTTGATACTCTTTAAGCGTTGTCGCGCCAATGGCGCGAAGTTCTCCGCGAGCAAGCGCGGGCTTCAACATATTTGAGGCGTCCACCGCGCCTTCCGCGGCCCCTGCTCCCACAATCATATGGATTTCGTCTATAAAAAGAATGATTTTCCCGGCCGAATTCTGGACTTCTTTTATAAATGCCTTAAACCGGTCTTCAAACTCGCCCCGAAATTTTGTTCCCGCGATAAGCGAACCGATATCGAGCATCACGACCTCTTTCCCCTTTAGGGACTCCGGCACTTCTTCGGAAACGATTCTCTGGGCAAGACCCTCCACAATCGCGGTCTTCCCGACTCCGGACTCGCCAATCAAGACCGGATTATTTTTCGTGCGGCGGGACAAAATCTGCATAAGCCGACGGAGCTCTTCTTCCCTCCCCACCACAGGGTCGAGCTTGCCCTCGCGCGCGCGGTTCGTCAGGTTCACCGCGTATTTTTCAATAACCTGAAATTTTGATTCCGGCATCTCGTCCGTGACGCGCGTGGAGCCGCGAAGCGCGGCAAGAGTCCGCACAAGCACGTCTTTGCGCGCTCCGGCGCGGGCCAAAATTTCTCCCACACGCGAGGACACCTCCCCCAAAGCAAGAAGGAGATGTTCACAGGAAATAAACTCATCTTTCTGGCGCATGGCGATTTCCGCGGCTTTATCCAATATCCGCATAAGTTCATGCGAAAGGTAGAGCTGGCCCACCGAGCCCGAACCGATAAAAATCTTTGGAAGCTTATCAAGTTCAAGCGCGAGCTCCCCCTCCACAAACTGAATATCCACATTCGAACGCGCGAGCATGGGGCGAATCAGGGTGTCGGTCTCATCCAAAAGCGCGCGCAAAAGATGCAGAGCGCCGAGCTCTCCATGGTTCATGCGCGCCACGATTTCCTGCGCGTTCTGAAGCGCTTCCTGAGCCTTGATTGTAAACCTATGAAAATTTGGCATATTTCTTATACGCCTATTATGCCGTATTTTTCCAAAATTTGGAAGCCCTTTTATCTAATCTCGTATGTCAGTGTTACGTTCACTATCACATCCTCGCTCCCGGGCTCAATCGAGGGCGCGGACGCGCCTTCTGCCCCGTCTCCTCCTATTCCAAGGGCCGCGGCTTTTCCATAATAAATCGGATACCCTCCTCCCGATTCATAGATCGAGATAAGCTTGCCGACTCGGAATCCTCCGGCTTTTGCGATGCTTTCCGCCTTTTTTTGCGCTTTTTCTATTGCTTCGGCGCGCGCCGCGTCAGTAACGCTCGTCGGGTCATCTATCGTGAAGTTCAAGTTTGAGGTCTCATTTACTCCGCTTTTTACCACACCCGAGACAATATCTCCCGCTTTCCCGAAATCGCGAATCTTTACGCTCGCGGATTGCGTTATAACGTATCCCACAATCTTAGGCGGCGGGCAGGGTTCAACCGAAGGACCACCGACACCCGAATATATCGGCCTGCCGCATGAGTATGATTCATATCTGGGGTTTACACTATATTGGCTTGTTTTAATGTCTTCTTTTTTCACGCCCTGCTCTTTTAGAAAGGCTATTGCCTTATTCATCTTTTCCGTATTTTCGGTCTGAAGTTCGGCAAGTTTTTCTCCGCCTTCGGTAATGACTGAAAAGGTAAACTCCGCCACATCCGGCACTCCGGTTGATTTCCCCTCGGCCGACACCGAAAAACTACGCAGGGAGGAAGGGTTTATAGACTTCCCGACCGACCCCGCAATGCTCCAGATGCTGAATCCAAAGGCGAGTATCCCCAGAATGAGTGCGATTCCAAAATAATTTTTTATTGTGTTGTTCATGCTTCGCTGATATACGAATGTACGAATCTTTTCTTTTACGAATATACAAATTTGTATATTCGTATGCTATTTGTACATTCGTAGCTTATTTATAATATCATACGATAAATTTTCTATTGTGCAACGTCCCGCCTCGCTTCTTTTACCACTTTTGCCGCTTGTTTTATTTCACGTTCCGTCGTGCTACGCCCCAAACTAAAGCGGATGCTTCGGCGGGCGAGTTCCTCGGGTATGCCCATGGCAAGAAGCGCGTACGAGGCCTCCTGCGCGCGCGTGGAGCAGGCCGCGCCGGATGAAACGGCAAGACCCAGGGCGTCGAGGCGGGCGACCAAGTTTTTCGACGCGCCGGGGAAGGCGACGTTTAGAATGTGCGGTAGGGTCTTCGCGCCTGCGGCATGGCGGGTCGCCTGTGGCACTGCTTTTTTTATTTCCTTCCACAAGAGTTCTTTCAATTTTTCCAATCGTTTCGCTTCTTTTTCACGAATTTTCACGGCTTCCTCCGCGGCCTTCGCGAATCCCACGATCGCGGGAATGTTTTCCGTACCGGAGCGAAGGCCGAATTCCTGACCCCCGCCGGTCGCTAAGGGCGACAAATTCCAAAGTTTTGATTTTTGAACATTTGGATTTTGAATTTGTTTGTGATTTGTGGTTTGTGATTTGTGATTTCTTTTTATGTAGAGTGCGCCCGCTCCTTTCGGCCCGTATATTTTGTGCGAAGAAATGGTCATCATGTCCACGCCCAACGCGTTTACGTCGCAATCCAGATACTGAAACGCCTGAACGGCGTCGGTGTGAAACAATGGGTAATTGGAAATTATATTCCGAAAATTTTTTATAATCTCAAAAATTTTCGGAATATCCTGTATCGTCCCCACCACGTTATTCCCATACATCACGGAAACAAGAATAGTGTTTTCATCAAGCGAATTTTCAAATTTTTTCAAATCCACTCGCCCCTCCGTATCCACGGGAAGCTCGACGACTTCTACCACGTTAGAAATAGCCCGCCCGGTTTCGAGGACGGATTCATGTTCTATCGCCGAGACGATAATGTTCGGTTTTTTAATCCTTAATCCTTGATCCTTGATCTTTCGTATTGTTCCCCGTAACGCCAAATTGTTCGCCTCCGTTGCCGAACCCGTAAAAATAATTTCCCGAAATTCCGCGCCAATAAGCCCCGCTATTTTTTCCCGCGCAAGGTCGAGGGCGCTGGAAGCCTCCTGGCCAAAAGAGTGGAGCGAGCTCGGGTTTCCAAACTGCGCAGAAAAATACGGCTCCATTGCTTTCCGAGCCGCTTCTGAAACAGGCGTAGTTGCCGCGTGGTCGAGATAGATTCTTTTCTGAGCCATGCCCTCACCTTAAATCAAGGCAATAAAAAAATCCACGCCTGGCGTAGAAATTCCAAATCACAAACAATACCGAAGGATAAAATACTCAAAATAAAAAACGTCAATTTAGATGCGACAGCATCTAAATTGACAGAAATTGTTAAGTTTGTAATTTTTGATTTTTTTGTGATTTGGTGCTTGTGATTTTTGATTTTTTTGTCTCCCCAACCATCCCATACAGGTCTATCTTCCGAAGAATGACAAGAAGCACAGTAAGCCCCACGGTGCTGATTGCGGCAAAGGTCATGAGTCCAATTCCCGCAAGCACTCCAATCGCGGCCACAAACCAAACGGACGCCGCGGTGGTAAGCCCATGAACGCGCGAACCCTGGTGGATAATGATGCCCGCGCCAAGGAACCCAACCCCCACAACAACGTTTGAGATAATATGAAGTGAGGAACTATTGATAATCACCTGCAATGCCGTGGCCTCGTCCGGCGTAATAAGATACGGCACCATAATGCTCGCCATGGCAAAGAGGGCCGCGCCCGCGGAGACCACGATATCCGTGCGAATACCGGCTTCCTTGCCAACCACTTCCCTCTCCCATCCCACAATCGCGCCAAGAAAAATTGCGACCCCAAGGCGAATAAGCATTTCTTCTAATGTAAGCATATGTTTATTATATCAAATTAACCTAAATAATTAGAACAATTAGAATAATTAGACATTTTATCCTGGTTTTGTATTATACATTCCATGCCCACATTCCCCATTCAGCCCCGCGAGGTCTTTCTTTCGCTCAAACGCGGATTCCGGCCGGGAAGCCCTCTTTTTTATATTACGCTCGCAACCTGCTTTGCCGTGCTCCTTATCCTTCTCTCATACATTTTTTCCCAACGAAAGTTTACGGCGGAACTACCGCAAGAATTTCTTGACGCGCGAAAAGACGCCTCGGCCGTGAGCAAAGAAATTGTCGCGCTGACAAGCTCGGTAAACGAAGCGGTTCGCGCCTTGAATCTTTTGGATGTCGCGGAGCAGAAACCAAAGGCCCTGCAAGTGGTGAATCAGGCAAAAACGGATACCAAAAGCGCGAGTTCGCGGGCCTTCGAACTTTCGCGCCACCTCGAGAGAATGACAAAATCGCTCGCCTCCCTTTCTTCGGGTTCTGCCCAGCGGCTCGCGTACACGGCAATCGCGACGGAACTTTCTTTAGTCAGCGAATTTCTTACCTACACCGAAAACTTAAACGCGTTTTTGGCGAGCGTCGAACGTTCCTTTGCCGCGCGTTCCACCAAAGAGGAGCAAGAGGCAATTTCAAAGGCCTTGGACGAGGTAAACAAAAGCGCCAAAACCATCAACCGCCTGAACGACGATTTTCTCTCCAAAATGAAACGCTTTGATACTTCGCTGTAGCCGCATTTATTGCCTGAGCCAAGTCGAAGGCATACAATAAAAAGATACCCGCCCCCGTAGTTCAATGGATAGAACGAGGGACTTCTAATCCCTAAATCGAGGTCCGATTCCTCGCGGGGGCGCATAATGTATGCACAAAGGATGGTGTTTATCATTCTTTGTGCGTACATAACCGCGAGGAATCGGACGGGAAAGGGGTCGGGGAAACGGAAGTTTCCCCGTGGTGGAAGTATTGAAACCGCAAGGTTTCAAGGAGTCCCGCCTTGGCGGGACGACGTTCGATTCCTCGCGGGGGCGCATCAATTTTACTTGCTTGCCCCGTGGAAACACAAAAAGTCCCTTTGGGACTTTTTGTGTTTCTTTACGGGGTGCCGCGGGAGGGAATCGAACCCCCGACGCCAGCCTCTTCCAAGGCATGTTCCCAGATTACTCCGAGGTTCGGACTATATCATCCCCGCCCTCCGTACTTACCTTTCTCCTGAAGGCGGGGTCGGGCGCTATCTGCAAGATTATTGTTGGGACTCACTCGCTAGTCTCTACACCTTCCCCGCAACTTCCGCCGTCTGACGGATCCCTGCGGGGCTTGGCTCGGGATTGCCCCGCTATGGCGGGGTTTCCCCGAATTCACCCGATTTTTCTCATTCCATATTTCTATGGAAGGCCCCAAAGATTTAGGGCTGCGCTCTGCCACTGAGCTACCGCGGCCTACTTTTCTACTTCCCGTTTCACTCCCTCTATCCATCCAATAATCCGATGGAAAAGGTCTGTGCTGTTTACTCTAATCTGAATTGTGCCATATGGCAATATGTTAAATGGCCTTTTGCTTTTGCTCGACTTACTTACACCATAATACGTTTTTCCAAACTGCTCTCTTTTTAAATGTAAGGCGCGCGACCAAAATTCGATTAACTTTTCTTCGTTTAGATGTTCATAAATTCTTATATCCGCCCTTATTCTTTCTTTCGACACTTTGCATACTTCCTGCAGGAATCTCATGAAACATTGCGCCAACGACGGGTCGGAATTTGTTAAACTTACCGCGTGGCACGTCAGCTCCCGCCCATTCCTTTTCATTACGCGCTTATATCCTTCCGCCCAATAGAGCGCGACCCCTATCAGGAATATTTCCCTTTCCGACAAAGAACCTATTTCTTTTGC
>JBBTZM010000014.1:0-4629 GCA_038061335.1 Patescibacteria group bacterium | reverse complement strand
TGATAATGGAGATGATAAGGACGCCCGCGATTGCGGAGCCAAGACCATGATGAAAGCGGAGACCTGCCTGCGCAGGCAAGCCAACATTTTTTTGTTCTTCTCTGGAGTTGTTCTGGGATTGCATGAAAAAATTTTAATTATGATATAATTATTATATCACATTCTATTCTATGGTATAATTTTTCTATATGGTTACGTTGTTTAACCATCTAACCATTGAACCATCTAACCATCTTTATTCCATGTCTTCCATCATTCAGCTTGAAAAAGTAAATTTTTGGTACGACCGCGGAAAACCAGCCGAGGTTTGGGCATTGCAAAATGTTTCGATGGATATTCGGCAAGGTGAGTATGTTGCTTTTTTCGGTCCTTCCGGATGTGGCAAAACCTCCCTCCTCTACGCCATCTCCGGTATTGAACAGCCGCAGAGCGGCAAAGTTATCGTAAGTGAAAAAGACATCTCGCATCTCTCCGCCGTTGGGCTCGCGAAATATCGGCAAGACGGCATCGGCATCGTGTTCCAAGGGTTTAACCTCCTGCCTTCGCTTACGATTCTCGGAAACGTTGCCCTCCCCATGGCATTTTTGGGAGTCCGGCCAAAAGAACGCGAAAAGAAGGCCGCGATGCTTCTTGACCGGCTCGCCATAAAGCACCTGGCAAACCGCTATCCTCACGAACTCTCCGGCGGCCAACAGCAAAGAGTCGGTATCGCGCGCGCGCTCGCGAATGACCCTCCTATTATAGTTGCGGATGAGCCCCTGGGAAACCTTGACTCGGAAAACGCGAACAAGGTGCTGGAATTTTTGAAAGAACTAAACGAAAAAGACGGACGCACCATCGTAATGGTTACCCACGAGGCATGGAGCTTGCGGGATGCCGGGCGAATTTTCTTTATGAAGGACGGAAAAATCTTAAAGTCCGAGGAGATGCATCAGCGTCCGCAAGTCGCAAAATCCGTTACCGAGCACATGTTTCAGGAAATTCTCGCTTCTTCTCCGGAAGGAGCTGGGGCTCTTTCCCCTGCCGCGCCTTCATCGGGCGGCGCCGGAGGCACCCTCCCCTCATCCGGCATTGTGGCGCAGACGCTTTCCACGATTCTTCTCCGCGGCTATGCTCCGGAAGAAATCCAACGCTTTCGCAAGTTTCTCGAAGAACGCTTCGCGAACAAACTCTCCACCGCTCAATTTCGATACAAACTTGACCAGTCGTTTCGCGAAGGCGGGATTGGTCTCTGGGTCCAAAAGGCGGCGTCGCTTGGCGCGTATGTGGAAAAAATCATTTCCGAACGCCACCACATTGATTCATTTTACAAACACCTTGAAAACCATCCACATTCTTCGCTCGAATCCGAGGTAGAGGAACTTCGCGTTTGGCTTCTCGAAGAGTATCATGGAAAAATCGGCGCCGGGGAAAGAAAAAACATTGATTCGCTTATCGAGGCGCGCATCCGCTCAAAAATTACTCCCGAGACATTCCGCGAGCGTCTGCACGTTTCGACGCGAAAAGAGGGCGGCGGCATCTCGTTCCGCGGGGCCCAACACGCTTCCGAGCGCATTGAAACCATTCTCCAAGGAGCGGGCGCGCCTCCCTTGCTCGCCGTACCTGCGACCGCGGAGTCCGTTTCCATAAAACCAGCGTCGGAAAACACGGGGTAATGACAAAATAAAAATATCCAATCACATATGCCAAGCAGTGAAAATTCGACTGCGATTATGTTCCATTATATTTATCTTATAGAAAGCGTATCCTATCCGGAACTTTATGTTGGTTACACTTCTGACTTAAAACGAAGATTAATGGAACATAATCGGGGATTAAATTTTTCGACTAAACGATATATGCCATGGAAATTGATACATTATGAAGCTTATCGTGATGAGAAAGATGCGAAACGGAGGGAAGAATATCTAAAAACAAGCCAAGGCACGCGATTACTTAAACGTATGCTGAAAGAATATTTTTATAACAAAAAGTCGAAAAAATAGTCGAATTTCTACTGCTTGGTATGCCAAATAAACCCCCTTCCCCAAAACCTCAAAAAGTTGCGGCCCCTCGCCCGCATAGACACCCCGGGCTCCGGCCTATGGACCTGCTCCGCCTCTCCCTCCGCACATTCAAAACAAAACCGGCGCGCTCGTTTCTTACCGTGCTTGGCATGTCCTTCGGCATCGGGACCGTGCTTCTTCTCGTTTCTCTGGGATACGGCCTCCAGTACACCTTGATTGGGAAACTTGTTTCAACTGAGGACTCCCTCATTACTTTGGAAATGTTCTATCCTTCGGAGACCGGGCTCGCGGTTACGAACGACGACCTCGACGCCCTTTCCCTTATTCCCGCGGTCGCGGAGACGAGCCCGGTGGGAGAATTCGCGGGCGAGATTAAACGCGACGACGCGGTAGGGCTTGTCATCACGCGAATTGTGGAGCCGAATTATTTCCGCCTCTCGGGCGAAGTGCCAAACGTGGGCTCCGCGCTAAAAGAAGACGATGACGGCATTATCGTTTCAAACTCTGTATTAAAATTAACAGGCCTTTTGAAAGAAGAGGATATTCCGAAGACCGCCCCCGGAATTGAGCAAAATGGAGAACCGACTCCTCCTTCCACCGAGCTCGATACCGAGCAATATGAAAAGTTCCTCGGAGAAACACTGGATTTTACGATATTCATCCACAACCAGGAGGACATCGTAACCGACGTGATTGAGCTCCCCAAGGCGCTCCCTATCCGCGGCATTGTGGTGGATGAGCTCCAGCCGCCATTTGCCTTCATCCCTCGGCACCTTATCGAAAAACCGCTTCCTTTTTACAGCAAGGTGCTCGTAAAAGCCCAAGACGCGGAATCCATTGAACCACTCCGAGACGCGCTTTTAGAAAAAGGATACCTCATCTCCGCCCGCATTGACCTTGTTCGCCAGGCGACAAAAGTGATGCGCGTCATTACTATCGTCCTCGGCATCTTCGGTATCACCGCGCTTGTGGTCGCGGCAGTCGGCATGTTCAACACCATGATTGTGAGCTTTCTTGAACGCACGTTTGAGGTCGGCATCTTAAAAGCCCTCGGAGCAACGGATTCGGACGTACGGAATGTGTTTCTCGCCGAGTCGTTTATGATGGGTGTATTGGGAGGAGTGCTCGGTATTGCCGTGGGGTATGGCGGCTCGGAGCTTTTAAACCTGGGTCTTAATATCCTTTCGGGGCGTCTTGGTGGTCAGCCAATTGATATCTTTATTACCCCACTCTGGTTTATGGGGCTCATCCTCGGCTTCTCCAGTTTTATGGGCATCATTGCCGGATTCTGGCCGGCCTACAAGGCAACTCAGTTGCCGCCAAAGCAGGCATTTACGCGAAAGTGAGGTTAGCCACTAGGGATGTTTCAGAGTGCGCCCTGCAGGGATTGAACCTGCGACCTTTCGCGTGTGAAGCGAACGCTCTACCACTGAGCTAAGGGCGCCCGGTAACCTGACCCCGCCTTGGCGGGGTCAGGTTACCAAAAAATTACTCCAGAGTCACCGTCGCTCCCGCTTCCTCAAGCTTCTTCTTGAGCTCCTCGGCGTCCGCCTTCTTCACTCCTTCCTTTACCGCCTTCGGCGCGCCATCCACAATGTCTTTTGCCTCCTTAAGGCCGAGTCCCGTGATTTCCTTTACCGCCTTAATCACGTTGATTTTCGCTCCGCCCGCGTCTTTCAGGACTACGTTAAACGAATCCTTTTCCTCGGCCGCGGCCCCTGTGGCCGGACCTGCCACGGCCATTGCGGCCGCCGAGACGCCAAATTTTTCTTCAAGCGCTTTCACGAGTTCGGCGAGTTCGACGACGGTGAGTTTCTCCACTTTTTCTATGATGTCTTGAAATTTTTCCATAGTATTATTTTAAGTTATTTTTTCGACTTTTCATTCAGCACAAACATAAGTGTTCTTATAGGGCTTCCGAGCATATACACGAGTTGCCCCAAAAGCACTTCGCGCGGAGGCAGGTTTCCGAGCATCTCCACCTCTGCCTTTGATACCACTTTCTTTTCCGCGACTTCCACTCCGCCCAGAATCTTGAATCTTTCCTTATGCTCCTTAAAAAACTGAAACACCTTGCTCGCGGTCTCCGGCATCCCTTCCGGAGAGGCAACGACTCCGACCTGTCCTTTCAACTCTTTTCTTTCCACCTCGATTTCGTGTCCCGTAAGAACAATACTAAGGAGCCGTTTTTTCATGACCCGATACGTGGCATGAATGTCCTTCAAGGATTTCCGAAGACGACTCGCCTCGTTTGCCGAAAGTCCGGTAAAGTCCGTAAAGATGAGCGTCTTGGAATTTCTCAACTGCTTGGATTCTTCTTCTACAATTTTTTCTTTTTGTTTGCGTGTCAGCATATTGATCTACGAATGTACTAATTTTGTACGAATATACGAATTCGTATATTCGTATATTTGTATTTTATTCGCATATTCGTAGCTCAACAAAAAACGACCTTTTGGCCGCAGATATAGTTTATAGGTTGCGCTCGTTTCACTCGCTTTTAGTTTATGAGTTCTTAAGTTGCGAACCCAATAAACCAAAGCGAAGCGTAACCAATAAACCTATTATTCCTCGACGGGATGATTAAGTTCCTTGCTTTATTCGGAACCCCCGTTTTCTGCGG
>JBBTZM010000013.1:0-1344 GCA_038061335.1 Patescibacteria group bacterium | reverse complement strand
ATTCCCCTTTGTGTATCCGCCGAGAGGCGCGAAAAATGAACCCGTACGAATCTCGCGAACAAGCTGTTCCAGAACCAAGCTCATCTCGTAGTTCACCGCGATTTCTTCGGTAACCTGCCTCTCGCTCCTCATGCCCTGCACAAACACCCCGACCGCGAATGCGAGGAGGGCGGTAAACACGCTCATGGCAACCAAAAGCTCCACTAATGTAAAACCTTTTTCTTTTTTTATATTCGTATATTCGTACATAATTCGTACATGCGTATATCAGGGCTACTGCCCCCCTTGTTTCCTCCAAAACGTAAACACGTCCTCCAGCACGACCTTCTTTTCCGGTATGCCCCAAAGCACCTCGGAACGCACCAATATTTTATCGGCTCCGGAAGAAATGACCGTAATACTTCTCCGAAGGGGCGTTTTTGTTCCGCCGCCGTACCCATATCCTGTTCTTGAATCAAAAAGAAGCGGTTGCGGAGAACCCGCCGCTGTCTGAATATTTCCATGCTTACTCTCCCGCGTAAGCTCGTATATGCCGTCTTTCAAGGTACTATTCCAAGAATTATATCCCGCAGTCGCGCTTCCCGAGAGAATCTTCGCGATGTCCGTGTCAATAATATTTTTCGCGACCTCGATGCCCTCCACCGCGAGCTCTGTTGCCTGCAATTTCAAGGTCACATCCCGATTCCACGCGGACGAACGGACCAGAAGCGTAATAATCCCCAAAAGCCCGATAGTAACCATGGAAATCGCAACCATAGATTCAATCATTAACTGTCCGGTAGACCGACCCAATAATTTTTTTTCTATAATATATTTTCCCATATTATTCGGGTCGGTCTACCTCATAGAAACACTCCCTCCCCTCCCCACTGTCACGCTCTTTGAAACGCTTGAATTACCTCGAAGTTCAATCACAACTTTCGTCTCCGGTTCGGTAAAACGATTCGCGTTTACAAAGACCTCGATGCGCGGGCCGCGAAAAATAATGTCCGAAGGAGTAGAAGCTCCCCATGCCGCGCGAGGGTCAAGATTCTGCTGTGATTTAATTTCCGCGGCGCTCGCGACTCCCGGGCAGATATCGCTTCCGGGCTGGATGTCGCTCTTAAAAAGGGTAAGTGAATGGGGAGTCGTGGTTCGGCGAAACACCACTCCATAGCAAACTCCCTCCACGTCCTTTTCCCGCGAACGCCCCTGCAAGGCAAGGACTTTGGCCTCTTGGAGCATGCCCAATACTTTTGCCTGCTCGGAAAAAAGCACAATCTGCTTTTCGTTCTGCCTGGTGTACCCCAAAGACATCGCGGTCATAATCCCGGTAATGGAAATAACCACGAGCATTTCGATAAG
>JBBTZM010000012.1:9049-12311 GCA_038061335.1 Patescibacteria group bacterium | reverse complement strand
CACCGGCGCGGAATGAATTAAGAAATTGTAATCCGGGTCCCCGAGCCGAGTCCGCACGTTGCCTAAAAGCCTCCGCACCACATCCGCGATTTCCGAGAGAACTTCTTCCTTTTCATTCTCAAAATACGCGTTGTGCCTTCGAGGGAAGATGCGGAATTCATAGGCCTCACGCGAAACAAATGGAGCAAACGCGATTACGTTCTTGCTTGCGTAAAGAATTCGCTTTTTCTCCTGTATCTCAAAATCCAAAATCGTGCAGTGAGGACACTCGTGATGCTTCCGCTTATATTTACGCGAGCCCTCGAGCGAGCGCAAAATGCCGGTGGGCACCACGGGAATCCCGATAATCTGAAGATGGGGGTGGTAGATGGAGGCCCCGGCGCTAGGCCCCCAGTTCTGAAACATGGAAACATACTCCACGCAAGGGTCCAGCATAAGTTCGTGATAATGCTCCTGAAGCGCGTCAAAAATCTCCCACACCTCGCGCTTCGAAAGGTCCGGAATATTTTTCTCGTGAGCGCGGAGCACGAGCACGCGATGATACCCGACGCCCTCGGAAATCTCGTAAAACCCCTTGCGCGTAAAGGAGGCGCATTTTCCTCCCCCGTGCTCCAGGGCCGGATATTTATTTTGAATAATCTGGAGCGTCCACTCCTCTGGAGCGTCCTTCGGCCGCACCAAAAGCGGAGCCCCTCCCTCGGTTGCCTGCGGATTCTCGAAAGGACACATTTTTTTTGGAGATTTCTTTCTGGGCGTTCTGTGGGAAAAATCCAAAGGCCGCCCCACCCTTCTGGGGGCGATAATTACCCATTCACCTGATACAACATCTCTTCGTAATTCTGAATTGCTCATGTATTTAGAAATTAGATATTAGTAATTAGAAATTCCGCGTTTGCGCGATTTCAATCGCGCAAACGTCGATAAATACTCTCCTCCACTTCTTCCTTCGCTCTTCCGTACCGCGCCCGCGAGGCCTCCTGTATCCGCGCTCCGATATCAGAGTCTCCGGCAGGAAGAGGAAGAGTGCGGATATTGAAAGGCGCCGTGGTCTGCCCTCCCACAAGAAGCCGGACGTAGGCGTTGAAATTATCAATGTTCGAAAGGTCGTGTTCACCGAAGACCGGCTCAAACTCTTTTTTCAAAACCTCGGTGTCCTGCACTCCCACCCGAAAGCTCACGATTGAGCCGACGTTTCCGAACACCGCGTCCCGAATTTTTTCCGAAAGCTGGGCGATAAACTGATGCGCGACCACGAGATTCAGGTGATACTTCCTCGCCTCCGACAAAATCGTGGCGATGGAATCCGTGGTAAAATTCTGGAACTCGTCAATATACAAATTAAAGTCACGCCGCGATTCCTCCGAAATATCCACGCGAGAGAGCGCGGCCATGAGAATTTTGCCGACAAAAATCATACCGAGAAGATTCGCGTTGATGTCCCCGATACGGCCCTTTGAAAGATTCACGAGCAAAATCTTCCCCTCGTCCATAACCTGCCGGAAGTTAAACGAAGAGCGTTCCTGACCAATGATAACGCGCATATAATCGTTCGCGGTAAAGGTATTGAATTTGGAGGTGATGTACGGTGTAATGTTTTGGAGCGAGGCCTCGCCTCCGGCTTTTTCCGCTTCTTTTTGCCAGAAATCTACCACGGTCGGATTCCGTATGCGTTCAAGTTTCCGTTTCCGATAGCTAGCGTCCGTAAACACGCGCGGAACCTCCATAAGCGTGGCCGGCTCGTACTTCATGTCTTCCATAAGAAGAAGGAGCGCGTTTCTCATGTACTGCTCAAACATGGGGCCGCCCGTTATCTTCAGGTCATACAATTTATCAAAAATCGAAACCATCTCGTTTACGATAAAGGTCTTTTCTTCCGGCCGCTCGAGATTGTATTCGAGCATGTTTATGCCCATTGGGCGCTCGAGGTCCGAGGGGTCAAAGAGAATCACGTCCTCGGCCCGGGCCCGTGGCACGTGGCGGAGAATCGCGTTCACAAGGTCTCCGTGCGGGTCAATAATCGCGAGCCCCTTCCCGGCAATCGCATCCTGCGAAGACATTTGGGTAATCAAATTCGATTTTCCGGTACCGGTCTGCCCGATGATATAGATGTGGCGCCTCCTGTCGTCATCGCTTACCTTTACCTCCTTCCGCTCGCCGCGATACACGCTCTCGCCCAAAAGGACTCCTTCGCGGGCAAGATTTGGGGGAGGCGGCGCCTGAATGGATTTCAACGCCTTCACGCGGGGAGTCTCGGTAAACGGAGTCGGGAAATGGAACATGCTCGCGATTTCTTCGGAGTTCAAAAGCATCTCCCCTCTGGAATCAAACTCGCGAAACGAAAACGAGTGAGCAAGGGAGTTTGACCGCTCGGGACGGATTACTTTCAGCTCATTTCGGTGCGGGGCTCCGAACTGCGAGAACCCGGCGAGAAGCCCTCCCAAAATCGCCTCTGCTTCCTCCGCGTTTCCGGCCGAGGCAAGTAGCCGCACGTTCGCGCGAAAGAGGGGTGAAGACGCCTTTTTTTGAAGCGCCTGCACCGCGAGCTCCTCTACCTGTTTCGGCCCCATCGTCTGCTCGGCTTTTTTATCTTTACTCTCCGAGGGAGAGACCACCTCGATGATGTTCTCCACGGAAAACGAGGAGCGCATAATCTTCCAGAGGGGCTCCCCTTTTTGAAGGCGCCGAAGGGCGGAGGTGATTTTTGTCCGAAGCTGGCGCGGAGCCGGAATAAACACAATCTGAAGAGCCGCTCCCTCGCCAATCTCTCGAACCTTCGTAAACGCTCCAAGAATTGATGAGAACGGGTCTCCCTCCGTATCCTTGTACGTCCGAAGGGGAAGGATAAACTTTTCGCGCTCTCGGAAATACGCGCCGCGAAACACTCCATTCGAATTAAAGATAGTGTAATCCGGCGCCTCCTCGACTTCCGCTCCGTTCCAGAGCGCGTGAATCTGCCGAGCAAGCGTCTGGGCAAGGGGCTTGGGCGCCGCGGCGTAAAAATGAATCTCCTCCCCCACTGAAGGAACCGCAAGCTCAAACACAACGGGCTTCCCCAAAGACGCGAGCGAATTCAAAAGCTGTTCGAAAAGAGCAATTTCTTTTTGGAGCTCCTTCCCCTCTTTCGAAACGCGCGGCAGGCGGACAAGATAAAGTTGCAAGTTCAAGCGTTCAAGGAGGGTTGTCTTGTCTTGCTTCCGCGTAAGAAAAAAGGCTCCGGCTCCCGCAAGCGCGATGATGACGAATCCGAATATGGTACCAACTA
>JBBTZM010000012.1:0-8949 GCA_038061335.1 Patescibacteria group bacterium | reverse complement strand
TTCTTCATCTCCGGAAATACTTTATCAACCAGGGCGTCGTGGAACGCGTCTTCAAGATACGGGGAAAGTTTCCGCGCCTCCATAAGGGAATGTTTCAGGTCTCCGTGAAGCGCGGTCTCGGCAAGACGCTCTACCGCCTCCCGCATTCCATTCTCATCCCCGCCCTCGAAATAGTCGGGCAACAACGAAGGAACTTCGTTGTGCCCGCCCTGAGCTTGGCGAAGGGCCTCCTCTTCCAAAGCGGGGACTCCTGGCGAAATCGGCTGCGGTTCGTATTTCAACGCCTCCTTCACAATCTCGCGCTCCGGCGTTTCAGGATGAGCCCCGGTCGCTTCCTTATACTCCTCGACTCGCTCCCTGACATGCTCTACGTTTTGCTCAAAATTCCCCGCCGTAAAATCCTGTACTTTTACCATACCTCAATTATACAATGACTATATGACAATGACGATGACACGTGTCATTAGTCATTGTCATAGTTCGTCCAAACGTATCTCGCCCGGAGAAAATAAAATGTTCGTGGAATTCGAATACCCTCCACTCGGTTCCGGAATCGGCTCGAGGCCTTGGGGTCCGCGAGACCAATCCGTCTCATGGAACACCTCATTCCTCCACCGCGTAATATAATCCTTTAGTTCGAGGTTCGCCTTGCTCGAACCCGCAGGTATCCAGGAAACGCGCACCGCAATCTCTTCTGTTGATGGGTCGAGAATTCCGCCCGAAGGCACGATAAGGCCGGCGGGGTTCCGAAACACATCTTGAACGGTAAAGAAGCGGGTGAATGAGGGGCTTCCGTAGAGCGAGGATATTTCTTCGGAAGAGAGGGCCCGATTGTAGATTCTTACGTCATCAATGCGCCCGGAAAAAGAGTTGAAGTTATACTCCCCGAGAAGGAGCTCTCCCTCGGCGCCGGATGTTCCAAATGAAGAGGTCGTTGAGGCGACTTGTATTCCGTCCACATAGAGCCCGAGGGTAGGCGCGGGAAGGGTGCTGTCAAAGACGCCGGCAATGTGGCGCCACTCCCCGGGAGCAACCGGAGCATGCGCGTAGTTCGTCCCGTCCCCAACGTAGAATCGCGCGTCTCCGTCGCTATAATACGTAAGCGCGTAGCGAAATCCGCCCTTTGAAATAAGTCCGGTATCCGGAGAAGTGGGGATTTCGCTCGGACGAACCCAGAGAGAAAGCGTAAACGCCTTTTGGAAATTCAAGGACGGAGTATTTCCAAAAGAGAGTGAGTCCTGAACTCCGTCAAATACCCTGCATCCTCCGATGCGGCATGAGGCGCTGTATGTCGTTCCAAATATTCTTCCCAAGGAGCCGTTTGGGAAAGAGTCGTGCGCGATGTCTCCGGAGGATTCGTCAAGCCCCCAGTGCGCCGCGAGGCCTTTGGTCGGAATATCTGTCGCGACTCCCTCTACTCCTCGCAGGGCCGTAAGTTCGGTTCCGGAAGGCGCGACATAATATAAAAATTCCGAGCCCTTTTGAAGATTATAGAGAGAGCTCCAGTCCGCGTCGGCAAGGGAGCGCGTCCGCAAGAGGAGGGCGCGAGAGAGAGACGAGGCGGCCTCGGAATACTGATTCACCGAGCTGGAGCGGAGGACGAATACCACGCCGACAACGGCCGCGCCGATAAGCACCGAGCCGATTGCGAGCCCGAGCACTATTTCAATAAGCGACTGCCCCCCATTTCTGATGTATTCGTTTATTCGTTTATTTGTATTCATTCGTTATTCGCTGATTACCGTAATTCATTATACGCGTCTCGAACCTCCGCGGGGCCGATGGCGCGGCCGTAGAAACGCACCTCGTCCAAGAGTCCCTGAAACACCTTCCCCGGCATACTCTCGCTCCTGCCGATTTCAAAAGAAGAAAATGAAAACGTGGCGCCGGAGAGGGGGGCCGAGGCAATCTCTTCCCCGTCCACATATATACGCTTCATCACTCCGTCATATACATAGGCCATGTGGTGCCATTCGTAGAGAGATATCTGCATGGCCGGTGTAAGTTCGTCCGCGGAGCCGTTTATGGGAAACGTAAAAAAACTCGGCTTGCGGGAAGTAGAGAGGAACCTGCCGTACAGAACTCCCGTGCCGCCGGAATACGCGGAAAAAAGAGCGCCGAAATTTCCAAAGCCCGTAAGATTCACCCACCCCATCACGGTAAATTTGGAGACCTCTCCCTGAAAATTTCCGGAAAGATAATCATCAGCTCCGTCCAAAGAAATACAGCCGCCTGCCTTGCACGCGGGGTTCCACAAGGTCCCGTTTTGAAGGGTGGCGGCGTGCCCGAATGTGGTCGCGTCAAGGGCGGAGGAACCCGCGCCATCGTCGAAGTGCCAGTACCCAAACACTTCATTGTGTAGCCGGGTAGAGACCCCTCCAAGCGCGCCCACAATCACATCCCCGACCAGAGAGGGAGTCCCCGGATGAACGAATGAAACAATTTTCGCGTTCGGGAGTTCGCCGGTGACAGGAGAAAACGCGAGCTCAAACACACTTCCGGCGCGCGGTTCGGAAAAGAGCACGGGAGGCGAAAGGCGATATTCCCTCATGCTCTCTCCGGTTGCGTATGAAGTTCCGCGGAAAAGTTCGTACTGACGAGCGTTCGGCGCGTTGGAAAAACGCATGCCCCAAGAATATCCTTCTTCCTGGGTTCTCGAACGCTCCCGCGCGTCCAGGATGGCGGACTCGGCTTCTTCGAGATGGGCGCGGACGCTTCTCGACGCGCGGAAAGACGTGAGGTTCAAAAATCCGGCCGTCGCGAGAACTCCGGTAATCGCGAGCACAATCAGAACCTCAATAAGGGTAAAACCGTGCTGTTTCATATTGCAATCAAAATTGCGAGGTTAATTGGTATATCGGCACAATAACGGAAAGCGCAATCGCGCCGACCACTCCTCCCACGAATAAAAGAAGGAGGGGCTCGAGAAAAGAGACGAGGGTCTTTAGAGAGCCGTCAATCTCGTTTGAGTAAAAATCCGCGAGTGTGTCCAAGACCTCTTCCGTGCGTCCCGCTTTTTCGGAAATAAGGATAAGGTTGATCACGGTCTGGGGGAACACGGACTCGCGCTTAAAGGCCTCTCCAAGGGTGAGGCCTTTCGCGATACCTTCTTCGGAAATCCTCTTCAGGGCATCCGCGATTTCTCGATGCCCCACGGCCTCGGCGGTCACAAGAAGCGCTTCGGAAAGATGAATGCCTGCCCGGATGAGGGACGCGAAGGTGGAGGCAAACCGCTGGAGGGCGATTTTTTGCAGAATATCCCGAACAACGGGGATGTCCGCGATGAGAAGAGAAATAAATTTCCGAAATTGAAAGGACTGCTTGTAAAGATATGTGGAGAGAATAATAGAAAAGACCAAAAAGAGAATGACAAGCCAGCCGAATTTTCCGAAAAAAAGGCCTATACCAAACACAATCCGCGAAAAAAATGGCGCCTCGAATCCTCCTTCCGTAAATACCTTGGAGATACGGGGAAGGGCGAAGGTTACGAGAAATATAAGAATAAGAAACGAGGAGGAGAGAAGAAAGACGGGATAGATAAGGGCGCCGCGAATCTGGTCTCGAAGCTGTTTTTCTTTTGTAAGCGAGGTGGTCAGGTTTTGAAATACCTCTTCCAGGTTGCCGGAGGTCTCGCCTGCCCGCACAAGGTTGATATAGACGGAACTAAACGCATCGGGACGCTCCGCAAACGCGGTGTAAAAGGGGCGTCCCTGCTCAAGGTTCGTCCGCACCCGAAGTAAAAATTCGCGAATCACGGGTTTTTTAAAATCCTCGAGAAGAATGGTAATCGCCTGCAATAAACTCGTGCCAATTTTCAGCATAAGCCCCAAGTACTTGGAAAGGAAAACCTCGTCGGTCAGAGTAATCTTGCCCTGAAAAAGAGAGAGTCCGCGGAAACCGCCTTTACCGCGAACTTTCGTGATTTTTACCGGACGCAGACCGCGGCCCGCGATGTAGTGCAGTACATCGGAAACGTTTTCCGCGTCGAGCTCGCCCTCAAGAAGCGTTCCGTCGGATTGTGTGGATGTGTATTTGTACCGCATAACTATGATACCAATATACAAATGGTACTAATGATACGAATAATACGAATGAATTTTATTAGTATCCATTAGTATCATTCGCATGCATTTGTATATTGGTATCGCATCTACTCGCGAATGACTCGAAACACCTCGTCAATCGTCGTAACTCCTTCCTCCACCTTGCGGAGCCCGTCTTCGAACATGGTCATCATCCCTTCTTTGCGAATGAGTTTTCGAAGGTTCGCAAGGTCGAATGCCGGAGAAACAATTTGTTCACGAATCGGCTCAGTCACATGAAGCACCTCGTAGATGCCGACGCGCCCGAGGTACCCGGTATGCCCGCAGGAGTCGCACCCCTTGCCTCGATAAAAGGTCGTGGGAATCCGGACCGAGCCCGCTTCCACGCCCAATACCTGAAGTTCATCCCGAATACTTTGAATCGCGCCCTCGTCCGGCCGATACGATTCAATGCACTGCAGATGCACTCGCCTGGTAAGCCGTTGCGCGAGTACCGCGTTTAGCACGGCGCCAATCAAAAATGGAGGGACCTTCATGTCTATGAGGCGAGGTATTGTGGTTGGCGCGTCGTTCGTGTGAATACTCGAGAGAAGAAGGTGGCCGGTAAGGGCGGCCTGGACCGAAATGCTCGCGGTCTCGGGGTCTCGAATCTCCCCCACCATGATGATGTTCGGGTCCTGCCGCAGGATGGAGCGAAGTCCGCTCGCGAAGGTAATGCCTGCCGTGGAATTCACCTGCACCTGATTCACGAACCGCATATCATATTCCACCGGGTCTTCCACGGTGACGATATTCACCTCCGGACGGTTTAACATATTCAAGACAGAATAGAGCGTCGTGGATTTTCCGGAGCCCGTGGGGCCGGACACGAGAAACATTCCGTAACTCTTGGAAATCGCGTCCACCACAAGGTCGCGCATCCGCTCGTCCGAAAGCCCGAGCTCCGCGAGAGAAAGGGGGCGGTCCGCCCCGCGAAGAAGGCGCATCACGATTTTTTCTCCGTAAAACGTGGGTAGGTCCGATACGCGGATGTCAATTACCTCGCTCCCCATCTTGTGCCGAAAGCGTCCGTCTTGGGGCTTTGCATGCTCGTCCACGCGAAGTCCGGAAAGAATTTTCACTCTGGCAACGACCGCGGGATGAATATCCTTTGGCATGCGGATAATTTCTCGAAGAACTCCGTCGATTCGAAAACGCACCATGACTGCGTCGTCCAAAATTTCGATGTGAATGTCGGAGGCGCGGGAAGAGTTTGAATACGCGAGGAGATTATCCAGAATCGCGACGATGGGCAGGTCCTCGGCCGCTTCTTTCAGCTCATTTTCTCCGCGGGCCTTGGAGCGAAGCGATTCGCGGATGCTCTCCTCGATAATGTGCTTGAAGTCCTCGGTGAGTTTTTCTTCGTAGAGAGAAAATCCGCGGTCCAAATCCTCGTCCGTCGCGAGATACGCCCGCACGCGGCCCCCGAGGCGAAGCGAGAGGAAATCGATGGTCTCGAGGTCCGTTGGATTTTCCATCGCGACGTCATGGGTTCCATCCGGCTCCCTGGCGAACACAATCGCCCGCCTTGAACGAGCGACGTCTTCCGGAAGCTTGCGAAGAATCGCCTCGTCAATATCCGAGGTCTTTACGCGGATGCGCGGAGTCCCCAGGTGCTTGGAAAGAACGGTGTAAAAATAATCCTTATTCAAAAGGCCCTGCGAGATAAGAACCTCGAGCACGTTCTGGCGCTTCCGCTCGGCCTCAAGGAGGGCGGCATCGAACTGCTCTTCCCGAAGAAGCCCCTCTCCCAAAAGAAGAGTTTTTATTTGATATGGAGGAAGGGGTACCATGAAAATGTCTAATTTCTAATTACTCTAATTTCTAATCAAGCACCAATGACTAAATGACCAAAAACTTTTAGGCGTTGTGACATTAGACATTGATTAGAAATTAGAAATTGAAGAATACTCATTTGTCTAATTTCTAATCAAGCACCAATGGCCGAATGACTGGAATTGGGTATTGTGACATTAGACATTGATTAGAAATTAGAAATTAGAAATTGAAGAATGCTCATTCCTATTATAACCCCTATCGCCGTAGGTATCCATAACCAATAAAAAGAAAAGCGGCGCGGCGAGCGAAACGCGTACCGCAACGCGAGGGCGCCGATAACTGAAATAATTCCCAGCGCGAAAAAATAATAAAGCCAGGCGTATTTCCACTCCGGATTTCCCAAACAAAAAATTGCGAGCGCGGCGAGGTTCATTTCTTCCGGCCTAAAAAATTTCTCGCCGAATTTTTTGTTGAGAAACGTTCCGAACGCGAAAAAGGCGAGCGCGAGCGCAAGAGAAATAACGTACCAGAGCCCAAACCGCATAAAGTGATAGGAAAACACGTAGAGCGCGCTCCGATACGGTGGGATGAGAAAGGAGGAGGGCGGACCCGCCTCTTTCCAGGTGGCGTACTGGAGGTACACGAGGAGGAGGTAGAGAGAGCAGATGACGACAATCGAGAAAAGAAAGATTACCTGGAAGACGCGGGCTCTCCCCGGAAACCAGAACTGCGAAAAAAGCGCCGCGACAAGAAGAAGGATAGTGCACGCGAAAATAATCATATACGTATAGTATAGTATAAAAAGAACACACGCCGCCTTGTAAGGCGGCGTGTGTTCAAAAAATATTCGAAAAAACTACAGGTCGAATCCCGGGTCGTTTCCAACCTCGTAGGAAGTTACATTGTGCCCTCCGTCCGTGCTCTCCACGTCGGCGCCACCTCCCCGTTCGTACTTGTCGCTCTCCATTTTTGCGTTAATTTCGTACCAGTCGTTCGTGTTGTCGCAACCGTACTGATAGTTGAAGACCCCCTCATTTGCGGGGTCAAGCGGAAGCCGCGGAAGCGGAGAACCGCCGGAAATTGAGCCGAGGTTCACGTCCAGCCAACCGGTTCCGTCAACGCCGGTTCCGGCCTGGGTCGAGCAGGTCGTGCGCACCGCGAAGGTTGAGCTCGCGGAAGCGACCGTGCATCTCGCGGCCGTAGCGCTACAAGCGCCCAAACTCGAAACCACAGGGTCAACGTCAGCCAAGTAGAGGGAAAGCGCGGTGTTCAAAGAATCCAGGTCGGAAAGGCGGGTTGAGTCCCTTCCCTGACGGATAAGCTCTGCCGGGTTTATGATGAGCACAACCGCTGTCGCGAGTACCGCAAGAATCGCTATTACGACCAAAAGTTCGATGAGCGTGAATCCCTTTACTGATTTTTCTTTAATCATATCGTTGTCGTAGAGGATATGTTGTTACATTATCGACCTTGTAGCACAAAGCTTCTCTATACTATACATACATATACGCTAAAAACCAACAGCCGCTGGGGATAACAGTGGGAATGCCTACGCGAAGAACTCTCTCACTTTCGAAACCAAGTCCTCAATCGAAAGCTGGGCCTTTACAAAATACCCGATTGCCCCAAGGGCCTTGCCTTTTTGCACGTCTCCCTCCTGGCCGAGATTTGAAATAATGACAATGGGGAGACGCGCGTCCAAAAGCACGGGCTCCTCGTTTATCTTTTGCATCAGGTCAAAGCCGGAGAGCTTCGGCAGGATGATATCGAGAAGAATAAGATTCGGAAGATTCCCAGCCCGCAAAAGCCCGAACGCCTCTTCTCCATCGCGTGCGAGCGTAACGGAAAAACCTTCCTTTTCCAGACGCTGGCGGAGAAGGTTTCCCAAAAGCGGCTCATCTTCCACAATCAAAATTTTTTTTGGCGCTTCGCCTTCCATATACAAAGATTATATCACCAAACAACAAAAAGACTCAAGATAAAAGACTCAGGAAAAATCAAATCCCTTATCCTTTATCCTAAGTCTTGCGTCTTCGTAAGTAAGAGCTTTTTTGTCATCCCAAGAAATCGCGAAGCCGAGGCTATGCGCGGAATCCACACGAACTACACCATTTAAATATTTACATATTTAAATTTTTTCGTGTGCTTCCGCGCATACCTGAAATTTCGCGAGACCGAGACATGAGGGCTCATCGGTCAACACCCAACTGAAAATATTTAAATATTTACGTATTTAAATATTCGAAAAAAATTGATCCACGCACAGCTTCCGCTACGCGTGCCTTGTTCATGTGTTTCCCTATGTCGCCATAAGGCATGGACTATATCTTCATCCTCTCCCGAAAAATCCGTTGCTTAATCGGATGCCACGATCCGATCGTTTCCGCGAACAACAAATGACTCTTTTTGCTCACGAATATCCTCCAATAATAAGGATCAACCCGCGCACTCGGATTATGAACCTTACCTGTGGAGATTCCCATTTCTTGAAGCGTACGCTTGATCATAAGAATCTTCATCCGGTTCTTTTGAACCAATTGGATATAAAATGGGCCGCTATTGTGAGGGACGCCTCCCTCCGCGTCAAAAAATCCTCGAAGATACGCCACCTTCTCTGCCGTTGAAGCGCGAAGAGGATTGAAGGAAAAAGAAATTTCCCGATTCAAGGTCTCCAAAACGTAAACCTCTCGAGATTTTCCCTCTTTATAAATCCATCCTCGCGAACCAAGACGATAAAGAAGTACGCGAATTACTTCAAGCCATTCCTTGTGCTTTTGCGCAAAACGAATGCGTTTTCGCTTATTAAGCGAAGCATCGTGCGCGGCGCCATTCAAATAAGCAACTATTTCTTCTTTCGTAAGAGGCGTCTCGCGTGTAGTCTCTGAGGATCCTACTCCTCCGACTCTGCGTCGAAGTTTGGTTTCCTGCTGATTTTCTGCACCGGATACATTTTCACTGATTTTTGGCATAACTAAAAATTATACCATAATCAGTAGCACCGGATACACAGGAGTTCCAGCATATAGCGAGATTTCTCCTAAAGAGTTACCCCTAAAGGGTCGCAACAAATTTACGACTTATGCCATGT
>JBBTZM010000011.1:0-4911 GCA_038061335.1 Patescibacteria group bacterium | reverse complement strand
CGCGACCTCACGGCCCTATATCCAAGCGCGAAAGAAACGAGCCCGAGAATGAGAACCGCGGCAACGCCCGGGCGAAGAGAGGCGTGCGCCCTCAAAGAATCGAGATACACGGCGCGAGCTCCCAAAAAATACACGAGGGGCAGTCCGAAAAATATAAACAAGTAATAGAGCGCGAACGAATTTCCAAGATTAAAGTAGTCGAATTTTTTCATGCGGAAAGCGCCTGCATTATTCCCTCGACGTCTTTTTCGTACGAAAATTCTTCCACAATTCTTTTTGACCTCTTCCCGAATGACTCTCTTCGGTCTTTGCTTTCCAAAAGCGTTTCGAGGTATTTTTGGAGCTCCTCTACGTTTCCAACCGGGTACACAAAGCCATTCTCTCCATGACGCACGAGAGCGCTCGCGCATCCGACAATATCGGAAACAATAACAGGCAAAGAAAAATTCATTGCCTCGTTTACGACAAGTCCCCATGTTTCTCCCATGCCAGAGGGGAGCACAAATATATCCGCTTCCCCATACAAACGGAATAGGGCCTCTTGATTCACAAGGCCCGCGAATCGTATATTTCGTATTCCTTCCTTTCTCACATATTCTTCGAGTTCGTTTCGTAAAATCCCCTCCCCCACAAAAACGAGTTTCCCCGCTTCCTGAAGCGGCGCGAATGCCCGTATGAGGTCAAACGGACGTTTTTTTGGAATTAACTTCCCCACAAAAAGAACGGTCGGTTTGTGCTCTGTGTTTTTTATCCCCCGCCCCCATCGTTCATTATCCACGGCATACGGCGTATAAAAAAGTTTTTTCTCCGGAACTCCTAGCCATTCGTAAAACTTTCTGTTTTCTTCACCTATGTAGAGGAACGCGGAAACGCCCGTGAAGAGCGCGCGCAAGAATATTCGTTTTATTATTTGCAACGGACCGCGTTTTTTTGCTTCCTGACAGAACGGGCTCTCCCCGTACATAAAGATGCGTATGCCCCGTATCCGCGCGAGCGCGAAGGCGAAAAGGTTCAACCACGAATTCCACCCATAGAGCATGAGCGCGTCGTATAAGGAAGCGTGAAGTTCCCGCACGAGCCCCAATGGACCGGAAAGGAACCTGTAGGAATACCCTTCGAGAAGCGGTATCTCCCACTTCACCTCTTTTCCGAACTCCGTATCGTAATACGGGGCCTCCACTCCTTTTTTGCTCCTGAAGTACACGGTGAGACAAATGTCCGGGTGCTCGCTTATTTTCTTAAAAAGCGGAACTTGGTACTGAATCGGGTGGGAAGTTATGATGGCGAGACGGTATGGCATTTTGATTTCTATAGAATAAGGATGTGGATAAACTAGACTTGATACTTAAAGTGTGCTATCTTGTAGATAATCCATTTATTTGGAGGTGGATAGCCCGCTAGGGCTAGCGTAAGGAAGTCCCGAAAGGGGCTTTTTTATTTACCCAATAAAGACCTTCCCATAGCCATCAATTCTGCCGTTGTGTACGTGTTTGTTGTATTTCTTGTGTATGCTTTTGCAAATCTCTTTCTCATACGCACCACTCCATTCTTTTATATATCCCCTCTCATACAAAATTTCAATGGCGCATGGATGAGCGAGCAGGTCGGCAATCTGAAGGCCTGCAATATTTGCTGATTTTGGTTTTATTTTTATTTCTTTACTCGTTAGAGATTTTTAAAAAAAATTTGACCTTCGGAAATTAGTGCCGCCCTCATACACTTTTTTGTATGCCTCTTTTAATTGCGTATCCTCTCGGCCACCCCGGCTCTCTGCAAGCACGTCACCTTTGACGTTGTAATGATTAAGCATCCCACAATACCTTTCAAGAAGCGCCACTAAGCAAAAGTGATAAGGATGGAACGCTGACTTTTGATAACGATCAAAGTGAGCTTTTTTATCTATTACAACGGTGATGAGTTTAAACTTATTTTGTTCAAGTAAAGTAATAAAGTCCTTATCAAATTCTTCTCGTTTTTTCTCATCGCGTAGCCGCCAAAATGGTCCACCTTTGTCTAAAATTTCTCTTCTATGGAGAATGACGGGTTCGTCGGGGTTATGCGGAAAATGTTGCTGCTTAAAATTTTCAAATGCCGGGTGAAAAATATTTTTGTAATTTTTCAATTCGAAAATCACACCGGTTAAACCGAGGTATCTTTTGTCCTCGGAGTAGGCATGATCTCCAGATTCATCAATATACATTCTGCAGGTTTTAGCGTGTTCTTCTTCCATTAAAGTTTAGTTTTTAATACGTAATTTTAACACGATAATTTTCAATCATTTTCAAATTGAATATTGTTTCATTTTACAAGAATTGCAAATTGAAAAAATTACTTTTCTGCCCTAAACAAAATATCCTGCGTAAAAATTCCTTTCGCGTCTCCGGTTGCGGCGAGAAGATACATTCGCAAGGCGCGCTCAATCATGAGCCAAAGACAATACCGAATAAACGATTTCACTCCCTTTATTACGGGCTTCTGGGGATATGTTTCCACGCCCGTAAACCCCGCGACAAGGCAAATCTGACGAATACTCCGCCAGGTGAAGGCGGTTTCGTGAGTAAGGTCTCCGTAGAAAAGACGGCCCGCGAGAAGGGACTCGCCGTTTAGCGTTTGCCCCACGAAGTACCCTCCTTCCCGCAGTGATTCTTTTGCGAGCGCCATGATCTCCAGTGCTTCCTCTTTTTTGAAATGCTCAAGGAAATCGCGCGCGAATATGACGTCAAAACGATTTTTGTGCTCGCGCAAAAATTCATGCGCGTCCTGAAGAATCAGGTTTTTTACGCCGAGCGTATTTCCCCGTTCTATCTGCTCTGTACTTATATCAACACCGGAGGAATTTTCGTATCCCAGAGAGTGGAGCCACGCGAGGAAATTTCCGTTTCCGCACCCGAGCTCAAGAATCTCCGCCTCCTTCTCGCGCGGTAAAAATTTCCCAAAATAGGCGCGAAGTGTCGAAAACTCTTCCCTGCCGGGGTCCTCTAATGCCTGAGTCGTAGCATACCGCTCGTATAATTTATCGCGACTGAAGCTCATGGACTAACTCTACCACCCGCCCTTTGAAGGCGGCAAACCCGTACGCGCGGAGCGCCTCTCTCCGCAAACGTGAAGCGTCCAGGAGTTCGGCCGATACCTCTTTTTTCAAAACTTTTTTTATAGCTTCTCCTATTTCTTCTACGCTTTCCGGATTCACCAAAAGTCCCAGATTCCCATTAAGGAGCGCGTCTCTTGAACCGTCCCGATTCCCCGCAATGACGGGCCTGCCCGAGGCAAGCGCCTCCAAAAACACGATGCCAAAGCCCTCCTGCGTACTTGGCATTACGAATACGTCGCATAGATTATAATAGTCCGCAAGTTCCTCGTCCGAGACCTCCCCCACCACAATCACATTTTTTTCGACTCCTCTCTCCTTCGCGTAGGCGCGAATACGCTCCCGATTATCTCCAAATTCTTGTAACACCGCGCCCACGATAATATATCGAATATCCGGAAACTCCGGCAGAAGCGCGGGAAGCGCGTCAATTACTTTTAGATATCCCTTCTCTTCTTCACTCGGCCGAAGCCGCGCGACGGTAAGAAGTATGTTCGTTCCTTGTTCGGATTTTTCTTTTATTACGAAAAGGTCTTCGCGCACCGTGGGAGGCGCGTACACCATTTTTTCTCGCAATTCCGGTATCTGGGTTTCCAATTTTTCTCTTGTATACGCGGATATCACTACGACAAGGCGGGCTCCCGTAATCGCTTTTTTTATGGAGGCCTTCTGTATGTCCCACGCCTCCGTACCGGCCGTGAATACCACATACGGAATACCCGTATATTTTTTTAACGCGTACGCGAGGGGCGAGAAGGAAGCATGAGACGCGAAGAGCGCGTCCGGTCGAAAATAAAACGCCCCGAAGCAGGCGCGGAGAACAAACCCGATTTTTTGCATAAGTCCCCTTCCTTTCAGACGAACTACCCGTACATTCATTCCCTCTTCCTCAAGCACTCGAAGTATGTCTCTATCATATCTCTCCTTGCCGCCGACAAAGTTAAAGTTGGTAACCAGAAATAATATGTTCATAGAAGCGTTCGGCTCTTTCTCCGTACTCCTGCCATGAAAACCCGTGCCGTGCGCGCTCTCGCGCCCTCTGTCCCATTACATGGCACACCTCCGGATGTTCATACAAATACGTCAATTTTTCCTTCAAGGCATCTACGTCCCGAATAGGGATGATGAACCCCTCCTGCCCATCCCGAATCAATTCTTCCCCACCGGTATTCGGCGTGCAGATAAGCGGAAGTTCGCATGCCATTGCCTGGGCCTGAACCAAAGCAAGGCCCTCCTCAATAGAACAAATCGCGAACACCGAGGCCTGCGAATAGTACTTGTGTAGTTCCCGCTGCGGCACGTGTCCCATGTAGCGAATGACTGGCGAGGTTCGACCTCCTTGGGAGGTCGAACCTCTAACGCCATATTTTTTGAAAAACGACTTGAGCTCCTCATTCATTCCGCCCAAAAGCACAAGCTCCGAGTTCGGAAGGTTTGCCTCCGCGAATCCTTGCAAAAGATAGTGCACTCCTTTTCGTAAAGACATGCCGCCCGCGAAAATCACGCGAAACACGTTGTCTTCTTTTGGCACCTTTCGAAACGAGGAGAGGTTCACTCCGTAGGGGTTCACCATGAGCTTTTCTTCCGGAATTCCTTTTTGGAGAAATGTCCGCTTTACGAATGTTGAAGGAACGGCAATCCTATCCGCCTCCTCGTATTCTTTCAGTTCTTTTGCAATAATCTGAGGCCTAGGGAGGTCTCGCTTCGCAAGCGGCACGCCATGAATATCATATTCTTCCCGTAAGGTGTCTCTTTGATATTCAATATGAGTGCTGCCACGTTCGAGCACGGTCTTCATTCCCATTTTTTTCGCCCTTCGCATG
>JBBTZM010000010.1:0-1688 GCA_038061335.1 Patescibacteria group bacterium | reverse complement strand
CCCTTATTCTTTACGATTGGGCGAACAAAAAAAGAATTGACCTCGCGAAATTCAATTCTTTGCCGAAAGGGTTTTCGGAATCGTGGGATGTGAGCGAGATGCGCTCGGACCTTCATCCGCGCTGGGATAGAACCGGAACCAAGGTGTGCGTTGACTCAATTGACGGAGAAACAAGGCAAGTGTTTATAATAGACGTAAGAGGAGTATGAACAATCAATATAAAAATATAGTAGTAGTAGGCCCCCAGCACGCGGACACCCTGCCGAAAAGCGTACTTTTCACCCTTCGGAAGATGGGGCATGAGGCGCATTCGGTTGATGAGAGGGAACTACTCGGAATCCCTTTTGGAAAAGAGATGGAAAAAAGGGGTCGGCTTGGGGTTTGGACAAAGGCAAAAAAAGCCGTGCTTGAGACGTTCATGAAGACGAGCCCCAAATTCGAGGCGCGGGTGTATGGGCGTCTTGCGAAGGCGATTGAAGGATATAAGCCGGACTTGATTATTTTCCATAGCGCATGGGTCCCACCCCAAACAATCGGTTGGTTAAAAAAGAACACCAACGCGAAAATCATTTGTTGGTTTCCGGACCATCCGGGGAATATCGGCCGTCAGTACATATTCGCGGCTCCGTACGACGTGCTTTTCTTTACAGACAGATGGCTCGTGGAGCGGGCCCGGCTCCTCAGGAAAAACGTCCACTATCTTCCGGAGGCGTGCGCGCCGGAATGGCATACCAGGGTTTCTTTGAGCGACAAAGAAAAAGAAATATACGGATGCGATATTACCACAGCCGGTAATATGTATTATTATCGAACGCTCATTTTTGAGGAACTCGTCAAAAAATACAGCGTAAAACTTTGGGGAAGTTTCCCGCGCTGGGTGGAGTCCTCGGCACGAAGCGCGTTTCAGGGAAGAAACGTCATGGAAACGGAAAAGGCAAAGGCCTTTACCGGGGCGAAAATCGTGCTTAATACTTTTCAGGGAGAGGTTTTTGGCGTGAACCAGCGGTTTTTTGAGATAGCCGGGTGCGGGGGGTTTCAAATATGTGAACATCGGGATGTAATCCAGGAGTTTTTCAAGATAGGCGAGGAAATAATTACTTTTTATACCATCGGCGATTTGCTCGAAAAAATTAATTATTATCTCGCGCATCCGGAAGAACGAAAAAAAATAGCGGATGCGGCATACGCGCGAGCGCACAAAGAACATACGTTTGAGAAGCGTTTGGAAAAATTGCTTGAAATAACATGTCAAGCGTAATCAAAGAAACGGTTGTCTCCTTTTTTAATCTTCTTGAAGAAAAAGGAATTCAATACGCAGCGCTTCGGAAAGCGGAGCTCGTGCCGGACAATATCGGGAATGATATTGACATCCTCATTCGGAAAGAAGACGAAACAAACGTACGAAAAATTGTTTCCGGGTGCGCGGAGAAATTCAACCTCCGTCTATATGAGCGGCAAGGGGCAGGAGGGCTGTACCTCGTTTTGTACGGGTTTTTTGATGGGGAAGTGGTTTTCGTGCGCTTGGATTTCACCAATCCCGTTCAAAATCCGGACGCCCTGCTCGTGAAACGTCTGAAAAACGAAAACGGGATTTATTACATTCCGCAAGGATTGCATGAAAAAAAACAGACAAGTCGCTTAAAAAATATACTCACGTACCCATGGCGTTTGCTTTTTCCGTCCGGGAA
>JBBTZM010000009.1:0-1411 GCA_038061335.1 Patescibacteria group bacterium | reverse complement strand
GCCTTCGTTCGAGCTTGTGGTATGACCCCGTTTTTCTGGTCGCAGAGTCCCTGCCCAGACCGCCCTTCGGGCGGTTGCAGTCGGGCGGCAATTCCTTCCCCCAACTAACTATGGTATTATAAATCCATATTGAGCGGAAGCACAACGGGCGGTAGTGTATATGTGTGAACATCACGAAAACATCAAGAAAACTGGGGGCGAATATCAAGAAAATACGAACGCGAAAAAAGATGTCGCAAGGCGACATCTGCCGAAAATTGGGTATGGACAGGAGCTATATGAGTGCTGTTGAAAGTGGAAAGAAAAATATAACACTTGCCGTCTTGGAAAGACTGGCGAATGCTCTTGGGGTGAGAGTAAGCGAGTTGTTGAAATAAGGTATGGCAACTTACTATAGAAACAAATACAGGGGCCGAAGTGGATATAGAAAGACCTCAACGGCAAGAAAGACGGAGAACAAAGCTCCGGTGGTTCATACCGATCCGACTTCTTTGCGTTGGCAAAAACTCCTCAAATATTACGGCTCGTGTATCTCCGTCGAAAATGCCGGAGAAATTACACTCTACTCTTCGAAAGAAGGAACGGAGTTTTTGCAAGTACCAGCAATGGGCAAAGAATGGATTGCATCCGGCAAAGAGAAATTAGAGTTTGAGGGACAAAACGAAAAAATCCAAGCATTCATCAACGGCCCACGATGGAGCCGAAGCCCACTCTCGTATTTTTACGGCTTTCCTTGCCACATCAAACACATCGAGCAATCAAAGCGCGGATGGACGGGTCAGATTGTTCAGCCAATTTTGATTTTTGGTATTGATCTTATCCAAACGGAAACCGGATATGCTTTCGTGTTGCAATCCGACAAGCCGAGAATTAACTCTGCTTTTCTCACCGATAAAAGTTTATTGACGAGCGTTGAGGAAAGAAAACAGATAGCTGAGGCGGTTTTAGAATCGTGGGACGATGAGAAAAGCAGGGGACAAAATCTCAAAACGATTCTTGGTGCTTTCGCCGAATTATTGCCGCAAGAAGTGTCGTTTTCCAAAGACATCTTAGGCGGGAAAACAACCGAATTGAAAGCCGAAAGCGGTATTCTTCCGCTCGGCGTAATTTTTCGAAGTGCCGATTCGAAATACACTGGAGGATTAGAGCAAGAATTAAGCGAATTACGCGACACGACTGCTCCAAATGATGTTTGGCGCGTCATTCTTGAACGAAACGCAGAAGTCAAAGAAGACAACGGCGAGGGGCTTCTGGAAATAACCGGACTGAACGACGAGCAACGAGGCGCGGTTAAAAGCGCTTTTAACAACGCAGTTACCGTAGTTACCGGGCCACCCGGAAAGGGAAAATCGCAAATCCTTCTAAACATTATAGCCAACGCCTTACTCCATAACTAGAGCAAACTATTTGG
>JBBTZM010000008.1:0-4221 GCA_038061335.1 Patescibacteria group bacterium | reverse complement strand
GAACTTGTTCAAATCCTCCCGAATGGGATTCAAGAGCTTGTCTTTGATTTCAAGCGCGATAGAGACGGCCTGTTCCGTGGGAATCTGGAGCCAGTACGCGACCTGCTCAATAAAATGGAGCGGGTCAATATCTTTGCTTTCAAGGCGATACAAAAGATGCGGCAGGATTCTCACCGACTCTCCGGTAATGTGGAGCTTCTCATTCAAATCAATCAAAAACTCAACCGTGTCTTCGGAGCCAAACCAGTAGCGTATCTCTTGTGGTATTTCTTCAAATAAAACTTGTGCCATAGATTAAGTATGCATAGTTCCTTCCGTACCAAAACCGCCGTCAGGCCCCGGTCCTGGTGGCGCTTGAGGAGCTTGTCCTCCGCCACCACCTTGTCCGCCACCACCCCCACCGCCACCCTGGCCCATGAGGTCTCTCTGTGCCTGAGGATTATGGATAAGGGCGCGAAGATTGCGCTCCGCAAGGGCTCTGTCGTTTGGAGTTCTGTTAGTATCCGCGAGGATTTCTCGGAGTTTTTTCTCGGTTTTCTGTACTTTATCAAGTCCTTCATTCGCAAGTCGCGCCATCACTCCAGTCGAAACATTAAGAAGAACAGTGGCGTTTTCAAGGGCCGAATCGTCCAAACCCGCCGCCTTCTCCGCGGTGAGTTTTTGGGCGAACTTCTTAACCACTTCTTCCGCGGCTCTCTCTCGCGCCTGGTCTTCTGAAAGCGTAACTCCTCGCCCGGCAGCTTCCGCGACGGCCTTCTTGGTCTCTTCATCTAAATTCAAGAAACCCTTTTCCTGCGCGAAAACAGGATTGATGGACAAGAGATTTTTTACGTTATTCGTTTGCTGGACAGAAGCAAGAAGCCTTTTGTAGAGGTTGGGTTTATAGTCCGGATTAGAAATGTCATTCCCATTGTTGTCTTTGATTGTTTCAGCCCCCAACTGAGAAAATTTACCACGCTTTGCAAGCTCAAGCGCGATGGCGGCTTGTTCGGTGGGTGAGAGCGAGACGAGGGACGCGCGCGCCTTCAAATCCTCAATATTAAGGTCGGCAAGGGCCTTTTGCGCCTCCGCCGTAGCGCTCGCCCGCCCTGCCTTTTGTTTGGTAAGCACGTTCTGCCCACCACGCAAGAAGCCGCCGGTAATGGGGATATGTCGAAGTGCCTTGCTGTTGGCAAGCCAGCTCATTCCATGCTCCGCCCAAGTCGTGGTCTCTCCCTTCTCATTCGTTTTCTGACCAAGGGTGAGAGCGCGGTCCCGAAGACCTTTTGCCCTGTTTTTGGCAAACGTACTGGCTGCCGCCTTCGCCTTCCCACTCGCCTTTTTTGCGAGCCCTATGGCCCCCGCCGCTCCGGCGACCCCGACTTTCTGGGCAACGATAAGAGACCCGAAGAAGAACCCCGTGAGGACGACCATATTCATGCCATGCTTCATAATTCCGGCAATCTGGCCGTCCGCGAAAAACGTCTCCGACGACACTCCGCCGCTTCCGGCTTCTTGCGCCGCCCCGAGCCGCTCAATGCTTATAAGCGAAAGATAGATGAAAAAGGATGCCGCCGGACCGAAGATAATCCACTTCGTAAACGCGGCCCACCATTCGCTGTGATACTTCTGGAAAGAAGGCACGACCCAAAAAAGCCAGATAATGGGAGCGAGAATAAGAAGAAACGAAAGATTGATATAGCGCAGAAAAAACATGACGGCAAGCGCGAGAATCACGAAGGCGGCCATGAATGTGAAGATGACGACGAATACGAGACCGGAAAGCTGTACAATAATTCCGCTGAAAAAGTTTGGGTCGTCATCCGGCACAAAGGCCTCCAAACTGGAAGCGTCATTAAAAAGGCTCTGTGGACGGAAAGCCGCGGAAAGGGTCCCCACAAGCCCCATGCCCTGATCGAGCGGCTTAAAGAAAAACTTCGTCATGGAATGGGAAAAATCAATAAAAACTCCGGAGATGGTCAAACTGAAGTTCACGACAATGGCCGCGCCAATGAGCTTCGGCAAAAGCGCCTTCATGGCGTATTTTTCGTATCGGATGATTGTGGAAATCGCAATCACAATAATAACAAGCACGAACCCGAGATTCGTGATGTCCCGCACAATGGTCCACCCGGTCTCGATTAAGCTGTTGTTATCGAGAATGTGGTAATTTAGCTCAAGAACAAGAGAGAGAAACATGTTCGCGAGAAGAAAGAGGAGCCCGCCCACGTACTGAAGGAGAAAGAGCGGCCAAAAGAATATGTTCGTGAGCCAGTGCGTCAAAAAATCTTCCCACCCCGCGTGAGCGACAATGGGAGCCGTCCCGAAGAAAAGAAACACAAACAACCCGAAAAACAAAATTTTTTTATACGCGCGCTTCATAAAAATGTCCTATTGTGCGGCTGGCATTGCGCACACATACGGCGTCTTGGCGGCGTGGTTCAAACAGGATTGGAGATTGGTTCGAAGGCCAGGGCTCCCTGCTGTCCCCTCGTACATGGGGGTAAGGACTCGGACGAATTCCTGATACAAGGTTCGGAGGGACCGCTCGGTCTCGGTAATTGAAGAAATTCGGGAATCAAAATTAATAAGAGTGTGTTCCGAAGCGCCAGCGATGCCTGCGAGGATGCCGTCAAGTTCTTGAACGAATTTTTGAACCATAGTGTTCCCTGACTGGAATAGCGCGCCTCCGTCGGCAAAAGCCGCCGCAGTATCCCGAGCGCGTTCCGTCACGCCGCAGACCGCCCCCCCTCCAATCTCTTGCGTTACCGGAAACACCTGCGCCTGGCACGAAAGAAGCCCGTCAATCGCCTGGTCCTTCGGGTCCGTGAACTTCAAGCCGCGCACAAAGTCCTTATCTTTTTGCGTTTGAGCGCCGCGCAAAAGAACGAGAGTATTATTCCGAAGCCCCTCCCCCTGCGTAATAAGGGAAATAATTGAGGTGGAAGAATTGGCGTCGGAAAGCAGGGCCCTAAGAGCAGTCGCTCTCCCCCGTATTCCAGGCGCAAGTTGCGCGGTTAAATTTGTCGCGTCTGATGTTGTCTGCCCCGCGCCAATAAGATTCTGGAGCGGCTGAAGTTGCTCAGCCTTCTCCTCGTCCGTAAGGCTAGACTCCGCGATTTTTTGTGCTTTGTTCGCGATGGTTTCAGGAGCCTCCCCTCTAGAGCTTCTGCTCCGCCTCATACCCGCGAGCCCCTCCACTCCGGCCTCAAGAAGGCGCCGGAAGGAGGTATCAATAATAGCGTCAAGGTATGGAGTAAGGTCGTCCGCGTTTGTCACATACCGATACTCCGCGTCAATTGCCGCGTCCGCGTATTTTTTAACCAAGCTCCCCGGAGTCGTGGTTTCCTCTTTCGCGCACTGGCTCGTGTCATAGACCGCGGGGTTGTATCTTGCTTTCTCTTCTTCGAAAATAGCGGGAGCAACGACTCGTTCGGTCGCGCGGTTCACCACCTTCCACGCCACGCACTTTGTGGTGGACTTGAATCCTTGGTTCGCCAGAAGCTCAAGCTCCTTCTCCCGCTCCTTTTCCGCGGTTCGGCGGTTCAGTTCGTCAAGAATAAGTATCGTCTGGCCGTATGTATTGTTTTGGGGCTTTAAGAGCTCCAGATATCCCTTCCATCCGCCCTTGGTGAAATCATTACTAAAGTCCTCTACATTCCCCACAATATCCGTAAGCGTGCAAGACACCTGCTTCGAAAATTTGGGGGCGAGGTCAGGCGCGAATGCGGAATTTGCTTGTACGTTCAAGGATTCCGCGAACTGCGCCTGAAACGGAGAGCAAAAACTCGCGAGCCCGATATCCTGCGCCACATCCCCTGCCGCCGCGTTTGCCGCGTCTTTTAAGGCCTGCCCGAAATCCTGGTAAAACCTGGGCTCGCCCTTGAGCCCGTTTTTAATCCAGCCCAAGGTGTCGTCCACCAAACTATCGAGGAGCCGCTTCTTAAAATTATTAAACGCGATTTTCAAAAAGTTTTCTTTTATCGCCGCGTAACATGTATCCACCCTTTCCTTAATGATGTGAGCAATGCTTTCCTCATCCTTGGTGGGCACATTGCCACCGCTGAGTCCAGAAAGCTGCTCTAGAAACTTAAACGCCTCATCTTTGATAACGGTAAGCGCGGCATCTTGAAACGCCTTAACAGAACACACGTTTGCCGGGTCCTTATTCGCCTCCGCGCGATTCTTCTGTATCGCCTCATTTTGCTTTTTTATTTCCTCCCCCATTTCTTGGGGAGTTCT
>JBBTZM010000007.1:3000-4295 GCA_038061335.1 Patescibacteria group bacterium | reverse complement strand
AAGCCGTTGTAGCTCAGCTGGTAGAGCAACTCCATGGTAGGACACATCCTCTTGCCCACCGATAGGGAAACCTGTCCGTGAATCCCGAATAACGGTTAAAGGCCTGGCGCAAGGTTCAGACCGTGGCGCAATGCGCCCGAACGACTGACAAGGGACGCTTCATTCCATACAGGAATATGCGTAAGATACAGTCTAGCCCTCTGATATTCGCCAAAAAAACAGAGGTACAAGTGAAGGAGTAGGTCGGCGGTTCAAATCCGCCCAACGGCTCAATATTAACTATGAATTCTTTTGAAGGCCTAAGAAATGAAGTTCCAAGAACGCCCGAAGTGGAACGCTGTAGCGTGGAAGTTTTTGATTTGAATATGCTTTCGTGGAAATATGTTGGTAAGAATATTATGGCTGTCGAACTTTCCGCATTCGGGGAAGAAAGATCCTTTGGCGAAGAAACGCTTGAAAATGATTTTATGAATCCCGAAAATACCATCGTTATTTTGCGGGACGCTCAGGCCGAGGAGATTATCGGGTTTACATACGCAAAGCCGACTGTGGAGGCCTATCCTGAAGATTTTCCGGAACGCTCTGTGTCCGAAGACACGGCATATATCTATGACACGGCTTTGAAAAAAGAATATCAGGGGAAGGGGCTCGTGCAGGTGCTTATAGAGAGGTTAGAAGGAGAACTCGCGAAAAAAGGATATCGTTTTATTGAGCGCGATTCAGCGGATTATTCTCCAGAAAGCGTTTCGAAAATAGACGAAAGGACCGGAGCAAAAAGAGAAACATACGCGGATAAGGTACGGAAGACGTATGGGGAGAGAATAGAGCGTGAAGAAAAGCATGATTCCGAGTATGGTTCGCAGGTGTTTTTCCGGATTCGTTTGAAGAGTCCGGAGGGGTATGGGTCATAAGCCATTGACACTAGTTTTTATTTCCATTACCTTAACTTATGTAAACATTCGCGGCATTCGCATGTATTCGTAGATTTGCATCGCGGTGTGAGCGAAGCGAACGATATGGCCAAAGGAAAATTCAGCGAAAAAATTATCAAGCTCCGGTGTTCGGTTTGCAAAAAACTGAACTACTACACGCGCAAGAATAAAAAGAGCGTAGAGCGCAAAATCGAGCTCAAAAAGTTCTGCAAGTGGTGTCGCAAGCAGACGCTGCATAAAGAAGGGAAAAAATAACCCCTGACAAAGCCGAGGGGGCACCCTGAACTTGATTCAGGGCGAGCCGTTATTTTTTTTCTTGTATTTATGGTAGTTTACCCGCGGCCGCTTGTAAAATGACATTTT
>JBBTZM010000007.1:0-2900 GCA_038061335.1 Patescibacteria group bacterium | reverse complement strand
TTTTTTTCTTGTATTTATGGTAGTTTACCCGCGGCCGCTTGTAAAATGACATTTTCAAAATCTTGAAAAACAAAAGAGGGAAAGGGTATACTATACAAACCCTGGGGGTATGGTGTAACTGGTAACACGAGGGTCTCCAAAACCCTTATCCTAGGTTCGAGCCCTAGTACCCCCGCCTTCGCCCGACGAAGCCTTGGCGAAGTCGGGATTCGCCTCGGCTTCTCGGGCCTTCGGCGGGCAAGGCCCGCAAATAAGAGTTACGTTGTTTACATTCGAATCAGAAAAACAGGTGGATGAAGTATATGAGTGGCTAAAGGAGAAGGGAGTGACTACGCCGTCTTTTTCTTCGACCCGGACGGCGTAAAATTGGAACTGGCGTATAATTATTAAAATGCTTAGCAAAAACCTCGATAAAGCAAAACAGGCCTTCAAAAATAAAAATATAGAGGAAACGAAAAGGGCCCATGACGCCAAAGTTCATGAGCCACATGGCGCCTCCGGAAAGTATATCAAGAGTTTCGTGTACGGAGGCCTCGACGGAGTCATCACGACTTTCGCGGTCGTGGCAGGAGTTGCCGGCGCCTCACTTGCGGCAAAAATCGTGCTTATTTTGGGGTTCGCGAATCTTGTAGCAGACGGTATCTCTATGGCAATCGGGGACTATTTGAGTACCAGGGCGGAAAATGACTACAATCGCGCGGAACGGGAAAGAGAGGCGTGGGAAGTGGAAAATTATCCCCAAGGCGAAAAAAAGGAGATGATTGAGTTATATCAGGAGAAAGGAATTTCCGAAGAAGACGCGAGGCAGGTCGTGGAGATACTCTCAAAACACAAAGAGGCCTGGGTGGATGTGATGATGAAAGAGGAGCTCGGCATCATCGAAGACAACCACTCTCCGGCGAAAAACGCCCTGGTAACCTTCATCGCCTTTGCTGTATTTGGCTTTGTCCCTCTTCTTACCTACGTTACGGCAAACTTTGTGCCCGGCATCGGACCCTACTCCTTCCTCACTGCCTGTGTTCTTACAGGCACAACCCTTTTCCTCTTGGGGGCCTTAAAATCAAGAGTCGTAGGCACAAAATGGTATCGCTCCGGAATCGAAATGCTCCTTGTGGGTGGTATTGCCGCAGTCGTGGCCTACATCGTCGGCGTAATTCTTGGCGGATAGATATGACGAAGCAAATCCTCCTCTCCCAACTCCAGCGCGATGGCTATCTGAAAACCTCCGCCATCATTCAGGCATTTGAAAAAGTGGATAGAAAAAATTTCGTCCGCGAGAGCGAGCGCGAAGTCGCGTATCAAAACTCCGCCCTGCCTATTGGGCACGGACAAACCATTTCCCAGCCGCTCGTGGTTGCGTTTATGCTGGAACTTTTGCAGCCGAAAAGAGGAGAGAAGATTTTAGATGTTGGCGTGGGCTCGGGATGGCAGGCCGCGCTTCTTGCCGACCTTGTGGGCACAAAAGGAAAAATAATCGCGGTTGAGCGGATACCCGAACTCGCGGAACAGGCGAGAAAAAATATTTCAAAATACAAAACATTGGCGAAACGCGTTCAGATTATTCAGGGAGACGCCTCCAGAGGACTGGAAGGAGAGGCGCCATTCGATAAAATCATTGCCGCGGCAAGCGCGGAGAGGATTCCAAGCGCGTGGAAAGAGCAACTGAGAGAGGGAGGAACTATTGTGGCGCCCGTGGGCGAGAGCATTCTTCGACTGCGAAAAACAGGTGAAAAATCCTTTGAAAAAAGCGAATTTCACGGCTTCCGTTTCGTCCCCCTTATTTTAGGTTTATCCACAGGGGGTTCGGTTTGACAAACTCTTCTCCGGTAGGGTAAAATACCCCGCATCAGAATGAGTATAAAGAATACATATCAAAGCGGGGAACGTATATGATGACGGCTACCTTTTTGGTATGTCTGCCCGCCTTGAAAGCGGGTTAATTTTTTGGCCCTCTCCGCGTTTCGGAATGGAACGTTGCTTGAAAACTGAATATGAAAGAAAACAAAAAAGAACCCCCCAACCCTTGCCTTGAGGCAAGGATGAGGGGTAAACAAGCAAATTTTCTAGGGTAGAATACCCGAGCGTTGCTCATGTAAAAGACCCGTACTGCGACACACCGAGGTTGTAGTACCGGGCAAGCATAAGGGTAAGTGGTGGATGCCTTGACACCAAATGGCGATGAAGGACGCAGTGTAGCTGCGATAAGCTTCGGGGAGGTGCGTAGCAACCAATGATCCGGAGATTTCCGAATGGGGAAACCCTGCCGAGTAAACCTCGGCAACCAGTGCGTAGCACTGGAATGACTAATTCCTAATTACTAATTTTTAATAAATTTCTAATACAAAATGTCTAATGTCCATTTTCGGTCATTAGTCATTCAGTCATTGGGGCTTTATTAGGAATTAGAAATTAGATATTAGAAATTCCAATGCTGCGCATTGGAGCGCACCCGGGGAACTGAAACATCTAATTACCCGGAGGAAAAGAAACTAATTAAAGCATTCCCTAAGTAGCGGCGAGTGAAAGGGGAGAAGCCTAAACCTGCGTGCTTCGCACGCGATATTGAAATATTTAAATATTTAAATATTGCGCGCGGAGCGCGTAGGGGTTGCAAGACATAGACATTTGAGCCCTTACCTTAGGTTCGTTCCTAAGGCGAGTGGTTCAAGATTGGTAAAAAATGGACGCGTTAGCAGAAGCCGCTGGAAAGCGGCCCCACAGACGGTGATAGGCCGGTACGCGAAAACTCGTTCACCAATTTGTCTTTGCTCTTAAGTACCTCATGGCCAGATAACCTTGAGGGAATCCGGGAGTACTATCTCCCAAGGCTAAATACGTTTGGTGCTCGATAGTGAACTAGTACCGTGAGGGAAAGGTGAAAAGCAGTCCGGTGAGGACGA
>JBBTZM010000006.1:0-4711 GCA_038061335.1 Patescibacteria group bacterium | reverse complement strand
CGAACCCGGTCTACGTGTTCCCAAAACACGCGTACTACCGGTATACTACGGCCCGCGAATACAATTTCATAATAAATGAAATTTTCGCAATATACAAAAATGTCATTTTACAAGCGGCCGCTTGTAAAATGACAAAAACTATTTTCCCAATCTTCTCTCCCTCTTCGAGTATTCTTCTATTGCCTCTTGTAATTTTTCCGGACCAAAATCCGGCCAGTACGTATCCGTAAAATACAACTGCGATTCCTTGGTAAGCCACATCATAAACCCCGCGGAATTGTGCGGGTCTCCTGCCGAGCCCGTGCGTATAACGAAATCCACATCCGGCAACTCCCCGGTCCATAAATGTTTTCGGAGAAGCTCTTCCGCTTCTTTTGTATCTTGTATCTTGTATCTTGTGTCTTCCGCGATTCCCCGAATCGCGGTGATCATTTCAGTCGTCCCGTTATACCCAAAAAGAACGGTGAGTTGTTTCTCGGTATATTTCGACGACTCCTCCTCGAGATTGTGAACCGCGTCCGTAAATTTCTTGTCCCCTAAAATCTCGAGCCCCTTTCCGTACACCCGGACGCGCGTTTTGTATTCTTCAAACTCTTTTGCTCGAAGTTGCCGCACAATCTCATCCCGAAACAACATCATAAGAATCGCAACTTCTTTTTTCGTGCGTTTCGTAAGGTTCGATTCTGAGGCAGCCCAAAAGGTAAAATACCGGACTCCGAGCCGAAATGCCTCCTTTGCGACCTCGCCGAATTTTTTCATGCCTTCGACGTGGCCCTCTGGCCCGGGAAGCCCTCGTTCCTTCGCCCACCTGCGGTTTCCGTCCGGAATAATGGCAATATGCGTGGGGATAGATTCCATAACTCAAAATTATGCATACATTACAAAATTCTGCAAACAAAAAACCGCCCCCGAGTTCATTGAGGAGCGGTTTTTTGATTGTCAAAAAGCAAAATTATTCAACGTCCAACGAAAGCGTCCGAAAGGCGGTTTCAAGTATCTTCCCTTCCGCGTCTTCGAACGGCGCGTCTTTCGTGTGGGCAAATTCACGGTCTCCGTCGTCGCTGTGGAGGACGGCGTGATAGAGAGTTCCGGGCGCTGTGGCGCGAAGAAGTTCCACCTTTACGTCTTCGTTCGTGCCCTCGGGGAACCACGCGGCGCCAAGAATGTTGCCAAGGCCACCGCCCTTGTCTTCATGAATCGCGACCCATCCCGCGGCCCCCAAAGTAACCGAGGAAAGGGAAACAGAGTCGCCAAACTCCTGGTCCCGAATCGTGAGCGTTCCTTCCCCACTCACCCCTCTTGAAACGGCAGGGGAGCTCTTTTCCGCGGGAACCTTTTTGTCCCCTATAACTCCGTCTTCCGAGGAAGTAGCGGCCTCATCTCCTTCGGCAAGCGACTCGGGAGCAGTTGCCGGAACTGGGCTCCGAAAGATGAGCCAAGCCACGAAAAAGCCCAAAATAAAGGCGATAATTGAGGAAATCCAAATTTTCTTGTCCATGCTACGCTGATATACGAATATACGAATAGTTGACGAATGTACGAATTAGATTCGTACATTCGTACTTGATTCGTAATTTCGTAGCTTATGTTCGACCTTATTTTTGTCCGGCCATACTACCTCACCTCGGCCCCGGGGTCAACTTTTTCAAAAGCAGTAAGGAGCGCCGGCCCCTCCTCGGTCGAAGCCGCGAGGAGCATGCCCTGGCTCTCCTCGCCCATCATTTTTTTGGGCTCAAGGTTTACCACAACCACAATGTTCCGCCCAATAAGTTCCTCGGGCGCGTATCGCTTCCCAATGCCCGCAAGGAGTTGGCGCGTACCAATTTCCGAACCCAGATCCACCTGAAGCCGGACAAGTTTTTCCGAACCCTCAATTCGTTCCGCCTGCTGTATTCCGGCAATTCGCAAATCCAATTTTTGAAAATCTCCGTATGTAATGGCATTTTTCATACAAAATCTATTACATCCCTTATTCGTACGAATAAGGGATGTAATACTTATTCTACCTCCTCCAAAATAATTCGCTTCTCAAACGCGCCCCGCTTTTTATTTTTTTCCGCCCGAATCGCAAGAACCTCCTCCCGCGAACTCCCGGAAACACGAATCAGGGCATCCAGAATCTCCTCAAGGTCAGCAATCTCTTCCCTTAGATTATCAGCATCGGCCGCGGAGACCATCTCCTCCGCCTCTTCCAAAACTTTCTTTTGCAGGTACGCCGCGTACTCCGCATCATCTTTGGCGATCCGCGTCTTCACCGCCCTTCCCTCTCCCTCAATAATTTCCGGAATCCTATCCCGCACCAGTTTGTTATATGTCTTTACCATACCCCTTGCGTTCCACATCCTGACATCCTTAAGGATTCATTTTTACAATTTTAGCAAGTCCGGCGCTCCATATCCTTAAAAATAACCTCCAAATTTTCAAAACACAACCTCCCTATTACCTCCCTTATTCGCACGAATAAGGGAGGTAACATTTATTTATAGTTTCGGAGCGGTCTATTCCAGTTTACCAAGAAACACCTTCTGGAGCACCTCTCCTCCCGCTACATCCTCCGGCCTTCCTTCAATCAAGACTTTCCCCTTGTTCAGTACATAGACCCGGTAGACAATCTCCAAAAGCGATTTGAAATGGAAATGGGGTCAGTCACCATTTATTCCCTGCTCTGTTACCTTGATTTATATTTCTATTGACTATAAAAAATGTGGATAATGGTGGCTGACCCCATTTCCTATTGACTATAAAAAATGTGGATAATGGTGGCTGACCCCATTTCCCATTTCAAAAATATTTTTAGTGTCTGATTATCACTAATTGTGCCACGCCACGCCCGACCTCCATTCGCGCTTCCCCGCCGATGGGAAAGGTAATCTTCGGGTCCGTATGCCCGAAATCAACATTCGCGAGCACGGGCAGTCCATTCAATTCCCGTTTCGTTTTTATAATTTTTACCAAAAGTGCGTCCGACATCTTGCTTGCTTTTTGAAACCTGCCGATAACAATTCCCCGCACTCCGGAAAATCCCGGCAAATGAAGAAGCGATTGCAAATTCCGATCAAATGTGTGAGGCAAAGATTCCCAATCATCCTCGAGAAAAAGAACCGACCCGTTGAGATCGGGAAAATATTCCGTACCATGCAGCAAATTAAAGGTACAAAGATTACCCCCAAGCATTCTGCCCGAAGCACCTCCTTCATTGATAACTAAAAATCCCGGATTTTGGATACATTGCCTTGCGCTCTGGTCTTCATACCACCTGTCATCGCTCCATTCCTTGCTCGGAAAAACCTCAAATGGAGCAACCGAAAATAAACATTTCTCAAAATATTCCAAAGTGTAATCAAAATAAAGTTCTTGCCCGAGCGTGGAATAATGCGGACCGGAATAAGAAACAAGTCCGGTTTTAGCAAAAATCGCGTTTGAAAGAGCGGTAATGTCCGAATACCCGCAAAACATTTTCGGATTTTTGTTGATAATATCCCAATTCAAATACCCCAATATCTGATTGCAGTTAAATCCGCCAATTACGGTAAAAATCGCTTTGACGTTCGAATCGAGAAACGCCTCATGCAAATCCGTGACCCGCGACTCGATGCTTGAAGATAAAAATTCGTCTTTCTCTTCAACGTGCTTGCCGAAACTCAAGCTCAATCCAAGTTCCGCAAATCTGCGATTGGCGATCTCGCGCGCGCCTTCGGAAATAATCCCGAGCGACCGCGAAGGGGCGACAATCCGAACCTCATCTCCTTTCTCCAATTTTTTGGGGTAAATTACCTTCATGTCTAATTAAGCGTTTTTTCTCCCGGCATCCATTCCACAGGACAAAGTTCTCCGGTCTGAAGAGCTTTTAACGCCCGGATGATTTCTTTTACCGAGCGGCCAACTGAATTATCAGATATCACCATCCAACGAAGTATGCTTTCTGGATCAATAATGAATGTTCCTCGTTGTGACGCTCCGTCTCTACCCAACACATTATAAGAACGGGAGACCTCTTGAGTGGTGTCGGCCAGAATCGGATAGCGCGCTTCTTTGAGGTCTCGTTCAAACCAATTTTTGTGAGACCATTCGCTGTCGGTTGAACAGGCAAGAATCGCGCAATTACAATTTTCAAACTCATTCTGGAACTTTGCGAATTCTCGAATCTCGGTTGGGCAAACAAAAGTAAAATCGCGCGGGTAGAAAAATAAAGTGAGCCACTTGCCGCGATAATCGGCCAGTGATATTTTTCTAAATTTTCCCGCTTCGTAAGCGGTAATCTCGGAAAATTCCGGCGTTTTTTCTCCTATGTTAACCATAGTTCTGATGAATGATTTTAATACATTCTATACTAAAAAATATCAAAAAAGAACAGCCGCAACTAGATACGCAATTCTCCGCCTACGATTTTCCGCCTTTGTTAAAACTTCGGCGGATGCTCGAAAAATATAGTCGGCTCCGCCTCTTTATTTTTCGGCACAAGTTTTTTCCTGCCTGCCGGCAGGTTTGGCGGCAAATTCTTTAATCTTTAATAATCTCTCGAACAGTTGCGTCAGCGAATATTTTCATCGTGTCGAATATTTTGAGATTTTGATGACTTGGGATGAGAAGTTGTAAATCAGTACAAGCTAGGATAACACAGTCCAAACCTTTGTCTTCAAAATCATTGATAATACTGATAAGTTCTTCGCGATCTCGATTTTTTTGCTGACCCACAACAAGATTGAGAATA
>JBBTZM010000005.1:44277-50616 GCA_038061335.1 Patescibacteria group bacterium | reverse complement strand
CGCCATCAATTCCGTTCAAAAAAGGTTCGCGCATTTTCAAACAAAGGGCACCAAATTGGACTTCCTGATTTTTTGGAAGCCAAAGCGATAGTATGCTCGCCGCGCCTCGCGGCGCGGCGAGCATTCCTTTGCTTCCCCCCGCAAAAAATCAGGAAGTCCAGTTTGGTGCGCGGGAGAGGATTTGAACCTCCAAGCCTTGCGGCACCACCCCCTCAAAGTGGCGTGTTTACCAGTTTCACCACCCGCGCTTTTTATAATTGTACTCCTATTATTGCCAATACTTTTTTTATTTTCAAGCCTCAAATAGTAAAAACATCAAAATAGAAGCGGCCGCTTCTATTTTGATAAAAATCTTTTTATAAATTTTACAAACTCACGCCCAGTTTTTCGCGAATGCGCTTGCCCGATATATTTCGTACGTAGTAGAGCTTGGAGCGGCGAACACGGGTGGGCTTCGCGAGTATCTCGATTTTTTCGATAAGCGGGGTTTGCAAAGGATATACCTTTTCCAGGCCTACCTCCTGAATAATGCCGCGGACGGTAAAAGTCGCTCCGGCTTCTTTGCCGTGCTTTCTCGCAATAATCATACCTTCAAACGGTGTACGGCGGGTCTTCTCCCCGTCTTTTATCAATTCCCACACTTTGATTTTGGTACCCGGAGTAAGTTGTTTTATGGTTTCTTCGTTTATCATGGTGAAGATAGTACCTGTTTTACGACTTTTTGCAAGTCATCTGGCAGTTCGGACTCCACTTTAATCCTCCTGCCGTCCGAAGCGGAAAATTCCAAAGACGAGGCGTGGAGGAAGTGTCGGTCCAGACCAAAGGACTCTCGATTCTTCCCGCCATAGAGCTTGTCCGCCACAATCGGGCGGCCAATAGAGGCAAGGTGCACTCGAATTTGATGCGTGCGGCCAGTTTTCGGATATACGCGAAGCAAGGTATATTGTTCGGTTCTGACTTCAAATAATTGTATTGGTTCGATTTCAGTTACTGCCTCTTTGACCATCTTCATCTTTTTCGCGCGGGTGCTTCTTTTGATTTTGCCGGAGATAAGGCCAATGGGGACGTTTATGGTCTGCGGCTTCGCGATTTCGCCGTGGACCAGGGCGAGGTAGGTTTTCATAACCCTTCCGGTTTGAAGAAGGACCTTGAAATATTCGAAAAATTTTTGAGTCCTGGCAATAACCATGACGCCCGAAGTTTCTTTGTCCAGACGATGGACAATACCGGGCCGGATTTTGGAGTCATCACCCACGGACTTTGTTTCCGGGTATTTTTTTGCAACCCAGTCCGTGAGCGCGAATTCATGTTGCTTGCCAGAGGGTGTTTTGTGGACCAATAATCCCGCCGGCTTGTCAATGATTGCAAAATCGGGTTCTTCGAGTAGTATGTGGATGTCGTAGGTTTCTATTGACATTTTTATATATTTATGTTAAAAGATATATTCATGATGTGCTATAATTATACCATGAGACGAAAAGCCCACTTTTCTCTGATTTTTCTTGTGAGCACGCTTTTTGTTATTCCCCTCTTCGCGAGCCATGCTCCTTCATACGGAGCGGAGATTGTAGCAGAGGAAAAACCAACTATACTCGACATGTGGATAACTGCCTACTCCAGTTCCGAGGACGAGACCGACAACACACCCCACACCACAGCCATTGGTACGCCTACAAGAGATGGGGTTGTAGCAACAAACATGCTCCCTATCGGCACCTTGGTCAGAATACCGGCGTATTTTGGAAATAAGGTGTTTGTGGTGGAGGACAGGATGCATCCGCGAAAGCGCTGGGTGCTTGACGTGTGGATGCCTTCCAAGGCAGAAGCAAAAGAATTTGGTTCGTATCTTACAAAAATTGAGGTAATAAAGAAAGGATAAGGACCTAACCCCGCGAGTCGCGGGATTTTGATTTTACAAAATTCGCTTTTCGATTTACAATTTTTGTGTTTAAGTAGCGCGTGTAGCTCAGTTGGTTAGAGCATACGACTGATAATCGTAAGGTCCCAGGTTCGAGTCCTGGCACGCGCACACGATTTTTAGGGGCCCTTAGCTTAGTTGGTAGAGCGCCTCGTTTGCAACGAGGAGGTCACCGGTTCGAATCCGGTAGGGTCCACAAAAAACTGATTCCTTCTCTACTTCCTAAAAAGATTCAATTTTTGAAAACTTTCGATGTCAAATTCGGGAAGCGCGTCTTCCCCGCTTTCTCTTGTGAAGCTATCGGTTAGTTCTCGAAACACAAAGAGAGAGTGGCTTACTACAAACAAAGTAGTAAGCGCAAGGAAGAAGAGCGCCAAAAACACGAAAAAACCCCTACCCATAAAAAAGGATTTCCAATTCGGCATACGGATGTGAAGTTTCTTCTTTTTCATAGTCGGAAAAATACCTGCCCGCGAATCGTGGCCTGCGAACTCCCCTCGCCTCCGGAAATTGAAAAATCATCAACGCGAGTCAAGAAGCGAAAATTTTGAAGTTTTTGAAGCATGTTTTGAATATTTGTTTGCGATTCTCCGGATACGTTTATGACAAAGCGAACCGAGCCCAACGTGTCGGGCGAGGCCGGATTCTCTCCCAAAAAAGAAAACCCGAATTGAAGCCCCTCCGAGCTCGCGAGGCCCTGCGCCTCGCGCGAGAAATTGATGAGTTCGTCTTTTTTCGGAATGAGATTGTATAATACGGTAAGGTATGGGAGCGCGACCCGCTTTTCGAGCCGCTCAAGTTCCGCGAGACGATGAATCGCGCTTCCGCGAAGTTGAAGTTCTTTTTTGTTTTCTTTAAGGCGAGCGGCAAATAAGTTGATATTATACGAAAAAAAGAAAACGCCGGCCCCGAGGAGCGCGAGGATACCTGCCGCGATTCCCAATTCAGTGAATATCTTTTTTCGAAGGTGAGACATACAATTAAAATTACTAATTACTAATTTCTTATATTAAGTATAGCAGAGATGGACTTCCCTATTAATACTATTTCTTTTCAAAACGCGGAATACCCTCTCCTTCTCGGAGAAATTTCGGTTCCTCCACGTCTTTTATATTACCGGGGCGCCCTGCCCGGTAAAACACCCGCCGTAGGAATCGTAGGCACAAGAAAGGCCAGCGCGGAAGGGGAAAGCCTCGCGCGAGAAACCGCCGAACTTCTTTCTCGAAACGGATTTGCGATTATAAGCGGGCTCGCCTTCGGCATTGACGCGGCCGCGCACGAAGGCGCCTTGCGTGGCGGGACGCCCACGTTTGCCGTGCAGGGCAACGGGCTTCAAGAGATATATCCCCGCGAACATGAAAACCTTGGGAAACATATTTTGGAATCCGGCGGAGGCATTTTATCCGAATACGAACCGACCCTGCCGGCGCTTCCCCATCAGTTTCTCGAACGGAACAGAATTATAAGCGGGCTCTCCATTGCCATAGTTTTTATCGAGGTGCCCATACGCTCGGGCGCGCTTTCCACGGCGCGGCACGCCGCGACCCAAGGCAGGGATATTTTGGTCTTCGCGAATCGGCCTTCGAATCACCGATATGAGGGTTCACACATGCTTTTGCGCGAAGGCGCGCGCTTTGTTTCCTCGCCCCAGGAGATTTTGGAAGACGTTTTTGCAACCCTGCCCCGCTACCCCCAATGTAGGCGCGCAACACCCACGGTTAGAGGTCCGACTTCTAAACATTTTGAAGACGAGAAGGAGGAACAAGTGTATAATGAACTTTTTCGCGCGGGTACTCTCCTTTCTGTTGACAAACTCGCGGAAATAACTACACTCGATGTGCAATCATTGAATCAAATTTTGACGAATCTTCTTCTTTCCGGAATTGTGGAAGAACACGGAGCAAAATTTTATGCCAAAAAATAATCCCCAAACTCTTGTTATCGTGGAATCCCCGACCAAGGCGCGTACCATCGGAAAATTTTTGGGTTCGGCATACAAGGTTGAATCATCCTTCGGGCATGTGCGCGACTTACCGAAATCAAAAATCGGCATTGATATCGAGGGCGGCACGTATGAGCCGCAGTATGTAATTCCCACAAAAGTACGGAAGCGGGTTACCGCGCTCAAAAAAGACGCGGCCTCGGCTTCTTCGGTGATTCTCGCGACTGACGAAGACCGGGAGGGAGAGGCGATTGCGTGGCACCTCGTCAAGGCCCTAGGCCTTGACGAAAGACTGAAGACCAAAGAAAAAGGAAAGGTTGAACGGATTGTATTTCACGAAATCACGAAATCCGCAATCGAGGAGGCGCTTTCACATCCGCGTGAAATCGATTTGCATCTTGTGGACGCCCAGCAGGCGCGGAGAATTCTGGACCGGCTTGTGGGATACCAGCTCTCCCCATTCCTTTGGAAAAAAGTATTTCGCGGACTTTCCGCGGGCAGGGTGCAGTCCGTTGCGCTCCGGCTTATCGCGGACCGCGAAGAAGAACGGAAGGCGTTTACGGCTGAAGGGTACTGGACGATTGAAACGATTCTAAAGACTCAAGACTCAGGAAAAAAGACTCAGGATTTTGTAGCGGCTTTATACGCAATCAATGAAAAACAAGTTGAGAAGCTCGATATAAAAACGCAAGAAGAGGCGGAGAAGATTAAACATGATTTGGAGAAGTCCCTATACGCGGTGCTTTCGGTTGATAAAAAGGAACGGAAGCGAAACCCCTCTCCTCCATTTACTACGAGCACCTTGCAACAAGAGGCCTCGAAGCGGCTCCGTATGAGCGCGAAGCAGACCATGCGCTACGCGCAGTCGCTCTATGAAAACGGACACATTACCTACATGCGCACGGACTCGGTGAATCTTTCCAAGGAATCCCTCGAAGCCGCGAAAACGTGGATTGCTTCTAATGTGGGAGAAAAATACGCGGTTTCTGCGCCACGAATTTTTACCGGCAAGTCGCGGCTCGCGCAGGAAGCGCATGAGGCGATTCGGCCCACCAATCCGGCTTTTCTTCCGCAAGGAATGGGGGGGCAGGCGATTTTTGAGGGCAGAGAGACCAAAGTGTACGAACTTATTTGGCGGAGATTTATCGCTTCACAGCTACCGCCTGCGGAATTCGATGCTACTACCATTGATGTTCGCGCGGGCATATATACCTTGCGGGCCACGGGGAGCGTTTTGAAATTTGACGGGTTTTTGAAAATTTGGAAATCAAAAATTTCGGAAAATGAGCTGCCGGATGTGAAGCCGGGTGAGGCACTTGACTTGAAAGAAGTCCGAGCCGAGGAGCATTTTACCGAGCCACCGCCCCGATATACGGAAGCGAGTTTGGTGAAGGCGCTTGAAGAAAATGGAATTGGCCGACCCTCTACGTATGCCCCGACAATTTCCGTAATTCAGGTGAGAAATTACGTGGAGAAGGACGAACAAAAAAGATTTATGCCCACGGAGACCGGGACTCTTGTGAATAACCTTTTGAAAGAACACTTTCCTCAAATTGTGGATATCGGATTTACCGCGAAGATGGAGGAGGATTTGGACGAGGTAGCGGAGGGCAAGGAGGATTGGCACGAAATTATCCGCAATTTTCACAAGCCATTCGCCGAGGTCTTGGCGCAAAAATACGAGGAAGTGAAAAAGCACGAGGCGCCGCTTGAAACCACGGACGAGGTTTGCGAAAAGTGCGGCAAGCCCATGGCCGTAAAGATGGGACGCTTTGGAAAATTTTTGGCGTGCACAGGATTTCCTGAATGTAAAAGCACGAAAAAACTAATTACCGCCAAGGAGTCCCTCGGGCCCTGTCCGGACTGCAAGGAAGGAATAATTATTATGAAACGAACAAAGACGCGAAGGTTCTTTTACGGATGTTCGAAATATCCGGATTGCACATACGCGTCGTGGAAGAAGCCGGGCGTTGCTACCACCACGTCAGATGATGACAAATAACGGAAATCGGATAAGATTCCAGCTTTCGCTGGAATGACAAAAAGACAATGCGCGGTGTTATCCACACCCCACTTGATTTTTTAGGAGGAAGAGAGATAATTGCGGTAGGACATGATAGAGGGTGCTTGTTTCAAGACCCTCGATTCATGTGTAAGGTGAGTTTATGATTGCGGTTCGCAATTTCGCTGGCGCCGGTAGCGCCAGTTCTCAATAGACTGGACCTTCGGGTCTCTCGTTGGGCGGCACTCTGTGTCGCCCTCTACTTTTTTATAAATTTGAGTTCAATATTTGGTTATCGGATCCCGCCAAGGCGGGATCCGATAACCTACGCTGACTGGATTCCAGCTTTCGCTGGAATGACAAAAAGACAATACGCATTGTTATCCAATGTTTTGGATATCGTGATATCGGATATCACGATATTACCACGGCGTGAGGTCTATGAAGCCGCGTTCCGTAATCACGATTGTTTTTTCA
>JBBTZM010000005.1:39703-44177 GCA_038061335.1 Patescibacteria group bacterium | reverse complement strand
TTACCACGGCGTGAGGTCTATGAAGCCGCGTTCCGTAATCACGATTGTTTTTTCAAAGTGGGCGGCAAGGGAGCCGTCTTTTGTTTCAAAACTGCCGTCATCGCGCTCTTTCACTTCCGAGGTCCCTAACGCAAGCATGGGCTCAATCGCGAGCACCATGCCCGGCTCGAGTGCACCCCCAGTTCCCTTTTCCCCGAAATTATAGACCGTGGGCTCTTCGTGCAGATCAAAACCAACGCCGTGGCCGGTCAGTTTTTCCACGACAAAAAATCCCTCTCTTTTTGCCTCCTCCTCGATGGCTGAACCCACGTCCCCCAGCCGATAGCCCGGTTTGCAATACTTCAGGCCCTGTTTTAGGGCGTTTTTTGCCGTTTTCAGGAGGTTTTCCGCGTCTTTGGATATTTGCCCAACCCCTAGGGTTATAGCCCCGTCCGTCACCATTTTTCCATATCGTATGCCTGTATCGAGAGAGATGAGGTCGCCGTCTTTTAGCGACACATCATAGGGAATTCCATGGACTATAATTTCATTTCTCGATGCGCAAATAACTGCCGGGTATGGAGTGGAATGCGAGGTTGCCTTATACCCTAAAAACGCGGGTTCGCCTCCCGCGTTTTTTATAATTTCCGAAGCAAATTTATCGAGGTCAAGGAGGGAGACGCCGGAACAAACTTTTTTTTCGAGTTCGCGGAGCACGTGCGCGAGAATACTCCCTGAAATTTTCAGGAGCTCGATGTCTGCTTTAGATTTTAGACGAACCATCAATATTTGGGATATCGGATATCCCATCAGGATATCCGATATCCTGACATTAGGAAAGATTGAGTTTCTTAAGAATTGATTTGAACACCTCTTCCGGCATAGGGCGTCCGTCAACTTGAATGACATTATACCCTTCTTTTTTCAATTGCTCTATCATGGGAAAGGTTCGCTCGCGGTATTCTTTAAGCCGCTCGCGGATGATTTCCGGAGTATCCAGGGCTTTTCGTTTTTCAGGGCTCCCTCCCAAGGCCTTGCACCGCTCCTCGTCCTCCTTTGTGAGAATAGGAAAACGCTCCACGGAGCAAACCATTCGCTTTGAATTCCGTTCAAGCGTGGTTTCTTCGTCAATATCCAGTTTTATGAAATATACATTTTCTTTTCCATAGAGACGGGAAAGCGCGCCCGCGAGGCCCTCTTCCATATCGTCTCCAAATGTCTCGTAGAGCGTCCTCGGCGAGCCGCTAAAAACAAGACCCGAGCCCGAGGCCGCGATGCGTTCCGCCTCCCTTCTCGCCTGCCCCAAAATCCACTTCGGGGTCGTAAGCTTTCCGGTATCAAAATTAATTTGCTCGCGCTTTAAAACCGAGTCCTTCTCGGCAAGAGACGAGTGCAGAAGTTTTTCAAGATATTTTCCGGTATCAAAATGAATAAGGCCGAGTTTTTTCGCTAAGAGGTCCGCCTGCGTGCCCTTTCCGGCGCCCGGGGCGGAGATGGTGAGAGAGATGGCTATTTTCAGTATTGGTATCGCATTATACATTTTCGTATTCCCGCATATCAAGCTGGGACTCAATCTGTTTCATAATTTCAATCGCGACAGCCACCACAATCAGTATCGCGGTTCCTCCGAGCGTAAGGGTCTGAATGCCGGTGATTGCCTGGGTCGCGTTCGGAAGAATCGCGATAAGGCCCAAAAAGAGCGCCCCGAAAAACGTAATCCGATAGACAATTTTTGAAATAAACGCGCGCGTGTGGTCTCCGGGACGGATGCCGGGAATAAACCCGCCGTGCTTTTGAAGATTTTTGGAAATCTCTCCCGGGTCAAAGGTAATCGCGGTATAAAAAAAAGTAAAAAGCACCACGAGGACAAAGTACAAAATACTGAAAAAAAGAAGGTTGCCGGCAAACTTATTTACGAACGCGCTCGTCCGAAGGGCAAGGTCCGGGGAAACGACAGAAATGGTCTGAGCGAGAAATTGCGGAAAAAGAATCACGGAAAGCGCGAAGATGATGGGAATCACGCCCGCCTGATTCACACGAAGCGGAAGATAGGAAGCCACTCCTCCATACATCTTATTACCCCGCACCTGCTTCGCGTAAGAAACCGGAATCTTCCTTTCCCCCTCGCTTATAAACACAATCCCCGCGACCACAATAACCGCGAGAATCGAAAAGGCGATATACGTCGGCAAGACGCTTGGCGTATAGTTTACCAGGCTCGCGTATAGTGTTTGCGGGATTCCGCTCACAATGCCGGCAAAGATAATAAGAGAAATTCCATTTCCCATTTTGTATTCCGACATGAGTTCCCCGAGCCACATCACAAGCATACTCCCCGCAGTTATCACGGTAACGTTCGCGAGAAGCGTAGGGAAAGACATGGGCAAAATCACCCCCTGAGAAAGCAAAAGATTCAAAAACCCATATCCCTGAAGTATGGCGAGAGGCACGGTAAGATACCTAGAGTATCTCATAAACTTTGCCCTGCCCTCCGCACCTTCTTCGTGGTATATCTTTTTCAGATTAGGAAAGATAATGGTGAGGAGCTGCATGATAATGCTCGCCGTAATGTACGGGCCAACCCCGAGCATCACGACCGAGAGGCCGGAAAGGCCTCCGCCGGAGAATACGTTTAAGAATCCTAAAAGTTCGTTTGAACTGAAAAATTCCTTCAGGCGCGAGGTATCGATATTTGGAATCGGAATCGCGGCCAAAATACGAAAGACCACCAAAAGAAGCGCGACGGAAATCACTCGTTTGCGAAGGTCGGGGATTTTGAAGATTTGTAAAAACTTTTTCATACGACTTTGCCGCCCGCCTTTTTTATTTTTTCCGCGGCTCCTTTTGAAACGGCAATCCCCACTATCGTAAGAGGCGCTCCCACCTCGCCGTTTCCGAGAATCTTCACCTCTTTTCCCTTGTCCTTCGCGCGGGTTACAATCGCGTCTTTTGTGACCACTCCTTCCTTCGCGTATTTTTGAAGTTCGTGAAGCGAGAGGCGAATCACCTCTTTTGCCGGCCTCATCTTCGAACCGCGCAATTTCGGAAGGTGCTGCACAAGGCGCAGTCCGGAATTCGGCCGCTTTCTCCCGCCGTGCGCCTTCTGGCCTTTTTGTCCTCTTCCGGAATACGCGCCCCGGCTTCCGCCCCGGCCTATCCGCTTCTTGCGTTTATGTTTCGTTTTCGATTGTAAGGTGTGGAATTGCATTATGATTGTGTTTCTTCGTCATTTTCATCCGTGTTTTCCAGCGCGTCCAAGGCGTCTTCAATAGTTTTTCCGGTTTCTTCTTTCGCGGTAAACTTTTTCAGGGCGGCAATTGTTGCCATGGCGTTCGTGAGTTTGTTTGTGGTCTTCCCCAAAATTTTCGCGGAAATATCTTTTACTCCGGCAAGGTCAAGGACGATTCTCACCGGCCCTCCGGCAATAAGGCCGTGTCCGGCGCGCACCGGCTTCAAAAGCACTCGTGAGGCCCGGTATTTCGCCAGAACGTCGTAGGGAATAGTCCGCTTGTCTTTCAGGGGCACGAAAAACACTTCTTTTTCCGCCTGACGTTTTGCCTTTTCAATCGCGGCCTGAATATCAAGCCCCTTTGCCATTCCCACTCCCACCTTTCCCCTTTTATTGCCGATAACCACCGTCGCGCGAAAACTAAACCGCTTTCCGCCCTTCACCACGCGGTTCACCCTCCGTATCTCAATCGTCTTATCTTCAAACTCGCTCTTCTGGCGCGCTTCCCTTGGTCTTCTTGCAGGTCTTTTTTCCATAGATGTTTAATTAAAATTCCAATCCGCCTTCCCGCGCGCCTTCGGCAAGGGCCTTTACTCTTCCGTGATACGCGTATCTTCCTCGGTCAAAAACGACCTTCTTCACGTTTTTTTTCAACGCCTCTTTCGCGAGCATGAGCCCGACCTCGCGCGCCGCCTCGGTTTTATTCCCCTTCTCGAGTCCCCGCGAGGTCGCAAAGGCAAGAGTATTTCCAGCGCCGTCCGCGATACATTGCGCGCTTATATATGTATTACTCCGATACACGGAAATCCGGGGATGTTCCAAATTCGCCCGCATCTTTTTATGCGTTTTTTTCGCGCGCCGATTCCGTATAATATTTTTTTTCTCTGTCCGTTTCATAGGTTATTTTACCGCGCCTCCCGCCTTCTTTCCCGCTTTTCTCCGAATCACCTCGTTCTCGTATCGAAATCCCTTGCCCTTATACGGCTCGGGTTTCTTCAGAGCGCGAATTTTAGCCGCGGTTTCTCCGACCAGTTCTTTGTGTATCCCCTTCACTCTCAGTATATTTTTTTCCACTTCGAATTCAATGCCTTCCTTTTTTTGAATCAAAACCGGGTGCGAAAGCCCGAGTAAAAGCTGAAGGCCCTCCGGCTGTTTTGAAATTCGGAATCCTACTCCTTCCAGGATGAGTGTCTTTTGAAATCCTTTTGTTACTCCTTCCACGGCATTTTCAAGCAAAGAACGAAGGGTCCCCCAATTACTTCGAAT
>JBBTZM010000005.1:38042-39693 GCA_038061335.1 Patescibacteria group bacterium | reverse complement strand
CTTCGAATCTGCTTTCGCGCGCCTTGTATCCCGCAATGGATTTCTTTTCCTTCAACGGAAATTTCCACACCCAAAAGAACAGGCACCCGAATCTCGCCCTTCGGCCCGCGCACTACAACCTCCTTGTCCGCGAACTCTACCGCCACTCCTTCCGGTATGTGAATTGGTCTTTTTCCTATCTTGCTCATGTTTCGTTGATATACGAATGTACGAATCTTTTACGAATATACGAATTCGTACATTCGCATGCTATTCGTATATTCGTAGCTCATTACTACCACACCTCAAATAAAAGTTCGCCTCCGACTTTTTCTCTTTTTGCCGTCACTCCGTCTATGATTCCTTTTGGCGTAGAGAGAACGAGAAGGCCTCTGCCGCCTTTTACCCGCCCGAGTTCGCGATACCCCGCGTATTCCCGCACGGATGGCTTTGAAAGGAACTTCGCTCCTTCAATGGCGCGCTTTCCCTGTAATCCCACGATAAGAAAGCGCTTTCCCGGGCGCCCCTTCACCTCAACCGCGCCCACAAATCCATGTCGCGAAAGCATATCCGCGATGTCCTTATCGCGTCTGGAGGACCTGGATTTCAAACTTTTCTTCCCGGCTCTCTGGGCATTTTTTATTTTGATGAGTAAATCTATGTACATGCTGAAGCTGATATACGAATGTACGAATTGTGTACGAATATACGAATTCGTACATTCGTATGCTATTCGTACATTTCGTAGCTCATTTTACCATGAGGACTTTTTAATTCCCGGGAGCTCGCCTTTAGACGCGAGTTCGCGAAAACAAATTCTGCACATGTTAAAATCCCGCATATATCCACGCTTCCGCCCGCATCGAAAACAACGCCGAACCAATCTCGAAGAAAATTTCGGTGTCTTTCTCGCGCGCGCTTTTGTGGATGTCTTTGCCATGCTGAAGCTGATATACGAATGTACGAATTGTGTACGAATGTACGAATTCGTATATTCGTATGCTGTTCGTATATTCGTAGCTCATTTCATCTTTTCAAGGGTACACCAATACTCCTGTAAAAATCAATTAATTCCTGCCTCTTCCCCTGCTTCGCGCTCGCCGTAATCTGCATGCCAAACTGGACCTTTGACTCGTTTTGGTCAATTTCCGGAAACACAAACTGGTCCCGAAGGCCGATGTTTAGATTGCCCGCGGTATCCACCGAGGTCTCTTGTAATCCGCGAAAGTCCTTTACCCGAGGAAGGACGACATGAATACATTTATTCAAAAAATCCTCCATCCGTTTTTTTCGCAGAGTGACCTTTATCCCAACAACGTCTCCCTCGCGAACCTTAAATCCCGCGATTGATTTTCGCGCTCCTATGGCAATCGGCTTTTGCCCGGTTACGATTGCCACTTCTTTCAAAATTTCCGGAAGTATTTTATCTTTGAACCCTCCTTGTCCGGAAAGGCGCCCCACCCCTACGTTCACCGTAATTTTTTCTATATGTTCTCTCGGCCTCATATTTTTTGCACGTTCGACACGTGAATGGGGCGGGGAAATTCGATAATCTCTCCCTTCTCTCCCTCCCGTTTCGGACGCATGTGCTTTTTCGCGATATTCACGCCTTCCACAATAACCTTCTCTATGCTTGGGAGGGCTTTTGTGACTTTTCCCGTTCTTCCTTTAT
>JBBTZM010000005.1:35038-37942 GCA_038061335.1 Patescibacteria group bacterium | reverse complement strand
ATCCCTTTTCTTTTATTTCCCTTGCGATTGGTCCGAAAACCCGCGTCCCTTTCGGCTTTACTCCATCAAGAAGAATAACGGCATTCTCGTCAAAACGCACGTATGAGCCGTCTTTTCTCCTTATCTCTTTCCGGGTACGCACCACAAGGGCCCTCAACACATCTTTCTTTTTCACCGACTTTCTCGGCTCGGCCTCTTGAACGGAGACCACAATAATATCGCCTACGCGAGCGTAGCGCCGCTTGCTCCCGCCAAGAATGCGAAAACAACGGACTTTTTTCGCCCCCGAATTATCGGCTACTTTTAATATGGTGCGTTCTTGTATCATACCGAAATATTTAAATGTTTAAATATTAAATAATTTTCTCAACTATTCTCCATCTCTTGTCTTTGCTCATGGGGCGCGCCTCTTCAATAAAAACCACGTCTCCGGTTACATACTGATTTGCTTCGTCGTGGGCCTTATACCGCTTGGTCACCTTGGTATATTTTTTATACTTCGGATGCATCTTCAGGCGCTCCACCGCCACAATCCTCGTCTTCTGCATTTTGTCGCTCACGATTGTTCCTTTGATTTTTCTCATATATTTCAGCCGCTAGCGGCTATTTTGAATTGTCTCCAACTGCGCGATTGATTTTTTTATAAACCGCACTTCCCGAATATTTTTTACTTTCCCCACAGAAAGGTCAGCACGAAGAAGCGCGAGCCGCTCCCGAAGTTCCTCGAGTTCTTTCTTCATTTCTCCTTCTTTCTTTTTTCTCCATTCTTGGATTTCTTTCTTGCGCATGGCACTGATGTATGAACGTACGAACTGCTACGAATGTACGAATTCGTACATTCGTATGCTATTCGTATATTCGTAGCTCATGTTTTCGAAATGATTCTTGTCTTTATCGGCAGCTTATGCCCCGCTTTTCGGAGCGCCTCTTTCGCAATTTCCGCCGAGACCCCGTCAATCTCGAAAAGAATTCTTCCGGGCTTTACGGGCGCGACGTAATGCGACACCTCTCCTTTTCCTCCACCCATAGTGACTTCCGGCGGAAACTTGGTGACCGGCTTGTCCGGAAAAATACGTATCCACACCTTTCCTTCTTTTTTTAACGTGTGGGCGATTGCCTTTCGAACCGCCTCGATTTGATTCGCGGTAATCCAAGCAGAATCCAGGGCCTGTATCCCAAAACTCCCATGGCTTATGGTCACTCCGCGCGTTTCTTTCATGCTTCCGCGCCTTCTGCCCTTATGGCTTTTTCTATATGCTCTTTTTTTTGGCTGCAACATGCTAAAGCTTGGTTGAGCTACGAAAATACGAATCCTTTACGAATATACGAATCCGATTTGTACATTCGTACCTAATTCGTACATTCGTAGCTCATTCATCGAATATTTCTCCTTTATAAATCCACACTTTTACGCCAATCGTACCATAGGTGTTATATGCCGTCGCCTCTCCGTAGTCAATGTCGGCCCGAAGGGTCTGGAGGGGCATTCTGCCAAAGGCGAGCCACTCCCGCCGAGAAATTTCTGCTCCATTCAGACGGCCGGACAGCCGGATACGCCCGCCTTCCACTCCCTTCACCTGCTTCAATGTATCAAGGTGCCGTTTCAACACCCTTCGATACGGCAAACGCCTTTCAATATCAGCCGCCACCTGAAACGCCGCGACCGTGGCCGACACGTCGTTTCGCTTTATTTCTTCCACGTTCAGGGAAAGGCGGAACTCCTCTTTTATATTATTCTCCCCGCGAAGACGCCGGATAAGAGAAAGAAGGGCGTTTTTAAGCTCCTCGATTCCCTTACCGCCGCGCCCTATGATAATGCCCGGGCGCGAGGCCTCAATCGTGACTCGTATTTCTTTCCCGGTCCGTTCGATTCGCACTTCCGCGATGCCGGCCTGCGCTATCTTTTCCGCGACCATCTTCCGGATGGCGTGGTCCTCTTCTATAAAAAATCTGCGCGCCCTCGTAAAAAACCATCTGCTTTTCCAGGGCTTGGTAATTCCTACTCTAAACGCGGTTGGTTTTATTTTTTGTGCCATACCAAATTAAAATTTCTAATTCTTGCCTACCGACAGGCAGGTCTAAACCGACTTCCGTTGGAAAAATTTCCGCTTTCCCGTCTTTACGTCCGAATTTTTTTTCTCTATTTCTTTTTCCGCTTTTTCTTTTTTCACGCCAGGCCTTGCCTTTGTTCCTTCGGCGTGCTCGTGAATCTTTTCTTTTTTGTTCTTCAATATGACAAAGCGTTGTTTCTTCGAACTCGCGCCTTCTTCCAATACAAGGGTGATATGGCTTGTCTTTTTTTGAATTTTCCCCGCAGTTCCTCGCGCGCGCGCCCTCCAACGCTTCAGCTGCGGGCCTCCATCCACTCGAATTTCTTTTACAACAAGCGCTTCCGCGGCCACTCCTTTTGCCTTCGCGTTCGCGATAGCCGAGCGAAGAAGTTTTAATATGTGCGCCGCCGCCCGCTTCGGGGAAAGCATGAGTTTCGCCTCCGCCTCGTTCACCCGAACGCCGCGAATAAAGTCCGCGATGAGCCGGGCCTTTCTTGGAGATATGCGTGCGTATTTGAGTGTTGCGCGTGTTGGCATAATTTCAATAATTATTTCTTTATATTCGTTCCCGCTGTCGTCTGCTTCTGCTCAAGCTCTTTCTGCATCTTGCCTCCGTGACGGGTGAATTTGCGGGTAAGCGAAAATTCTCCCAGCCGATGGCCTATCATGTCTTCGTGAATCCTTACTTCTATAAAATCCTTTCCGTTATGCACCAAAAACGTAAAGCCCACCATTTCTGGAGAAATTTCCGAGGCGCGCGACCAGGTTTTTATGGGAGTATCCTTGCCAAGAGACATCTTCTTCAAAAGCTTCGGCTCTATGAAAGGACCCTTTTTTAAGCTTCGTGACATAG
>JBBTZM010000005.1:0-34938 GCA_038061335.1 Patescibacteria group bacterium | reverse complement strand
TTTTGTTTTTCTGCGCTGAATAATCAGTTTGTTTGACCATTTTTTCTTTCTCCTTGTTTTTCTGCCTCCGGTTATTTTACCCCATTTTGTTTTTGGTCTTTTCGTCCCGCGCACGGCCTTGCCTTCTCCTCCGCCGTAGGGATGGTCCACCGGATTCATCGCGCTTCCCCGCACGGTCGGGCGTATGCCGCGCCACCTCGAGCGCCCCGCCTTTCCCAAATTTTCCAAATTATGCTCGGAATTCGAAGGTTTGCCAATAGTGGCGTAGCCCTCGTTCAATATCCTTCTCACCTCCCCGGAAGGCATTTTCACATGCGCGTACTTCCCCTCGTTTCCCAAAAGCTGAATCGCGGAACCCGCGGCTCGAGCGAGAGCTCCTCCCTTGCCGGGAGTACATTCCACATTATGCACGAATGTTCCGGCGGGAATACCTTTCAGGGCGAGCCGTACTCCTTCTTTCATCTCGATACCCTCGGAAATCGTCTGTACGGCATCTCCTTCTTTCAGCCCATGGGGGGCAAGAATGTACGCGCGCGCTCCATCCGCGTAGAGCACCCTCGCGATATGAGCCGAGCGATAGGGGTCGTATTCGATTCCCTCTATTCGCCCGGGAACATTGAATTTCTTCTGGTGAAAATCAAGAAGACGATACCGCCTCTTGTGGCCGCCCCCCCGATGCCGCACGGTAATTCTTCCCGCGCTGTTTCTCCCTGCCTGGCGCTTCTTTGAAACCAAAAGCGCCTTCAAGGGTTTTTCCTTTGAAAGGGTTCTCGAGACAAGTATTGTGCCTCTCTGTCCCGGCGATGTTGGCTTGTATATCTTCATGCTTTCGCTGATCTACGAATTTACGAATCTTCTACGAATATACAAATTCGTATATTCGTATGCTATTCGTATATTCGTAGCTCATATGATGTCTATGGTATCTCCTTTCTGCAATTTCACGATTGCCTTTTTGGTATTCGCGCGGTGTCCAACGTGTTTGCCGAAGCGTTTCGCCTTCCCCATCCTCCGTATGACGCGCACTCCCTGGACGCGAACGCCGTATCGCGCCTCTATTTCTTTTTTAATTTCCGTTTTCCCGGCATCGAGGCGCGTCTTAAATACATAGGCGTTTGCCTCCTTCAAATCAGTCGCTTTTTCGCTGAGCCACGGCCGCTCTATCCAATGCGAAACCTTTTTCAAGGTGAGGGACTCATTTTTTTTCTCTTTATTCGGTTGTTTTTTGAAAATACCCATACTATGTTGTCTGTTGCCCTATAAATTCTTTCAACGCCTTTTCTCCAAAAATTATTTTCTTTGCCCGAAGGCAATCCAAGATATTCAATCCATTCGAGTAGCTCACGCTTGTATATTTGATATTCCGCCCCGAAAGGAGCGCGGCTCTCTCTCCTTTTGCCGCGACAAAAAGAGTGCGGGGGGCCTTTTGTACGTCTCCGTAAAAAGCGCGAAGGATTGCCGCGAATGTCTTGGTCTTCGGCTCCTGTACTCCGAAATCATCAATAACCGCGATTTCCCGCTCTTCTAATTTTTTCGAAAGCAGGGAATACAGGGCTTTTGCTTTCATCTTTTTGTTTATTTTTCTCTCAAAATTTCTTTCATTTGTGGGCCCGAATGCCACGCCCCCTCCCACCCAGATAGGAGAACGCGTCGAGCCGTGCCGCGCGCGGCCGGTCCCCTTCTGACGCCATGGTTTTTTCCCGCCGCCGCGCACATCCCCCCGGCCCTTCGTGTGCGCGAGAGGCGCGCGCTTCCGCGTCGTAAGCGAAGTCATCACCTGATGCAAAAGTTCGGGATTCCACTGTACGCCAAACACACCCTCGGGAAGTTCCATGGCGCCCACCTTTTTATTTTCTGTGTTTACGATATCTATGTGCATAAAAATTACAAATCACAAGCACCAAATCACAAATAAATTGACTATTCGGTATTGTTTGTAATTTGTGATTTGTCGTTTGGAATTTCTATTTCCACCCTGCTTTTTCTCATTCCGGGCACGGGACCTTTCACCAAAATAATTTTTTCTTCCTTTCGAACTTCTTCCACGCGCACGCGCTTCAGGGTCTTTGAGTCGCCTCCCATTCGTCCCGCCATCTTTCTTCCCGGAATCACGCGCTGGGGAGCAGTCGCGCCAATAGAGCCCGGCGCCCGATGAGAATGTTTTTGCCCGTGGGTCTTCGGCCCGCCGTGAAATCCATGGCGCTTGACCACGCCCTGGAATCCTTTTCCTTTCGTAACTCCATGAATAATCACGTAAGCGCCTTCTTCCGGCAAGGTGTCTCCCTCCACGCGTATACAGGTAACCGGAAGAACCGTATCGCCCTTCCAAACCTGCGTCATCCCTATTTTTTTCCCTTGAATTTTTTCCATACGCAATAAAAAACAACCGAAGACCGTGCTCGGTTGCCTGCGGGGCGCCTTGAGAGGTCGTAACGACTTCGAAGGTCTTCCCACATTTTTTTGAGCTTCAGTCCGCGCTAGAACCTATCTCTTAAATTTTATCCCATCTTTACCTCAATGTCAACGCCGGAAGGAAGATTTAAGTTGGTGAGCGACTCCACCATTTTCTGCTGGGGGCTTATGATGTCAACCAGACGCTTGTGAATCCGCATTTCAAACTGGTCACGCGATTTCGTGTGCACGAATGTCGAACGGTTCACCGTGTATTTTCGGATTTCCGTGGGGAGGGGAATCGGACCCACCACCTCTCCGCCCTGCCGACGAATGGCCTCGATAATCTGGCGCACGGAATTTTCTATAAGCTTCGCGTCATAGGCCTTTACCTTGATGCGTAGCCGCTCTTTTTGTTCTTCTTTTTTTGGGGGCATGCCCTGATATACGAATGTACAAATCTTGTACGAATATACGAATCGGATTCGTATATTCGTATGCTATTCGTACATTCGTAGCTCACTTTCAATCTTCGCGAATTTGGACACAGGAACCTGCGCTCCTGTGCCCTGATTCAAGAAAATTTTGAATCTACTTCATAACCTTCGTTACCACTCCCGCTCCCACGGTCTTTCCTCCTTCGCGAATCGCGAATCGCTGTTTCTCTTCCAGAGCGACCGGGGAAATAAGCGTGACCGTTACGTTTGCCGTATCTCCGGGCATCACCATTTCAATTCCCTCTCCCAAAATTACTTCTCCGGTTACGTCCGTTGTCCGGAAATAGAATTGGGGTTTGTAGCCCTTGAAAAACGGAGTGTGCCGCCCGCCCTCCTCTTTGGAGAGTACATACACCTCGGCGATAAATTCGGTGTGCGGAGTAACCGAGCCCGGCTTCGCGAGCACCTGCCCGCGCTCCACATCCTCTTTCTTCGTTCCGCGGAGAAGAACTCCCACATTGTCGCCCGCCTGACCCTCATCCAAAAGCTTTTGGAACATTTCGATACCCGTAACGACGGTCTTCACGGTGGGTCGGAGTCCGATAATCTCCACCTCATCGTTCAACTTCACAACTCCGCGCTCAATGCGTCCCGTCACCACCGTGCCGCGTCCCTCAATCGAGAAAATATCTTCGATTGCCATAAGAAATGGCTTTTCGCGGTCGCGAACCGGCTCCGGAATGTGCGAATCGAGCGCTTCGATGAGTTCAAGAATCGGCTTCGCAGCCGCCTCGTCCAGGGACTTTGTTTCCAGGGCCTTTAGGGCCGAACCCCGAATAATCGGAATCGTATCTCCCGGAAACTCGTATTTGTTCAAGAGCTCCCGAACTTCGGACTCAACGAGGTCCACAAGGTCCGGGTCATCCACCGTGTCCACTTTGTTCAAGAAGACAACAATGGCCGGAACTCCCACCTGGCGGGCAAGCAGAATGTGCTCACGGGTCTGGGGCATGGGGCCGTCCGAGGCCGAAACCACGAGAACCGCGCCGTCCATCTGGGCCGCGCCCGTAATCATGTTCTTAATGTAGTCCGCGTGGCCCGGCGCGTCGATGTGCGCGTAGTGCCTTTTCTCGGATTCGTACTCCGAGTGATGGAGCGCGATGGTGATTCCCCGGGCCTTCTCTTCCGGAGCGTTGTCAATCTGGTCCACCCGCTCTTCTTTCGCGAGACCTTTCATGTGCAAGACGTGCGTAATCGCCGCGGTCAAAGTCGTCTTTCCGTGGTCAACGTGTCCGATAGTGCCGACGTTTACGTGCGGCTTCGAACGATTGAATTTTGCTTTTTCTGCCATATCTGGTTAAAATTTCTAATTACCAATTTCTAATTACCAATTCGATCATTTGGACATTTATTGGAAATTAGATATTAGAGATTGGAAATTTATATTTTCGACCTATTTATGCAAACACGTGCGTCGGTAATTGTATCAAACTTTCTTTTATTTGACAACATTCCGAATAGTCCCGATTCTCACCTTCTTTTTCCTTCCGCAATTTGCTCCGCGATATGTTTCGGCACCTCGGCGTAGTGGCTAAACTCCATGGTGAAGGAGCCGCGCCCTTGGGTCATGGAGCGAAGCGTGGTCGAGTATCCAAACATCTCGGAAAGCGGAATTTCCGTATCCACGAGCCGTACGCTCTCGCGCTCTCCCATTTGAAGAATCTTTCCCCGTTTCGCGTTTACGTCTCCGGTTACGTCTCCCAAAAAATTCGCGGAAACGATAATCTGCACTTTCATAATCGGCTCAAGGAGCACGGGACTGGCGCGCCGTACCGCTTCCTGAAACGCCATGGAGCCCGCAATTTTGAACGCCATTTCCGAAGAGTCCACCTCGTGAAACGAGCCATCATAAAGCGTTGCCTCGATGTCCACAAGCGGATATCCGGCAACGACGCCCTTGTCCAGGGCCTCTTTCGCGCCCTTTCCAACGGCGGGAATATATTCCTGAGGAATAACTCCTCCGCGTATCTTGGTTACAAACTCAAATCCCGCGCCGCGCTCTCTCGGAGCAACTCGGAGCCATACGTGTCCATACTGACCGCGTCCTCCGGACTGCTTAATATATTTCCCTTCGGCCTCGGCCTCTGCCCTAATCGTTTCCTTGTACGCCACCTGCGGGCGGCCCACGTTTGCCTCCACGGTAAATTCGCGCTTCATCCGGTCCACAAGAATTTCCAAATGAAGTTCTCCCATGCCGGAAATCACGGTCTCGCCCGTCTCCTTGTTCCCTCCCACCTTAAAGGTCGGGTCCTCTTCCGAAAGTCGTCGAAGCGCGATGCCCATCTTCTCCTGGTCCGCCTTTGTCTTTGGCTCAATGCTTACGGAAATCACGGGTTCGGGGAAAGAGATGCGTTCAAGAAGAATCGGATGCTCGGGATTTGCGAGCGTGTCTCCGGTTCCGGTGTTTTTCAAGCCAACAATTGCCGCAATTTCTCCGGCATACACGGCGTCCACGTCTTCCCGCTGGTTCGCATGGAGACGGACGATGCGCCCCACCCGCTCCTGAGAATTTTTTGAGGCGTTTAAAATGTAACTTCCCTTCTCAAGCGTTCCGGAATACACGCGAAAAAAGGTAAGCGCGCCCACAAACGGGTCCGAGGCAATTTTGAAAGCGAGCGCGGCAAATGGTTCCTCGTCTTTCGCGCTCCGTTCTTCTTTGTTGTCCGTTTTCGGATGTGTCCCTTGTACGGGCGGGAGGTCGGTCGGAGCCGGCAAGTAGTTTACCACCGCGTCAAGAAGCGTCTCCACGATGACTCCCCTTCCGTCTCCTCCCAAAACCGGAAAGAGTTTGCCCTGAAGCGTACTTTTGCGAATCGCGTGAACCAATTCTTTCTCTTCCAATTCTTTTCCGGCGAGATATTTTTCCATAAGCGTGTCATCCGACTCCACGGCCTTTTCCATGAGTTCATGCCTCCATTTTTTCGCCTCTTCCATGAGCTCAATCGGAATTTCTTCTTCTCCGAGTTCTTTGTCGCTGTAATTTTTATAGGTATAGGCCTTCATTTTTACAAGGTCCACCACTCCCCGGATTTCTTTTTCAAACCCAATTGGGATTTGGATCGGGGTGGCGTTGGGGCTTAGGCGTTCGCGAATTGACTTCAAACTTTTCCAAAAGTCGCCGCCGGTCTGATTAATCTTGTTCACAAAACAAATTCTTGGTACGCCAAACCCATCCGCCTGGTGCCATACGGTTTCGGACTGGGGCTCCACCCCCATCTTCCCGTCAAAAAGAACCACGGCGCCGTCGAGGACCCGGAGTGAACGCTGCACCTCAACCGTAAAATCAATGTGCCCGGGAGTATCAATGATATTCACGCGATGAGTACCGCTTGACGGGTAGTGCTTTGGTTTCCAAAAACAAGTTGTGGCCGCCGAAGTAATGGTGATGCCGCGCTCGCGCTCCTGTTCCATCCAGTCCATCTGCGTGTCTCCCTCGTGCACCGCGCCGATTTTGTGAGTCCGGCCCGTCAAATACAAAATACCCTCGGTTGCCGTGGTTTTTCCGGCATCTATGTGGGCGATAATGCCGATATTTCTTACTTTTTCTATTGGATATTCCCTTGGCATAGATTAAATAAATTACCTGCCGCCCACAGAGATGCGGGAAAGGGGTCGGGGAAACGGGAGTTTCCCCGTGGCGGAAATACTAAAACCGCTGGGTTTTAGGGAAGTCCCGCCTTGGCGGGACGACGCGTCTATGTGGGCGATAATGCCGATATTTCTTACTTTTTCTATTGGATATTCTCGGGGCATACAAAATAGTAATAGGGTTAAGGTAGAGATGCCGGTTTGGTTTAGGGGTTAGGTAGTTAGTGTTTTTTTACCTTACCCTTACCCCCTTACCATACCGGCTTCCTTGCCCCTGCCTATCTCCTTAAAAAGGAGGCAAACGCGCGGTTTGCTTCAGCCACGCGATGAGTGTCCTGTTTCTTCTTTATCGCCTCCCCTTCGTTTTTCGAAGCCGCGATAATTTCTTCGGCAAGCCGGATATGCATCGGCTTTCCCTTTTTTCCTCGCGCCGCGTTTATAATCCACCGCGAGGAAAGATAAAATTTTCTCTGTGGCCGGACCTCGATGGGAATCTGATAGTTCGCCCCTCCCACCCTGCGGGAGGCAACCTCCACGGTAGGCGAAGTGTTTTCCATCGCCTTCTCAAACACCTCCACCGGGTTCGCCTTTGTTTTCTTTTCCACCTCTTCCAGCGCGCCGTAAAACACCTTTTCCGCCACGCTCTTTTTACCCTGGCTCATTAAATAGTTAATAAACCGACCCATGTCTATGCGGTTATATTTATAGTCCGGCTGCGGCTCCTGTTTTTTATATTTACCTCCTTTGCGCATACTATACACTGATTGCAAATTGCAGATTGCAAATTGCAGATTATTGCTCTTTTGGTCTCTTTGTTCCGTATTTTGAACGTCCCTGTTTTCTCGGGCCCACCCCCTGCGTGTCAAGCACGCCTCGCACCACGTGGTAACGCACTCCGGGAAGGTCTTTCACCCTTCCGCCCCGAATCACGACCACCGAGTGTTCCTGCAGATTATGCCCCTCTCCCGGGATATAGGCGGTTACCTCCATCCCGTTTGTAAGCCGCACGCGCGCCACTTTTCGGAGCGCGGAGTTCGGTTTTTTTGGAGTCGTGGTAAACACCTTCACGCACACTCCTCGCTTGAAAGGCGAGGGGGAATCCACCGGCCTGTTGTGGAGATAATTAAAATACCGCCGAAGCGCCGGCGTCTTTTCTTTCTTTACCCTGCTCTTTCTCGCGTGTTTTAGAAGTTGATTTACCGTAGGCATGCCAAAGCTGATATTCGTACTATTCGTATGGTATTCGTATATTCGTACCTCATGTACAAAACGTGTTTAAGAATACCAAAAATTGGCTTGTTGTCAAATGTTTCAGACCAAAAACTCATAGAGAATCCTCATGAGCGGAGTTATGACCTGAAATCCGAAGAAAATGAAAAAGAGAAGGAGAATGAATCCGTATTGTTCAAGAAGCATTTTGAATGTATCCGCGGAGCGCGGGAGGAGAGCAAAGAGAACTTTTGAGCCGTCGAGGGGCGGAATGGGAACCAAGTTAAAAACCGCGAGAATGATATTTATCCATACAATTGCCGCAAAAAGCGGGAGAGCCCCCGCGATAAGCGGAATTGCCGCTGCTTCGCCGATTTTTATAAGAACGCCAAAAACCCCGGCCACCAAAAAATTGCTTATGGGGCCGGCAATCGCGATAAGGGCCGCGTCCCGTTCCGGGTGTTTCAGGTGATACGGGTTGAATGGCACGGGTTTTGCCCAGCCAAAAATAAAGCCGCCGGGGAGAATCGCCATCGTAAGCGGCAAAATAATGGAGCCAAAAAGGTCAATATGCTTTATCGGGTTTAAGGTGAGCCGGCCCGCGAGGCGCGCGGTGGGGTCGCCGAGTTTATCAGCAACAAGACCATGAGTTACTTCGTGAATCACGACGGAAAAAAGCAAAATAATGATGTAAAAGATGGTTTCCATAGCTATGATACCAATATACGAATTGTACTAATGATACGAATAATACTAATCTGCTGTATTCTCATTCGTAATTATTCGTATCCATTAGTATCATTCGTACCATTAGTATATTTGTATCATATTTGTGCTAAAATATACACATGAAATACGGACTCCCTTTGATTATAATACTTCTTCTTGTCGGAGGATTTTTCGCAGTTCTGCAGAAACTCTCTGATATCGAGGAGGTGTTTCAAAATAATTCCATTCTTACCGCGACCTCTACTCCTCCCCTGCCGGAAGTGGTTTCTGACACACCAACCTCGACCAATACTGAAAACACGGGTCTTGTAACGATTCCCACGGCGATTATTTTCCGCGCACTTTCGAGCGCTCGCCTCGAACCCCAAACCAATATCGCGGTGATTATAGAAGGCGTATCAAAAGACGCCGATGGCAACGTATCCGTAAACTTCCGCGCATTCACGAGCGAGGCCTCCTCCTACAGCGCGCTTGAGACGCAGAGCATGTTTGAAATCGTCAATATTTCTTCCGGCAATAATCTCCGGCCTTCAAATAGTACCGGAGCATTCAACTCCATTGCCCCGAAAAGTGTTTCACCGGGTGTAGTGAAATTCCGGGTGTCTCCCGCCCAGCGTTCCATTATCCTGCAAATCAATGCCGGAGAAAACCCCGTGTTTTACCGCTTTTACTTTGACGAGAAGAGGTACGAGGAAACAACGCTTGGATGATTTTCAAATTAATATTCAGGATATCGGACCCCGCCTTGGCGGGGTCCGATATCCAAAACATTGACAGGCGATTCAAAAATATATATTCTCTACTGCATTATGCGCCAATGCGAACTTTGCGGAAAATCACATATGATGGGGGGGGTGAGGAAACTCCTCCGCGGCAACTACAACCCCGTGGACTGGAAGAAAAAGAAAGCAAACCTTCAAAAAACAACGAACCCCAAAACAGGGGCTTCCATCCTTGCGTGCACCAAGTGCATGCGTAGCATGGTGAAAATCGCGAAGTAGGGATTAAAAATTAAGGATCACGAAACGCCTTCGATGTTTGGGCGTTATTTGATTTTTTTGTCTTCTTATGTTACTTTATTTTTAGTGAGTCGTTCACAATCAAACGCGGATGCCATGACTGGAGGTATTCCATGTTTCAGCGCCTTGCGCTCGTTTCCCTGTTGGTCTACTCGGTGTTCGCGGGAGGCGCTCTTGCTCAAAGAGTGTGGTGGGACCCCTCTCTGCCTCCTCCGCCTCCTCCCGAACCGGTTGACCTTCGCGATGAAGCCAAGCAGATTCAGCAAGGTCTCCACCGAGCATACGAACTCGTTACCGTCGCACAGAAACCCCTTGATGATATCAACCTCATGTTCCTCGGGGTTGATGTGAGCCCCCCTACGTCGGACCTCAAGGAGGCCGTGTTCCTTCCCTCTTCATTCTGGGGTGAGTTCGGCATAGCCCATCTTCACTACTTTCGTGTCTCTCCAGAAACCCGACATGGATGGGTTGAGGTAGAGAGCGCGGTTGTGTTCCAGAACGGCACTCTCCGTATTCGGGGGGGAGTCGAGATTGTTCTCGGAACACTTTTCGTTCCCGGCGAGAAGGACTACTCCTTTGCCTTCTGGAATGAATCGGTGCTCTTCGTGGCTGAACTTCAACCCGAACCCCGAATCACTAAGTTTCTGCCCTCGAGGTTCTTCTTCCGAGAATCTACTCCGACCTTAACTTCCGTAGAACCGCGCGGTACGATGCCAGTCGTTTGGGCTCGTCTCCGCAGTTCTCGCTGAACTAGGCTAGGGCGAAGGCGACCAGATTCTACGTGGTCCGATGTGGCCCGATGTTCCGTCGGGCCCTATTTTTTTAGAGAAAACTCGAATGTGGAGAGAATTTGTTTGAATATCTCTCCATAATCGACGGGTCCGGAAAAGTACCGAATGCTCCAGCGATAGGTGCTTTTTTTATTTCAGTCGGACCCACTAAGACTACGATAAATCCATCGGGGTCTTCTGTTTTTGGAAGGGCGATAATTTGGAGGCGGTTTTTCTCGCCGTCCCACGTGGCATAAGATTGGTCTGCCCTGAAAGGGCCCTCGGCATCAGGATTTACTTCCGCGGTTATTAAAGGCCTCTCGGGAACATCGGTATTTACAATTTGCATTTTATAGTAGTTTCGTTTGTCAGAGTACGTAAGCAAGACGTCATCCATTGCCACCCAAAATCCCTCCGGGTACATAATCCTATTTTTGAATCCTACTTTTCTAAATATACATATAAAACACGATCGTGTTTTATATGTATAAAAGCCAATCATCAAAATTTTTCACCTTCCCCCAAATACTTCTTGCCTTTTAATCTTTCCGGAAGATAGTCCTGCTTTACATCCTCACCACTTTTGAAATCAGGTGTGTATTTATAATCCTTTCCGTAGTTCAGGTCCTTCATAAGCTTGGTCGGCGCGTTTCGCAAATGGAGAGGTACGGGCGCGTTTGGGAGGTTTTTAATGTCTTCTTTTACTTTGCCGTAGGCCGTGTAGAGGACGTTTGATTTTTTGGACTTTGCCATATAGACCGTGGCTTGGGCGAGGGCGAGTTCGCATTCCGGCATGCCGATATAGTGACAGGCGTCATAGGCCGCCACCGCCTGCGGCAAGGCAAGGGAGTTCGCGATGCCGATGTCTTCGGAGGCAAAGCGAATCAGGCGGCGGGCGATATAGAGCGGGTCTTCTCCGCCTTGCAACATTCTCCCCAGCCAGTAGAGGGCGGCATCCGCGTCTCCTCCACGCATGGACTTGTGCAAGGCGGAGATGATGTTGTAATGCTCCTCCCCGCCTTTGTCATACAAAAGGTGGGTGCGCTGGAGGGCTTCTTTTATTGATTCAACAGTAACGTTACACCCGGCGTTTACCGCGAGCTCCAAAGCATTCAGGGCCACCCGTGCGTCCCCGTTTGCCATGCTCGCGAGAAATTTCAAAGCGTCTTCTTTTATGTCTATTTTTTGGTTACCAAGCCCGCGCTCTTTATCGGTCAAGGCGCGCTTCAAGATAGATTCTATGTCACCGGCCTCCAGAGCGTTTAAGACAAACACCCTACTTCTTGAAAGCAGGGCGGAATTCACTTCAAAACTTGGATTTTCCGTGGTCGCGCCGATAAAGATGATGGTCCCGTCCTCCACGTGCGGGAGGAGGGCGTCCTGCTGGCGCTTGTTAAAGCGGTGAATTTCGTCAATAAAAAGGATGGTCTGCTTTCCGTAGGCCTTTTTATAATCCTTCGCCTTTTTAACAATTCCCTTGATATCCTCCACCCCGCCCGTAATCGCGCTCATCTTCTCGAAGTGCGCCTTTGTGGACTCGGCTATGATGTGGGCGAGGGTTGTTTTTCCTGCTCCCGGAGGCCCCCAGAAGATGACTGATGGGAGAACGTCTTGTAGAATCGCCTTCCTAAGGAGCGCGTCTCGGCCAACCACATGCTCCTGCCCCACAAAGTCCTCAAACGTTTTTGGACGGAGCCGGTCGGCAAGAGGAGAATTATTGTTTTCCATATATTCATAATTTTAATCTCTAATCTCTAAACCCTAATCTCTAAACAAACCCAAAATCCAAATCTCTAAAACGTTTTTAAATTTTAACATTTGAGATTGTTTAGAAATTAGAAATTAGAAATTAGAAATTTTAAACCATTCCTCGTATCATCGGTTCCGGCACAACCTCTATATCCTCACTCTGTTTCGATGCCTTTATGGTGTGCACCACGCGTCCCAATATCTTAAAATCGCGCCGCATGATAATTTGCCGATAAGAACCCACCGAGGTTACGGGATTCAGGACAACGGCATCCTTAGTGAAGGTAATTTTTTTAATAACCGCCATGCCGTCTATGACCGCCGCGACAATATCGTTATTTTTTACGTCGTCAGTCAGTTCTACTAATACGAGGTCGCCGTCCCGAATGCCCGCGTCCTGCATGGAAAGACCAAGAGCGCGAATCACAATTACCTCGTTCCTCCGTTTCCCGCCGAATATCGTCCTCGCGACCTGAACGAACTCATTAAACGACTCCTCGGCATAGACATTCAAACTGCCGCAGGCCGCGGCTCCTATGACCGGAAACGTGAATGTTTCACCATAGGCGTCTCCGGACTGGTCTTTTAGCCGAATGCCCCTTGTCTTATTTTTCGAGCGGGCGATGAAGCCCTTTTTTTCGAGCGACTCAAGGTACTGGGTTACGGTGCGTGTCGAGGAAACCTTCAAAAGTTTCTGAAGTTCCGGAATGGTCGGCGGCTCATCATGCTTCGCGATATATGCCTCGATGACCTTCAACACCTGGTTTTGACGTTTGGTGAGAGTGTGCATATTGCTATGATACCAATATACGAATTGTATTAATGATACGAATAATACAAATGAATTTTATTCGTATCATTAGTATCATTCGTACCATTTGTATATTTGTATCTTATATTGTGTATCTCTATTATACACAACTACCACAAATGTAAATAGGCCCTCCTGTGGACAACTTTTGCGTCCTCAAACTAACTGCATATGTGGATAGTTTGAGGACATGTGTATCTTGTTATTTTCACTTTGATTGCGCACGACCGCGACCTAGGATATACTTCAAGAGTTACACAAAAACGGGGTATAGTATAGTGGTAGTACGCATGCATGGGGTGTATGTAGTGGCGGTTCGATTCCGCCTACCCCGACTTTATCATAATTGTGGGCGGGATAGACCGGGTTCGATTCCCTGCCTGCCGGCAGGCAGGCCGGCAGCCCGACATGAACCACGAAACAAGTCCTTTTGGACTTGTTTCGTGGTTATATCTTTACAGTACGGCTCGAAATCATTTTCTCCGAAATTGCGTCAGCAATTTCGCTCAAAATGGGTTCGCGCTAAATTCAGAATACGCGGCAAGCAGGGAATCGGAACCCGAGCGCGTGCGGGGCACGATGAAACGGGCGCGCCCTGCGCATAGGCGACTATGTATAACTTCTTTACATTACTATTGACAAGTAATCCTGCGTCGCCCATACTGACAATATATGGTTAATTATCTTGCAAAATTCATTCAAGAACAACGAAAAAAGCGCAATTTGACGCAGGAGTTTTTGGCGTCCGCACTTAAAATGTCTCGCCCTACCTATATGCAGATAGAACAGGGGAAACGAGATTTAACCATCACCGAAGCCAAAAAGTTAGCGGAGGTTTTTGATATTCCTTTTGAAAATTTTTTAGAGGGCAAAGAAGATACGAAAACGGTCGTTAAGATTGAGGGTAAAAAGAAACAGAAACAAGAAGCCAAGGGCGAAATTCGCATCAGCGTCCCACAAGAGAAAGCAGAAAAATTTGAACAAACGCTCCTTTATATTTTGGCGAAGATAGGCGGCAAACCGAATATCGGACAAACTGTGCTTTATAAGTTACTTTATTTTATTGACTTTGATTACTACGAAAAATTTGAAAAGCAGCTTATCGGCGCCAAATATATAAAGAATCACTACGGCCCTACGCCGGTCATGTTCGCAAAAATCATAAACCAGATGGAAAGAGATGCAAAAGTTGAAAAGATAAAAAGTAAATTCTATAAGCACGACCAAACAAAGTATCTTGTTAATCCGAATGAGCCGCTTGATTTATCGGCTCTTTCCGCGCAAGAACTTGCGCATATTGACTGGGAAATTGACCGATTGGGAGATCTGACCGCGACACAAATTTCGGCGTTGTCACATTTAGATACTCCTTGGGTTGCCGCAAAAGACAGGGAACCTCTTGAATACGAGCACGTTTTTTATCGTCCAGAGAAAACTTCCGTAAGAGAGTATGACGAACTTTAGTGAACTGCCAGAATTTCAAAAAGAATTCAAACGGCTTTCTAAAAAATATAAGACACTTGGCGATGACTTCGAAAAGTTCAAAAGAGTTCTTTTCACTGCTCCAACCGGCATTGGTAAAAATTTCATTATTATTTCCTCTTTGGTAACAATCAAAATTGTAAAAGCACACTTGGCATGCCGCGCCCTGCGAAATAATCATCTTCTGCGAGTCATATATTCGTATGTTGAGCAAGAACAACGAATTGAATTTATAGAGCTCTATTTCAAGGGCGATAAGGAAAACGAGGATCGTGAACGAATCAAAGAGTATTTGAGGCCCCGCCGCCCGAAAAATCCGCTGGGGGTTTCCACAACTTAATTTATTTTCAGGAGTTCCACGTCAAAAATGAGGGTCGTATTCGGAGGAATCGGACCTTGGCCGGTTTCACCATAGGCGAACTCCGAAGGAATGGTGAGTTGCCTCTTTTCCCCTATTTTCATGCCAAGCAAACCCTTGTCCCAACCCTCGATGACCTGTCGGAGACCAACGGTAAAGCCAAAGGGCTGTCCGCGATCATAGGACGAGTCAAAGACCTTGCCGTCCTCGAACCGCCCTTCATAATTCACTACAACGGCGTCTCCGTTTTCCACGCCCGTATCCCCCTCCCCCTGCTTCAAAACCACAATTTTTACTTCCGGCGCCGCGACTGCCGGCAACTCCGGACGCTCTCCGCGAAAAAAGAGCGCTACGCCAATGATGACGAGTCCGCCGATGCCGAGAATGAGTAGTAAGTTTGAGGTTTTCATAAAAAGTGTAGTACAAATTTATATATCAAGTATACCACAAACGCCACAAGAGCAAAAAAGAGGGCTCCAAGCCCTCTTTTTTGCTCCTATCTTTTACCCTATGTACACCACACCTCTTTTTTGTCGGTGGTATTATCTATCATTGTATTCCCCACAGGACTTTCATTTCCTGTTGTGCCCAAGAATACCCCGCATTCTCCCCCATTTTCCTCGATTATGTTTTCGAAGAGGAGATTTTCGCGCGCGTTACCGGAGAGCCAAACGCCTTCGCTTTTATTTCCGGTTATGAGATTATCAATAACCGTGAGGGCGCCCGCGCCGAGAATATGCAGGCCCTCTGTTCCATTGTTCCGCAATACGTTATCCACAATCGCGTGCTCATTGGATTCTCGCGCCACAAAAATTCCGGCTCCCCTATTGCCTTCAATCGTGTTCTCGAAGAGCAGGGCCTTTTGTCCCGTAAGCACTATGCCATTCCCCGCGCTTCCTGTAATAGTATTTTTTACAATCACCGCGCCCGCCCCTTCTATTTCTATCGCGGTATCAAACTCCTGAAAGCCGCAGTTTTCTATGATGATGCCATCGGCCGCAATGGAAATTCCGACCCTGACGCCTTCCTGCGGAGCGAGCGTTAATCCCCCACAATCCAGATGATACCCGTCTGCTTTTGTTTCAAATCGCTGCGTGGAAATTTTGCAGGGGTCTGCCGAGCAGAGAAAAACCTCCCTCCCGGGGTCATCCTTCAAAAATTCTTTTGCGCGCGCAATAAGCGCCCTTGTTTTTTGAGCCGCCTCATTCTCTATTACTTCTTTTGCGGGGGCGGGCGCCTGTTTTGAGACGCTCGGAATAACGCTTGTCGCATTAGGTTCTTCCTTTTTCTCTGGCACACTCCCTTCTGTCGCTTCGGGAGGCCCCTCCAAAACGCCTGCGTTTCGGGTACCAAGAAGCGCCACTCCTCCAATTACAAGCGCGACCGCGACTCCAAACGCGAGCGCTATTTTTAATTTCGTTAGATTCATGAGCAATAATGATAGAAAATTACGCCCAAAGAATCAAGAATGTGAGGTCTAGAATTATACGACCGCAAACACGGCCCCTACGACCGTAAGAATGACAACATAGTGCGCGAGGTTCAGGAGCCAGAGTTTCGGCGAGTCATTTCCCCAAAGGACATGATTCAAGGTCGCGACTCCGATAAATCCAAACACAAGCACCAAACCCGCAATCGCGCCCTCGAGCAGGGAACTTGCCTGAATCGAGGTAAGGAACATATCAAACGCCGCAAACATGATGAGCGTCCCCACGAATCCCACAACATATCCTTTTGTCGCTTTTTTCTTCATCTGCGCAATTTTTTCCGGAGGCATGGCATCCATGCCGGAAAGTTTCATAACAAGATTCCCAAACATAACCGGGGAATACCAAAGCGCGCCAACACCCATAGCAAGGACCGAGAGAATAACAACCCAAAAATAATTTATGGTGAAGTCCAACATAGAAAACAAAAAACAATTTCTCCGACCTTTTCGAATATTATACTACATTCAATAGGTGACCATGGGTGTGTAGCCATGTCCTCGCGTTTTTATACTTCGGATAAAGGACTTCCACTTTTTTCCAGAAACGCTTGCCGTGATTTTTGTGGAGAAGGTGCGACACCTCGTGCGCCACGACATAATCCAACACCCAAAGCGGAGCAAGAACAAGGCGATAGGCAAAACATAATCTTCCGGGAGAAGCGCACGAGCCCCATCTTTTTTTCGCGCTTGAAATACGTACTCCCGTACACTCTACTTCTGCTTTTCCCGCGTAAAGCGCGACCCGGCTTTCGCATATTCTTTTTGCTTCTTTTTTCAGCCACGCCACAAATGCCTCCTTCCCCTCTTTCTTCTCGTGAAGCAAACACTTCAATGGATAGGATGCTCCGAGATAGGGAACATACGCCTCTTTGCGGAATTCCAATTCTGGAATGTTTTTTTGCCGTTCCAATATTTTCTTTTTCGCGCGTTCGAGCCACTCCGCGTTTTTTCGCAAAAAACGCTTTATGTCGCTTTCTCGCGCTCTCCACGGCAGGCGCAGAATTACTTCGGCGTTCTCTCTTACTTCCAATCCAAGAGTTTTGCGCTTGGAGCGTATTATTCTGTCATACATACTACTTTGCTTTTGGCCAAGTGCGCGCGGCCCTTGGGTAGATTTTCGAGAGCGGGTGGTTCACGCACTCATGCTTCCGGGCCGGACATATGTGCCTACCATATTCGATAGCGAGGTAGGTAAAGCGAAACCAGTCGCGCTTGGAAATAATTTCCATAAGGTCTTTTTCGATTTTTTTCGGCTCTTTGTGATTGGTGAGCCCAAACTTCAGGGCAAACCTGCGGACATGAGTGTCCACGGCGACGCCCTCCACGATGCCATACGCATTTCCTAAAACCACATTCGCGGTTTTTCGGGCAACTCCGGGGATTTGAAGCATCTCCTCCATAGTTTTCGGGATGTTGCCATAAAATTTTTCTTTCACCATTTTTGCGGCGGCGAGGATATTTTTTGTTTTGTTTTTGTAGAATCCGGTGGAATAAATATCTTTTTCAAACTTGTTCGGCCGCGCACGGACGTAGTCGTCAAGGGTTTTGTATTTTTTGAAGAGCGCCTCGGTTACCATATTCACCCGCTTGTCGGTACACTGGGCCGAAAGTTCCACCGCGACCAAAAGTTCCCAGGGATTTCCATAATTCAAAATCATGCCCGCGTTGGGAAATAATTTTTTCAAGACCGCAATCAATTTTTTTGCTCGCTCTTTTCTTTCTTCCGGCATATGTCAAAAATTATTGTTCCAAAAAATTTCGGAGGCGGCAGTATTTGCAGGTCTTGTCTTCACAGCGCGTATCCCAAAATTTCATATGTAATATCTCGTCCGCGGTTTTTTTCAAGAGTTCCACCAGTTCTTTTTTCTGTGTTTCCTCTATTTCAAATTCTTCGCGCTTCCAGATACCCCGTTCATTCGGTTCCACAAAGTCCAGGACTCCCTTTTCCATCGCATACTTTCCATTTTTGTACTCTTGAAGGAGCAAGCCGTAGAACGCGAGCTGGCGCGCGAGATTTTCGTCTTTGCGCGATTTTGGCTTCCCTGTTTTGTAATCCACAACCGCTACTCTCCCCGCGCTCCCCAAAAACTCAATCTTATCTATCTTGCCCCGAATCGTGAGGTTTTTCGCGATTTCTATCCCCTTTATTCCGACCTCGGTCAACACGTTCGTATTCCAATGGCCCTTGTATTTCTCTCCGTATCCCCGCAGGGCCTCCTTTCCGCGCTTTTCCCATGCTTCGAAAATTTCCAGAAAGGGCGCGCGGCGCAAGTGGTCGGTGAAGCGACGCACGAGAAAGTCCGTTCCTTCTTCCTCATGCTTCAGTTTTTCAAAAAAATCCCGAAGGGCCGCGTGTACCGCGATGCCATAGGTCTGGTGCGGTTCGGGCAACTTCGGCACGCGCACAAGGTTCAAATAAAAATATCTCCACGGACATTTTATGTAATTATTGAGCGCGGTTACGGAAAGCCCCTCTTTGTAAAACAACTCCCGCAAATACGATTTTTCTTTTTTTTCCGCCGTCTTCTTTTTCCCCGCGAAGATCCCTGCTCCGGTTTCTTTCTCTCCTTCCGCGTCTTCTTGTTCCTCCCGCACCGCCTCGTCTATTTCTTTTACAAACCGGCTGGGGAGAAGGGTTCTTCCGGAGGCGCTTTCTTTGGAATAGGTTATGCTCGCTTTTTTTCTCGCTCGAGTCAGGGCTACGTAAAACAACCGCCTTTCGTCGCCGTCCTCCTCTTCCGCTTCTTTAGGGAGTGGCAGGCGATTCCTTTGTTTCCTTCCTCCCCAGTGGCCGTCATACGCTCCTACGATATAGACAGAATCGAATTCAAGGCCTTTGGCGCCGTGCGCGGTCATAACGCGGACGCATCCGGGCCTCTTTTTTCTTTTTCTTTTTATTGCCACGTTGTGCCGCTCCAGGGTTTCGAGGTGCGAGAGAAAGTCCTTCAGCGTTGCCTTTTTTCGGGCCTCAAGAAACTTTTTTATCTCCTCAAAAAACGCGCGGAGCGCCGCGACGCTTTCCGAACTTCCCTCTTTCAACGCTTCCCAAAGCAGGCCGGATTCCTCAAGCGCTTCCTCCAAAAACACGGGCAGGGTTTTGAATCTGCTCTTTGTTTTCCACGCGGAAAAGCGGGAATATGTTTTCGGGTCCCGTTCTTTTACCACGTCGTAGAGCCGTTTCTTTTCCCTTCTTGCCTCCTCTGCCATTTTCCATATAGTAAGGGGTTCGACTTCAAGGCAGGGAATATGCAGGGCCTCGGCAAGGAGTTCGTCATTCCCCAGACGCTCGACTGCCCGAAGAAGGAGAATAAAGGCACGGACAACGTCTTCTTCCAGCACGTTTTTTTCGGATTCGATTCCGTGGGGCACTCCCTTTCTTTGAAGGGCGCGGGAATATTTTTCCGCATCCTTGTTTTCCCTGCAAAGAATCGCTATTTCCTCGCCTTGTATGCCTTTTTTTACGTCTTCGCTTGCGAGGCGGGCCACAAGCGCGGCTTCGGTTTCTTCATTTTCCGAGGAATAGATAATTATTTTTTCCGCGGCGCGTGATTTTTTCGCGGCCTGAAGGGGACTCCCGGGGAGAATGCTTCCCGCGGCTTTCAGGATTGTTTCTTCGGACCGGTAGTTTTCCTTCAAGACGATGAGTTTTGCCCCAGGGTAGCATTTTTTGAAATACAAAAAGTTTTCCAGGGAAGCCCCCTGGAAGCGGAAGATTGCCTGCCGCTCGTCCCCCACCACGAACACGTTCGGATTTTTATGAAAGTTCAACAGCAGTTCCAGGACCTTGTTTTGGGCGTTATTGGTGTCCTGATGCTCGTCCACCAGCACGTACTGATGGGTTTCCTGCAGGATGCGGAGGAAGTTTTTATTTTTCGAAACCACACGAAGGGTCTCCATGATCATGTCGTTCCAGTCATACATTCTTTTTTTCCGCAATTCTTCCTCATAGGCCCTGTAGAGACGCGCGAGTTCCGCATGTTTTTTTATGCGCTTTTCTTCTTCCACATACACTCCCTTCATGCGGCCTTTGTGCGGACCCTTGATATGCTTTGGCTCGGGAATGGACGCGAATTCCTTTTTCTCCTTTTTTATGACCTGGGCAAATTCTTCGGGGGAGACGCCTTCGCGCTTTAGCGCGCTTATGGCGCCCAGGATGTCGCGGACGTAAAAAAAGAGGTCCCCAAACGGGCGGAGGGTAATGTATGCGCCATGTTTCACGAGATACTCGAGGAGACGGAGTTGGTCGCCTTCGGTTGCGGGCTTGGACCCCGCGATGTGCGGAAATTCCTCGGGATAGGATTGGATAAGGTCGTTGCAAAACCCGTGAAATGTCTGTATGCCGACGCGGTAAGCCGGAGAGCCGATAATTTCGGCGAGGCGTCGCCGCATATTAGAAGCCGCCGCGTCCGTAAACGTAAGCGCGAGAATATTTTCCGGCTCGATGTCGGTGTTCCGTAAGATATTGGCGATGCGAAGCGTGAGAACGCTCGTCTTTCCCGTCCCCGGACCCGCGACCACCATGACCGGGCCCTCAATGGTATCAACCGCTTTTTTCTGGGCAGGGTTCAGATTTTTGTAATATGTCCAAAACAGATTGTTCTTGTCGATTCTTCCCATGCTTCCACTATACCTCTTTTTCCCCTCTCTGAAAAAATGTCAGTTTACAAGCGGCCGCTTGTAAACTGACATTTTTTATTTTTACTGATTTTTTACTGATATTGTACCAATTTGTTACTAAGGAATACTTGTGCTTGCATTTGCGCTCGTGCTCGTGCTTGCCTCGAGCGTGGAAGTAGGCGCCGGCCCCACGGGAAAGGCGAGAATCGTACAATTATTTCCCTCATTCGATTCCTCAACCGCTCTTCCGGAATCGGCGCAAAGCTCCAGGCGATGCACTCCCTCTACCGTCTGCCAGGCCTTCTCCCACCAAATCCGCTCGGAAGAACTTGTCCGAAGCAGATTCAAAGAAACATCATTCGGAAGCGCGTCAAAAAATCCATTGATGTCCGCGTCAATCCGCAAACGGTTTCGAAAAAGTTTTTGGGCGGTTCCCCCGTTGTTTGTTATAAAGGCCTGAATTCCAAGCCAGTCCCCGCTCTTCGGCTCTTTGGGGGTTAGTTCCGCCTGAAAAATCAAAAGGTCCGGAAGCGCGAGTTCGCACACGCCTTCCTTCCAAATTTTCACTCCCTTCTTTTTCGCCATACACTCGTTTTCATACGTCACGTCATCCGCCCCGCACACGGGAAGAATGTGTTCGGAACAAAGGGCCTCTTCCGGAATTTTTTCCTCTTCTTTTTCTTTCGGACTCTCGATAATCATGCCCTCCTCGCCCTTCCTCTCCATTTTTTCCCTTACCGCCGCCTCTGTTCTCGCGCGTTCCTCTTCTTTTGTTTTTTCTTCGAGCTTCTCTTTTAATTCTCCGCGGATTTCGGACTCGGCATCCCGAAGCGCGCGCCTTGCCGCTTCAATGCCCTTGCCTTCTGTATCTTCAAGGAGCGCGATTCTTTGTAGAAAACGAGTCGCGGACTCTTCGTCGTTTGCGATATGCGTAATATATGAAGCCGTCTCTTGCCGTATGTCTTCCGGCAGATACGCAAGCCGGAGTTCAAACTCTTCTATAAGCTCCCGCTCCAGCGTTTGTATCTCCTCGCTTTCTCCTCCCGGATAATATTGTTGAACATTCCCCAAAAACTTCAAACCGCGAAGTAGGGCAAAAGGCCCCGCGCTTCTCTTTCTCACTCCGTCGTGAAGTATCTCAAATATGTATTCATCCTCCCGCAACTCGAAAAGACGCCGCGAAATTCCCACCAAAAGCCCCTTCCTCGCCTCATGGATTTCCCACGCGTACTGAAGCGGGGCATTCGTTTCTACATCTTCAAGCGATAGGGCGCCTTTCACTCTTTCCGCGAGTTCTTGTTTCCCTGCGGCGCGCTTTGCCTTTTCAAAATCTTCCATCATACGATACATGGTTTTTGCCACGTGTTCATATTTTTTCTCCGCGACAAGCGCCTCAATCTCCAAAAAACGCTCCTTCGCCCGCGCCAACCTTTTTTCGGCCCTCTTTTCTTTATCAAAAAATACAAAGAATACGTTCATTTCTCTCCAGATACTCTTAAACATATACAGCCCGCTCCCGGGAAGAACTTCTGGCGTCTCTCCCTCAATTTTTTGAAGGAGCGCGTCGCGGGCCGCGAGCGCCTTGCCGGATGTTTTCGGGCTTATGGGACGCTCTTCCCACGCGTTGTCACTCTCGCTCGACTCCGCGATAGCGCCTCCGGGGTCGAGCAAAACCCGTACGCGGCTTACGCCAAACGGCTGGCTAAGAACCCAGGCCCTCAGGCCCTCGACGTCTCGTGAATCCACAACGCGCCTCTCGCCTTTTTGCCAGGGCTCCTCATTTTTCCATTCATACGGCGCGGCAACCGTTGAACACGCGCCCTTCTCGCAGCGAAGCCACTCAAAAACAACTTCTCCCTCTTCTCTCTGAAGCGTTCTCGCCTCGTTTCGCGCGCTCGCCACAATGCCTTCTTTCGTAAAATTCACCCATTCAAGAACCAAGTTCTCCCCACCATCTTCTTCGACGCCCCCCTCGTGCGCGCGGGCAATAGCCCCTCCTCCCAAAAAAAGAACGGCTATGACAAAAAAAACAAATATTCGGCGAAAAGGATTCATATGGGAGTTTTTTTCATGTGAAGCGCGTAGCCCCCTAATTGTACCAAAATATGCGCCACTCCGCCCGCCGCGCAAAGGAGAGATATTTGCCGCGCCCGCGGGAAGAAACATCCAAAAGAGTTCAGTGAGTTCCCTCATGTTTTATCTATATTTTTTTGATATTTGTAATCCGTAATCACGGTTCCTATGGCAAAGCCCGCGATGTTCGCGAAGAAGATAATCTGGAGCGCGAGTTCAAAGGAAGTGAAGTATCCGAAAAATAGCACGACGCGCTTCAATCCGGGGTCAAATCCGGATGTATCCCGAATCGTCCGGATAAGGACCACGGCGAAGCTTGCAAGAACAGCGGTTTTGAACTCCGCGTATCCTGTGAAGGCAAGCGCGAAAAAGAGCATGATTTCGTTTACGGCATCAAGACCCATATCGAGCCATTTGCCGTTTTTTGACTGAAAGGCATATTCTCGCGCTATGGTCCCATCAAGGCCGTCAACGAGCATGGTGAATACGAGAAAGAGGAGAGCAATACCCACCTGCCCTCCGAAAATCGCGACCACGGCTCCGGTACCAAGGCAAAACGAGAAAAGCGAGGCCTGCTTCGGAGTGATGCCCAAGCCCTCATGCGCCCACGCGGCAAACGGACGCATCACGTTGTCTTTTTTTCTTCTTAATTCAGAAAGATTATACATAAAGACACGAGATTAATTGCCATTTCTTTAAGACCTATCCGGCTTCCGGTTAAGGGGCCGGTTGTCGAATGAAACGAAAAAGGAAAAAGAGGAAACTTGGGATAATCCGCGAGATAGTCGAGAAAGAGATGGAGAAGGAAAAATACGACGGGAATCGCGCTCCCTACATAAAAAGAAAGGGGTATGACCCAAAGAAGGGCAATCGGCTCCTGAAGCGGAGTTCTCCACGTATAGTAGCGCTTGATTCCCAAACCCAGCACTTCGTATGTGTGCTCCTTGGATTCAACTTTTTTTACGATATGAGGCCTGCCTTCGGATATCGCGTATTCTTTGTTCCGAAATTTCCTGCCGTACAAAGGAACTTTTATAAGGTGGTCAAGGTCCTGCGCTACGCCAAAGATATACGCAAGGAGGACATCATTTCCCTCGAGACCCAGGGCGTGGACTCCGGCAGTTGTTATGAGTATATGAGGAAGGATGGACATCCCCTACATAATACCAAGGGTCTTACCCAAAAAGAAGACATAGAACACCAAAAGAAGCCAGCCCTCCCACGCAGTGATTTCCCTGTCTTCGGTGATGAAAATAAAGAGAAAGGTTCCCGCAAGGAGCATCGGGATTCCGAACATGAGCACGGAAGCAGGCACCGCGATACTCCCGAAAAGAGAAGCAACACCGATAATGCCCAGCGAATTGAAGATGTTTGAGCCAAGGATGTTTCCTATCGCGATTTCGGGATTTCCTTTTCGGACGGCGACAATGCTCACAAAAAGTTCCGGCAGGGTCGTACCGAGAGCGACTGCGGTCATTGCGATAATTCCGGTCCCTATGTCGAGGACCTCACCAAGTTGTACCACCGAGCCCACGAGAGAAGTCGCGCCGATATAAATGCCGATCCCTCCGCCAAAAAATTTTAGAGCTGTTTGCGCCTCAAGTTTTTTCTTCCTCCCTTTTTTAATTTGTTTTTCTATTCTTGTGTCCTTTGGGTTCTTTTCCGCGTACACGGTATAGGCGAGATAGATTACAATTCCCACGAGAAAGAGCGCTCCCTCGGTCCAAGTAAATTTCCCATCCCAAACCGCGAAAGTAAGAAGAAGCGCGGAACCGAGAAGAAACGGCAGGTCAACGCTTATGATATCGTAATCAATTTTTACCTTTCTCCCGAGAATCACGATAATGCCCAGAATAAAAAAGATGTTCGCGATATTCGCGCCAATGATGTTGCCGGCCACTATCTCCGAGGCGCCGCTTGTTACCGCCACAATGGACGATACGAGTTCCGGGAGGGAGGTCCCGAGGGCAACCACCGTCACCCCGATAATGAAGGGCGGAGCGCCGAGGACTCTGCCAATTTTCGCGGCCGCGTCCGTAAAATAGTCCGCGGATTTCGCGAGGATAAGCGCGCTTACGATAAATACGATTGCGGGAATTGCCATAGGGTTAATTTAGTATACCATTTTCAAACCCAATATCTGGATGTCTGCAATGTCGTAATATACTTTTCCGTTCTTCCACGCCTCGAAGGTGACTTCTGTGCGAGTAGCGGGGATCGAACCCGCGTTCCGAGCTTGGGAAGCTCGTGTCATACCACTAGACCATACTCGCTTTCGCTCACTCCGTACTTGACGCTTCCGGCACGATAATAAACAATTTTTCGTCCGGAGCGCGGTAATTGAACTGGGACTTTGCCTCTTTCAAGAGGTTTTCCTCATCCTCAAAATACTTCACTTCCTCCTCCAATTTTTTATTGTCTTCGACAAGGCCGGAAAGTTCTGCCCGCAATTTTTCGCTTTCTTTTTTTAAGTCCTTTTTTTCTTTCCACAGGTTCAGAAGGCCTGCTCCGACGAGGAACATAATCAAAGCAACAATAAGGACTTTCCAGAGGGACATATTCGAATTATATGCAAGAAAATAAAAAAAAGAAAGGAGATGGAGAGGGCATTGTCTTGTCCTCAAACCATCCACATATGCAGATAGTTTGAGGACATCGTAGCGCTATGTTGGATATCGGACATTTCTTCGGTCTTGATGATTTCAGAGCCCAGTGGCCTGCGGGATATTCGATATCCCGCCCATTATTTTTTTAAGAGCTCACGAAACACCTCCGGCGTGATTTCCACGTGCGCCCGTTCTTTCAGCTTCTCCTTGCCTCTTTTCTGTTTTTTCCAGAGTTTCATCTTTCTCGTCCTGTCCCCTCCATACAGGTGTCCGGTGACATTTTTACTAAGCGCCGGAATGTTCTCGCGCGCGATAATCCGCCCCAAGGCGCTCGCCTGGATGGCCTGAGCAAACTGCTGGCGAGACAAGAGTTCTTTTAGCCGCTCCACGGTTTTCCGCGCTTCCTTCTCAAAAGTGCTTTTGTGGAAGAGGCGGCTCATGCCCGGGATAATCGCTCCGGCTACCAAAAAATCCACCCGTACCATGTCGGCCCGCTCGTATCCCGCAACCTCATAACTAAAAGAGGCATATCCTTGCGTCGCGGATTTCAATTTGTCGTCAAAGTCGCTCATGAGTTCAGAAAGGGGCATCATGGCGCGAATGAGCATTCTTTTCCCTTGTGTTTCGGTTTCGATTGCTCCAAATCGGAAATGCTCCTGAAATCCGAAAAAACTATTGACGTGCGTCTCCGGAATTAAAATCTCCACCCGCACGATTGGCTCTTCTACTATTTCGGCGTCCGGGGGCAGGTCCATGGGGTTCGTAATCACGCTCCATTCTCCTTTTATTTTCACGCGATACGCAACCGAAGGAAAGGTCGTCGAAACCCCGATGTCAAATTCCCGCTTCAGGCGCTCGGCGATAATTTCAAAATGCAAACTCCCTAAAAACCCAACCTTGAAGCCGCGCCCCAAAACCTCGTTTGCATCCGGCTCTATAGTCATTGCCGAATCCGTTAAACGAAGTTTCTGGAGCGCCTTACCGAGTTCCTCGTGCTCGTCCGCGTCTTCCGGATAAAACGAAATAAAGACCACGGGGCTTGGCTCTTTGTAGCCAGCGAGGAGGAGCGACATATCCGGCTCGCGAACTCCTTGGATTGCGGTATCTCCGATCTTGATGTCTTCCACATCTTTTACTCCGGTCGCGATATACCCTATTTCTCCTTCCTCTAACGTTTCTTTTGGCGTACATTGAGGCGCAAATATACCGATTTCCTTTGGCTTCCACTTTCGTTCCGTTGCCACAAATATGGTTTCCTTGCCTCCTAAAAATATGCCATTCATCACCCGCACCGAGGCCACAATGCCCTTGTGGTTGTCGTAGAAAGAATCGAAAACCAATGCCCTCGCGGGCATCGCGGACTCACGCGGATTATTACGCGGATTGACGCGGATTGACGGAGGCGGGATCTTTTCTACCACCGCCTGTAAAAGTTGTTCCACGCCCTGCCCCGTTTTTCCGGAAACGCGGTGAATTTCATCCGGCTCCGCGTGAATGAGTTCCGCGAGCTCCAAAGTCAAGTCGTCCATTCCCGGGGGGTTCAGGTCCACCTTGTTTAGAGCCCCTATGATGGTAAGGCCCGCGGCCTCGGCCGCGCGCAAGTTCGCGAGGGTCTGGGCCTGAATGCCCTGGGTCGCGTCCACTAAAAGGATAGCGCCCTCAACCGCGTGCAAGGCGCGGGAAACTTCGTACGAAAAATCGCTGTGGCCGGGAGTGTCTATCAAATTCAAAACAAATTTTTGATTTTTTTCGTCATCCTGAAGCCTTGCTGAAGGATCTCTGGATCCTTCGCTTCGCTCAGGATGGCCCCTGTGAGAATGATACATCATTCTCACAGGGGCCATTTTAATCGTGATTCCCCGCTCGCGCTCAAGCTCCATCTGGTCCAAAAGCTGGGCCTTCATTTTCCGTTTCTCCACGGTATTCGTAAGTTCCAAAAACCGGTCCGCGAGCGTGGACTTGCCGTGGTCAATGTGGGCAATGATGCAAAAGTTCCGAATATTCATTATTTTTTCACAAGATGGAGTTCCACAATCTCCCGCGCCTTTGGATTCGGGCGTTCAAAACGATAGACCGACTCCCCGGATTCCTGCCAGACGAATCCAAAAGGCGCCCTAAGGTCAATGCCGACGGGGCTCTCGACTCCCGACTGCTTCTCAAAAATGAGGGTGTACGGCTTTCCTTTCACGAGGTCCTTGTTGCTCTCTCCTCCAATCTCGTATTTCAGGCCAAGCGTGCGCGCCTCGCCCGCGGGCACGTTGAACCATGTCGCGAACACCTTTTTGCCAAACGCGTCCATTGTCCAAAGCGACTTATCCGTAAGGTACACCGCGGTTTCTTCAATTGTTTTTACCTCCTCTATCTCCTCATATACTTTTTTATCATACCTCCCTTCGAACTTCACGCCCTTCGTATTCCCCTCCACGCCCACAATGCTCGAATCCGGATTCGCGTAGACCTGAATGAAATTTTTATTTTCCGCGCGATACCACCGGTCCTTTTCATCCTTTCCGTGGTGGGCTCGCGCGACCCCAAGCGTAACGAACGAGCTCCCGTCGTTTGACACGTCAATCTTTCCCGTAATTTTTTCTTCCATGAAAGCGTCTGTTTTCTCCCCTCCGATATTGGCGTTTACGACCCCAAGATACGCGCCCCAAAATCCGGTGGGGAGCTCGTACACGCTCCCGTCCATCTCTCGCGAGCCAAAGAAGCTCATGAGCGTAGCGTCCTTCATGGCGAGCATAATATCCTTTTTCTCCACATGTTCGCCCACGCGCTCCACAAGCGCCTTCTTTTCTACTTCGCCGAGTTTGCCCAGGCGCTCAAAAATTGTCGGAGTAATCACGCTTAAAATACGCTTGGGGTTTTTGCCCGGCTCTTTGTCGCGTCCGATCTCGACCTCTCTTTGAAGCTCCGCCAAAAAATTGTCCTTTGTAATGGTAAGCTCATATTCGGGCGCCTCTATCGGGCCCACGAATTCCAATATGCTTCCCAACACCTTTGTATTTATGGCAATCGCCCCCTCAAACACGACCTTCTTTTCCGTGTACACCTTGGAGGATTCTAAAAATTCCCTCACTATTTTTGCCGAAGTGGGGAAGTCGAAAAACCAGTTCGCGTCCCGCGCGCCCCAATCCTTCGTCAATTTTTGGAGCGGAAGCGGAGGAATAATTTTTCTCTCGAAATTATTCGGGTGGTCGGGCCAGTAAATGTCGCCTACATCCATGCTCTGCATCTGCCCGTCCCGGACTACAATGTCTCCATACGAGCCGATAAACCCGCCCGCGGGCCGCATCTCCGAGGGATTGTGGAAGATAAGAAGGATGTGGCGATCCACCTTGGAATTAAGAAGGGTAATGATGCTTTCGAGGCCTGCATCCCATCCGTGGAGTTCCGAAGTATACTTCACGTACGCTTCGCGAAATGTGCCGTTAAATTTCGCCATTGATTCCGAAATGCTCGCGAGCCCCGCGCTTTTATTTTGAATCTCCGCCGCTTCTTTCGTAAGGTCGCGTATGGCGGCTTTGGATTTTTCAAGAAGCGCCACAAACGATGCGCCGTCATGCATAAAATAGTCGAATCCCTTTGCCTGCAGTTCCGACATAATTTCCGTGAGCTTCAGAAACGTAAGATTAAATTCCGATACTTTCCCGAAGAGTCCTACACTAAGACGGATTCCGGGAAACACCTCTCCCAAGCCCCCGAGAATCGCCTGCTTCTTTCCTCCCCGGACCATTCTCTCAAGTTCTTCTAATTCTTTCCGATTTTCTTCGAGCGCGCGCCTCGCCTCTTCCGGATTCATTTCCTGAATGAGCTGAATGGAGGCGAGCATATTTTTCGCGATGAGTTCTCCCTTCTCCGCGGCAACATTTTTTAGATGCCGCGTCCCCAAAAGAAACACACCTCCGAAAAGAAGGAGAAGAAAAAATCCCGCGCCGACTCCGAGGCGAAGCCCGAGAGAAGATGGCTTTTTCGGGGAAACACCGCTCCCAAGATAGACGGTCGCGATGCCAGCGAGACGCCGATAGTTTATATTCGGATTCTTTACGTCAACCAAGACCGGAATAATGTTTTGTTTCGGAACTTCCTGCATAGCGATGTATTATTGCTTTCATTTTATCCTTAAAAACGCTTTTCGAGAAGCGCCCCGCCTGTTCCGCGATAAAACGCCTGTCGAAATTCATTCTTTCGAACTCCTCCATAGCCCTCGTGAGTCCCTGTTCGGATTGTTCTTCAAATAAAACCCCCGTCTTCCCGTGCTCCACAATTTCCTTTGCTCCCCCCCTATTATAGGCAATGACCGGCAGGCCCGAGGCCTGGGCCTCTGCCGCCACAAGCCCAAAATCCTCAACCTGCGGGAAAAGAAGCGCGCGCGCCTCGGCATAGTATTTCCGCAGTTCCACGTCACTCGCCCGTCCCATACATTCAACAAGAGACGGATTCGCTTCTTTTTTCAATCGCTCATACTCCGGCCCAATACCCACAATTTTTAATTTCTTCTTTATTGTTTCGCACGCTCGTATCCCTATGTCGAAACGCTTGTACGAAAGAAGACGGCCCACCATAAGGTAATACTCTTTTTGCGACACATCCGCGTCATACGAGAACCACTCGGCGGAAACCGGCGGCTCCACAACCTCCGCGTCTCTGCCATACCATTGCTTCACTTTCTCCGCGATATAACGGGAATTCGCGAGAAACACATCCGGCCGTAACGCCGTTTTTTTATCCCAGGGTTTCAAATAAACCTCTCGCCAGATACTCCCGAGTTTTTTCAAAAACCACGGAGCGCGAACATGGTGTTCGAGATACGAAGCATCCCACGCGTATCGAAGTGGAGTGTGGCAGTAGCATACATGTCTTTTTCCGCGAATCGGAAATGCTTTCGCGTAACCGGATGAAGAAGAAAGTACGATATCGTACCTCGTACTACTACGAATAGTTTTCGTCGCGAAGGGAAAAAGCGGAATCCACCTCCGGTGGTTCTTTCGGACAAACGGAATATCCAACATACTCGTCCCCCTGATACGCTCTTTATATTTTCCATCGAGTTTCACCTCATCATAAAGAAGCGTATAAATATCCGCCTCAGGAAACATTTCCAAAAGAGCGTCCAGCACCCGCTCGGCACCGCCGTACTGGTTTAAGTAATCGTGCAATAAAGCAATTCGCATTAGAAATTAGATATTAGAAATTAGAAATTTTAATCTATATTCCATTGCGGTCTGTCAAAAGTATTTTTATGGTTTTCGCGATAATGGCAAGGTCGGTTGCCAAAGATTTTTTTTGAATATATGCGAGGTCGAGTTCCATCTCCTCTTCAAAAGGCAGAAAGGGCCTCCCCATGATTTGCGAGAAGCAGGTGAGTCCGGCTTTTTCACGCGTGATTGCCTTATACTTTTCCGGATATTTCTCTACTTCTTCGGGTTCGTGGGGACGGGGACCCACGAGAGATAACTCGCCCTTCAACACATTTATAAACTGCGGGAATTCATCGAGGCGCGAACTCCGAAGAAATGTACCCACTTTCGTTACCCGCGGGTCACGCGTGAGCTTAAAAAACGGGCCGTCTTTTCGTTCGTTTTTTTCGTTCAGGGCCTTCTTCATTTCTTCCGCATTCTTCACCATGGAGCGGAATTTCCAAACGTTTATCGCCCTCCCTTTGCTTATTCTTTTTTGTTTGATGAAGACAGGAAGTCCGTCTTCCTTCGCGATGGCTACTGCGATAAAAGGAGTTGTGACGAAAAGGACAAGAAGGCCACAAAGCGCTCCCAGCACATCAAGCAATCGTTTCATGATAGTATTGTATCATCTGTATTTCTTTTTCTAAAATCATTTAAATGTTTAAATATTTTTATTCGTCTTTGTAAAATCTCTTATACACCTCCGGGGTCATTTCCTTTATTATCTCCTTTACGGGGTCGGGCTTTTGTACGGGCTTACATTGCATCCCCTGCCTTGAGCCGCCTTTTACTTTCTCCGCGAAACTTTGTATGAGGCGGGAGCAATCGAGCGCAAGACCACTTAAATATGTAAATGTTTCAATATTTATATGGCCGACATCCAGGGCAACGTATAATTGAGCGCGGACTTCGCCCGCGGACCCTTTTGCGATATAGAGATAGTTCAAAAATTCTTGTTTTGTTCCTCTTTCGAATCCTTCCGCGATGTTGGATAAAACGGACACCGCGGCACGCTGAATCTGGTCACGGAAACCGTAATCTTTACAGCCTTGCATTGCTTTATATATTTCTCTTACGAGAAGGCGCGATTTTTGCCAACACACGAGGTCCTCAAATCGTTGAATCGTTGCCATATTTTGAGAATTTAAATATGTAAAGATTTAAATATGTAAAACATCATTTTGGATACCCGCTATTTGCAGCACGTCTCGCACGAGATGGTATGCCGCTCCAAAAAGTACTGCAACCGAAAAAATTTGCATATTTATATATTTACATATTTAAATGTTTACATATTCGTTATGCCCCGTGGCACCTCTTGTACTTCTTCCCGCTTCCGCACGGGCAGGGAGCATTGCGGCCCACTTTATCTTTGCCTCCCGGAATCGCGAGGCGCGGTGTTTCCTCCACGGGCTTGGTTCTAGAGAGATCCGCGTGTATAAGCTGGAACACGATACTGCCTCCAAGATGTTCAAAGTTTTTCTGCATGCTCTGGTAGAGGACGTGCGCTTCCTTGCGATACTCAATTAAGGGCTCCCTCTGGCCGTAAGCGCGAATACCTACGGACTCGCGGAGGGACTCCAGATACTCCAGATGGTCCACCCAGAGGGAGTCAATGACCCGGACCAGGGACTGGGCGATTGCTTTCGCTCTCTCATCTTCGATTTTTTCCGGAAAAATTCCTAACCGACGCTTCGCGTCTTCAAGCTGACTCTTGTGGTGCTCGATTTTCTCTGTGGCCTCTCCCGCAGCGTTCATCTGCTCCACAATCATCTCTCCGTCACGAATCGCGCTTTCCGCGAATTCAATCGCCTGCGGCAGGATCGTGTTCTCGTCTCCTGCGTTTAATAGCTTTTCCCGTTTCGCGTACACGGCGGTGCGCTGGCGGGTGAGGACGTCGTCGTATTCGAGCAAGTGCTTCCGAATATCGAAATTATTACCTTCCACGCGCGACTGCGCCTGATTGATGGATTTTGAAACCATGCCGCTCTCGATTGGCTGGTCATCCGGAACCTTCAGCGTGTTCATAAGGCCAATGAGCCGCTCTCCGCCGAAGATGCGCATTAAGTCGTCCTCAAGCGAAAGATAAAATTGGCTTGAGCCCGGGTCGCCCTGCCTGCCGGAGCGGCCCCGCAACTGGTTATCAATGCGCCGGGCCTCGTGCCGCTCGGTACCTATGACATGAAGCCCGCCCGCCTCTATAACCTTCTTTTTATCTTCCGGCGTGCCCGGATTCCCGCCAAGGACGATATCCACGCCGCGACCCGCCATGTTTGTGGCAACCGTTACCGCGCCGGGTCGCCCGGCCTGCGCGATAATTTCTCCCTCGCGTTCGTGGTTTTTCGCGTTCAAAATTTCGTACGGAATCCCCTCTTTGCGAAGAAAAGTCGCGAGGACTTCGTTGTGTTCAATAGAGGTCGTGCCGAGAAGCACGGGCTGGCCTTTTCCCATTCTTGCCTTTACGTCTTCGGCAATCGCCTTGTATTTCGCGACACGAGTTTTGTATATCACGTCCGACATATCCTTGCGAACCACGGCCTTGTTCGGCGGAATGGAAACCACCTCAAGGCCATACACCTTAAAAAATTCTTCGGAAGAGGTCTCGGCAGTGCCGGTCATGCCCGCGATTTTTCTATAGAGGCGGAAGTAGTTCTGGATCGTGATTGTGGCGTAGGTTCTGTTTTCCTCGCGCACACGGACGTTTTCTTTTGCCTCGATTGCCTGATGAAGTCCTCCCGAATAGCGACGGCCGTGGAGCATACGGCCCGTGAACTGGTCCACAATAATAATTTCCCCATTGTGGACGACGTAATCGCGGTCTTTCAGGTAAAGGGATTTTGCCTTCAAGGATTCCTGAAAAAAGTGCACCAGCCGCGAATGTTCCGGCGCAAAGATGTTTTGGATATTCAAAAACTTTTCCACCTTGTCTATGCCCGGTTCAAGGATGCTCACGGTCTTGGTTTTTTCCTCGAACGTGTAGTCCTCATCGTTTGTCAGGCGTTCCACAAGATGAGCGAAAGTTTTGTAGTACTCGCTCGACTCCGCGTCCGGCGCGGAGATGATGAGTGGAGTGCGCGCCTCGTCAATCAAAATTGAATCCACTTCGTCAATAATCGCGTAGTGGTGCTTTCTCTGAACTCTGTGCTTCAAGTCGAGCGTGATATTGTCGCGCAAAAAGTCAAAGCCGAATTCATGGTTCGTGCCATACGTAATATCCGCGTCGTAGGCGTCTTTACGCGATATGGGACGCAGAAATTTCTCTATAATATGAAAGCTCGCCACCTCGTCTCTCTTTTCATCCAGTTCGCTCCCCTCAAATTCCGGGTCGTAGATATATGCCGCGTCATGCACGACGCAAGCAGTCCTCATTCCGAGCGCGTGGTACACCTGCCCCATCCAGATAGCGTCGCGACGGGCCAGGTAGTCGTTTACGGTTATGAGATGAACGCCATAGCCCGAAAGCGCGTTCAAATAAATCGGAAGGGTCGCGACAAGCGTCTTTCCCTCTCCGGTAAGCATCTCGGCAACCTTGCCCTCGTGAATCGCCATGCCGCCAATAAGCTGAACGTCGTAGTGGCGTTGCTTCAAGGTTCGCTTCGCGGCCTCGCGGACGAGCGCAAAGGCCTCGGGGAGAACGTCGTCCAAAATAGAACGATTACTTGCTTGGCTTGTCGAAGCAATACCATGCGCTTGAACTTTTTCTTTCAGTTTGTTCGAGCGCTCCAAAAGGCCCTCTTCTGAGAGGGATTCTATCTCTTTTTCTTTGGCGTTTATCGCCGGGACCCGCTTCCAGTATTTTTTTATGGGGTCGCCTTCAATGAGTTTTTTGATGAATGATTTCATAAAAAATGATACCAATATACGAATGGTACTAATGATACTAATAATACGAATAAATACTACAAAGAGGCCAATTTGGCCTCCTTGTATAGTAGCGGGTAGAGCGCGTTGCGACAAGTCGCCTTTCTGCCTCCCTTCGCTCGAGGGGCTAAGACCCGCCGAACGAAGGGCAGCAGTGGTGGCCTCCATTTTTTATTTGATGTGAGTACGCAAATCTGCTACCCGATTTTATTATATCACAAAGGAAATCCCTCGCCCCGCAAGCGGGGTTCGGGATGCTCATGTTTGTGGCTGCTCCCCTGCCTTGGCAGGGTCGCAGACAAACATGGCGCAAACACCACCCCCCCTGCCAAAGGCAGGGGGGGTGGATGGAGGGGAACGTCCGCCGATATCATCGTGAACGTTCTCTCACGTTACTCACATTGAAAGTATACCACGATATATAATTTTTTGTCAACGAATTGTATAAGGCCAAAGCATTGAGAAGCGAGGATTTGTGTGGTAGTATTGACCCATGTCAAAAATTC
>JBBTZM010000004.1:0-1585 GCA_038061335.1 Patescibacteria group bacterium | reverse complement strand
CCGATAAAAAACTGCTGGAAGCGAGACAAAAGCGTCTTCAAAAAAATACCAACAAACCCAAGAACCAAGAAACCAAGATTCAATTCATCCGGAATAATATAATGCCGAAGGTCAATAACGCTCATCAAAAGCAAAATCAAAAACACGGCAATCCAAAATACGGCAAAGACATAAGAAAAATTCAACCATTCGTATATTCGTATTTGATTCGTATATTCGTAGCTCTTAAAAAATACCAACGCAAACAAAAGCCCGGAAACAAGCTCAACAACCGGATACTGCCACGAAATCTTCTCTTTGCACGTCCCACACCTCCCCCGCAAAAAAACGAAAGACAAAAGCGGAATAAGTTCAAACCATCGAAGTTGCGTCCCGCATTTCATGCAACGCGAACGTCCGCCAAGGCCCCGAAGAGGTCCGACCCCGCCGAGGCAGGGTCGGACCTCAAAAAATCGAAACGCAACGACATTCAAAAAACTCCCGAACGCAAGCCCGAACATAAAAAGCGCAAAAAGAAAGAAACCGCCCTGCATAAATATAAATCCTACCCGAGCCGCAAAAGCGCCTTGGCAACCTTGGGAACTTCCGCCTGAAAATACGCCCTTACCGTCTTCCAGTCCGCGTCAAAAAAAAGTTTGGGCATAACGTCTTCCTCGGCGTCGGCAAAATAAGTTAAACTTTTAATTAAATGCTGGACATTATGTGATTGCGGATATTGCTTCATGACGCGCAGCATAAGATCAAAAAAATCCGCCCGGCGCACCTTAAGATACCAGTACAAATCAACAAAATCCCGCTTCTTGCCGCGCTGACTAATTGCAATTATTTTCATGACAGCGATATCATCGGGAGAAAGAATCTTCACAAAACCGCATCGCGCCGCCGGAGGCGAGGGCTTAAAAAACGGGTAAGCGATAAAACTCACTTTCGCTCCCAAAAAATTCCCATACAGCGTTCCCTCGCTTGCAAGAGTTGTCTCCCATTCACCCGCCCCTCCCAAAACGCGCTCGGTATCGGATATGGAAAATTCGCGGTGTTTGGTAAAAAAATCCAAATCAAACGACACGCGATGCCCAACCTGAAGAGCAAGCGCCGTACCGCCCGCAAGATACCACCCGTGGGTGCGAAAAAAATCGAGGGAAGACAGCACCCGAAACGCCGCCTGCGCCTCGGACGGCAGTACTTCAAGTCGTAAATCTTTCGGAGTGCATAGGGTTGTCATGCGATCATGAGTTCCCAAAACGCGCGCGACTTAGGATGAACAACAGAGCGCGGCAAGGCAAGAACGCGCCGCATCACCTCCCGCGGATACGCATTCCACATCCAGCGCACCTCCTCGTCGGTGCCAAAGTCCATGATACGTTCTATCACGTAGCGGGCATTTTTTTCCGGGTCCACCCACATGGGGTCCGTATCCCAAAAAAGCGACGGCCTTCTGGGCATCGTGGAGCGCGACTCTGGAGAAACCGGAACAGGACCTATCATATATTTATAATACCAAAAAATACCGCATTTTGCAAAACTTCAGAAGCCGAACTTCCCACGGAAGTTCGGCTTCTGTTATCGTAAGGTCTTCGTTCCCTGG
>JBBTZM010000003.1:0-3519 GCA_038061335.1 Patescibacteria group bacterium | reverse complement strand
CCGTCAAATGAAAAAACCACCGAGTCCCCGGCCCGAATCTCGTCGCGCAAAATCATCTCGGCCAAGCGTCCCCGCACTTCTTCCGAAATCACCTTGCGCAGAGGCCGCGCCCCGAATACATTGCTGTATCCCCGCCGCGCGACTTCCCTCGCCGCGCTCTCCTCGAATTTCAACATAATGCCGTTCGAGGCAAGAACCTGGGCCGCGACCTCGGAAAGTAAGATTTCGGCAATCTGAAAAATCTCCTCCGGCTTCAAATCGCGGAACACGATAATATCCGAAAAGCGATTCAAAAGTTCGGGCTTGAAATATGTGGTGAGTTTTCCCTTCAGTTCATCCGCGATATCCGGAACGCTTCTGCCCTTCTCAATCTCCTGCTTCACGAAATCCGAGTGCGCGTTTGAGGTGGCGATGATAATCGTATTTTGAAACTGCGCGGTTCGCCCCAAACTATCCGTGAGCCGTCCGTCGTCAAACACCTGTAAAAACAAATTCAACACATCCGGATGCGCCTTCTCAAACTCATCAAGCAAAATCAAACTATACGGATGTTCGCGCACCGCATCCGTCAGGTCCCCAGTCATATCCCAGTTCGGAGTTACAATCAGGCGGAAAATACTTGTTGTGTCCTTATAATCGGACATATCAAAGCGCCGCATGGTCTCACGCGACCCAAACTGCACCTCGGCCAAAATTTTTGAAAGTTCGGTTTTCCCCACTCCCGTAGGCCCAACAAAAAGAAAAGTCGCAATAGGTCCGCCTTGCCGCGCAAGCCCGCTCCGATATTCCCGCAAGGCCCGCGAAACCGCCCCGACCGCCTCGGTCTGGTTAATAAGCCGTTTGTGAATAATGTCCTCCAGATGAAGAAGTTTTTCCGCCTCCGCCTCTCCAGCAACCTGAAGCGGAACCCCCACCTCCTCCTCGGCCACGCGCGCCGCGAATTCCGGAGACAAAACCTCCGTTTTTTCCCGCGAAGCGCGGGTGAGCGTCTCCTTCAAAAGGTCGAGCGCCGAAGTGGGCAATGGTTTCGAGGAAATATGTTTATCCGCAATCTCCACAATCCGCCGTAAAGCCGGAATCGTAACAAATACGCCAAATTGCTTTTCCAAAGGAATCGCGGCGTAGGTCAAAAATCGCACCGCCTCCACCGCACTCATCTCCTCCACGCGGATAATTTCAAACTGCTCTACAAAATCGCTTCGCGGCTCCACAAGTATCTTGAACTCGCGCGGATACGAATCCCCCAAAAGCGGTATGGCCCCGCTCCGCACAATAGGCAGGAGCACATCAATCGCGGAAACCCCGCCCTTCCCAAATGGTTTGAACAAATCATGAATGTCGGGAACGAACACGAGCACGTTTCCGGCAATCATAATCTCGTCCGAAATCCGGGTAAGCCGCCCCGCGACTTCCTCGGGTGAGGCGTCCGCGAACATACGGGAAATGCTGAGGGACAATATCCTCCGGTCAAAAAGAAATGGCGGCACCTCGTCCCGAATCATGCGCGAGGCAAGGTGATGCAAAAGCGCGGTCTTCCCCACCCCGGGCTCACCCACCAGTATCGCGTTCGGCTTCCCCGGCCTTGTTAAGGCGTCCAAAAGTTGGGCATATTCCTTTTCATGCCCCACCAAAAGCCCGCCGCCCCGAGCGCGAACCATAGCCGTAACATCATCACTAAACTGGTCTAATGTAGGCGTGGGGCGAGATGTCCACGCGCGATTAACCGAGGGGCTCCTCCGCATTCTAGAATGCGCCCCGGCATACCCGCCCAAAACTCCAAACGAACGATTCAAACGCGATGCCTCCCGCGCCCGCCGTTCCATGGAAACCGCGTCCAAAACATCTTCGGGAGCGATTCTGAACTTCTGAAATGTCTTCTGGAAAAAGGGTGGCGCGGGAGAAAAAAGCGCGGCAAAAAGAGATAGGGGTTGAATGTGCTCCTCCCGCAGATTCTCCGCAACAAGAAAAGCGGAGGTCGCAATTCTCTCCGCGTCTTCGGCCGTGCCGGCCGCGCCCGCTTCGGGAAATTCTTTTGCCAAACGCTCCGAAACATCAGTGAGAAAATCGGAATACGAAATTCCAAGCCGCCGGAATCCGCCCCGCACGTCCGCGCGCTCACAAAGTTCGGTGAGAAGCGCGAAATGAACATTCTGGCCCTTTGCCCGCGCAAAGCGATATGCGGAAAAAAGCGCGCGCGAAGCCGTGGGAGAAAAAAACTGGGCCACGTTTACCCTTCCGGCTTTCCAAAGCCCGCGGGAAAGTGAGCTCTCTCCCTGTGTCCCGTGAATGAGGCGGTCAATCAAAAACAAAAGGAAAAATACACCGATAAAGAACGGACGCGGAGAAGAAACAAAAAGGAGGAAAACCGCGAGCGCGCCAAAAACGAAAAAGAATACGTATGCAACGAGCCGCGCTAAAAACGCCTCCGCCACGGAAAGCCGGTACTTCTCATCCCGAAAATACAACCTCTCCCCAATATTCGTGCTTGTTCGCATAAAATTCGTGTAATTCGTGTTGGACTATCCAAATATAATTCTCATCAAAATATACGCCGGCGCGCAAAGCCATAAAAGAAAAACCGCGCCCGCGAAAAAAAGAAACAACACGTAAAAAATAAGTCCGGCAAAAAACCGGCCAATGCGAAACGGAATCCCGATGATATACCCCACTACGGAAAAATCCTTGTACAGTGGCTCAAATAAATGCGCTCCCGTAACCCGCCATCCGAAAGAGCGGTCAAACTCCGAAACCGAGTGTGCCACAAAGTTCCACCACGTCCGAAATCCGCGAACATACCAGTGTTCAAAAAAGGATAGAAACCCGTAACCCGCCTGCCGCAAAATATATACCAAAACCATTGCCTACATTATACCTCAAAAATACCTCACCATCGCAGAGAGCCGTAGCCATCTGCGCACCAATCTACTATCCAAGTTCAGGATACCATAATAAATAAAAAAAATTCCGCCCGGGTACACCAAGCGGAATCAAAACGAAAGAGTCCAAGCAACCAAGGGGTAGAGCCAAGCCGCTCGCGGTCAGCCCAGAAGAAATCGGACTTGCCGTTCGACCAGACATACGGGAAATTCCGGTTGCCGTTCGGGTTCACCCAGGAAGATGTGTGCTCTCTGCCATCTATGCCACCACCCCTTGAATGCTCTTAGGGCTGTATCGTATGCGGAACCTAATTAGTTCTCTGGCAGAAAGCACCGAGTAGCATTGATTTTGGAAGAATACTGAAGATGACGCTGGCAAAAAGCATTGCTCTTTGCCACTCCGCACACAACAGATTCTGGATTTCGATCGCCCGAAATCGTAATCGCGGACATACTAATCTACTCTCCACACTCACCATACCATACCATAAACCAAAACAAAAATTGCCTCGCGTTGTTGTAACAACGCGAGGCACATTCAAAGGGACAAGGGTTCAAGCGCCAGAGCACAAGAATCCAAGTCCCAAGTTGGCTACTCGCTAAAGGCGACGAGCCACAGCCAGACGCCAAGCCGCCAGCGGCC
>JBBTZM010000002.1:0-2450 GCA_038061335.1 Patescibacteria group bacterium | reverse complement strand
AATGCCGAGCAAAAATACGAAGAGAATGGGTTCAAGCTTATATCAACGGGCGGTTATTATCATTCATTGCCTTTGAATCGCCTACGCCAATTTATAGACAAAGCCGCGGAAGCCCAGCGCGCAATGGGATTTAAAAATGAAAAAGATCACCCTGAAGTCGCGCCTTCGCAGTTTGAGATGAATTTCTCATATTCCGATGTCCTGCGGGCCTGCGATAATATACAGCTCTACAAACTGGTATGCCGCCAAGTAGCCAATAGTATGGACATGACAGCAACTTTTTTGCCTAAGCCGTTTGTTGGTATTAATGGCTCCGGTATGCACATCAATATCTCGCTTGCGAAAAACGGAAAAAATATATTTTACAATGCCAAAGGCAAAGACAGTCTGTCGGAAATTGCCTGGGATTTCATCGGACGGATTTTAAATCACGCAACGGAAATTTGCCTTTCTTTAAACCCGAGCGTAAATTCTTACCGCCGGTTGGACCCGCATTTTGAAGCTCCGAATCAGATAAAAGTCTCCCCCATTGACCGTGGTTCGATGATCCGCATTCCCGTCGGTAATGAGCGCTCAACCCGCATTGAAATCCGTTCCGTCGCCCCGGACGCAAATCCTTATCTTGCGCTTTTCACAATTTTAAAAACCGGACTGGAAGGAAAAAAGCTTGTAAAAGACAAAGATAAACGCGATAGGTTGCGGGTCTTGCCGGATAATATTAATGACGCGATAAAAATTTTTAAGGGAAGCGAATTCGTCGGTAAAATCCTGAATAAAATCAATCAGGAAAAATACGCGGAGTACAAGCAGATGGCGGCCGACCGCAGTCCGAAATCGCTCGGAACATTTATCAAATCTTCCGAGATTATTTATCATCATGAAGTAACCAATCAAGTGCTTTGGAATAAGTTTTAATAATTTCTACACCACATAAAAAACAGAAAACCCCTACCGAAGCAGAGGTTATCTGCTAATCAGTAGGGGTTCAAACTCAACCCCTCTCATGCATGCACTGGTATCTCCTTTTGCGCATACCTTCCGGCAACCGTAAACAGTCGTCTCTGGTATCTCGGCGGAACGACTTTCGTCGGTTTCCTTTCCGCGCGGGCACAGGCAATAGCTTCTGTGTACGCTTTGTCCACAATCTCTTCATCCACCATTCGCCCCAGTCTTTCACGCAAGACTCCCAGCTCATCGGAAGATATCCCGACAGTAATTGCGTCTTTGAGCTGTTCTTGAGCGAATTGCTGGAGGCACTCCGGGGAGGGTCCAAGTTGCATCAGTTCACCAAGATGCATCTCAAACAATGTTCGACTCCCTTGGCACAATACACTTCCCGCCATAGCGGAAAGTTTTTTTTCTATCGGAGATTGCGACATATGAACACCTCTTTGAGTAGTGGAAGAATAGTGAAAAAACGAACAAACCAATATCTAAAGAAAGGATAGCATAAAAACAGCAAAAGTCAAGCAGTGGTGTTATTCTAACATTTGCGCGAACCTTTTTTGAACGGAACTCCTGATGCACCCCGCCTCTTTTGTCTGGGGAAATGGTGACGGGATGCGGAATGCGGACTCGCCTCCTTTGCCCCAGAAAAACAGTGGTAGGGCATATCAGTCAGGATTTTGAAAGACGTAAATCTTGTTTGGTGGACCGTAGCGGATTCGAACCGCTGACCTCGTCATTGCAAATGACGCGCTCTACCAACTAAGCTAACGGCCCAACAACAGGCAAAATTATTTTATCTTATTTATTTAATAAAGTAAATTCATATTTGCTCTTTTTTACATTTCAGTTATTATTTTTATATCGGGCCTGTAGTATAGTAGTAACACGCGTCCATGGCATGGACGAGTCGGGGGTGCGATTCCCCCCAGGTCCACCAGGCACTCTTAGCTCAGCTGGTTAGAGCGTACGATTCACATTCGTAAGGTCATAGGTTCGAACCCTATAGGGTGCACAAAGTGCTTATGCACTTTTGCAAGACGGAGGTATGTTTTTTCAGCAAAAAAACAACCGAGTCCGGGTCGGGGAAATTTTCAAGCGACGGCGAGAAAATTATCCCTGACCACAAAATTCTGGGGCTCATAGTAAAGTGGTATTACGCGGCATTCGCATTGCCGAGGCCCGGGTCCGATTCCCGGTGAGTCCACAAAAGAAATCGAAATAACCTGTATAATCAGCGCATGAACAGAGGCGGCATGATCGTTGCTTGGATCTGTTTGCTGATGGCCTGGATTGCGTTCATCTGCGCAGCTCTGCTCGTGGTACCCGCAATGGGATTGTTTTTAATTCAGTCGGGCGACCAGGAGACCCTGAATGCGCGGATATCCTTCTTTGCATCGCTTTTTAGGATTGAAACCGAAGGTTCATGGATGGCCTTTATCTTCGTGTTCCCAGCATATGCCCTGATGTCAGCAGTAGCAGGAAGCATATTGCTTACGCTTGGC
>JBBTZM010000001.1:0-1155 GCA_038061335.1 Patescibacteria group bacterium | reverse complement strand
CCGCCTCTTAAAAAACAGATGCAAAATTTGATGGGGTAGCGAAGACACGCCCGTGTGCAACCTTGCCTTGCGTGTTTCATGTGAATTCGTGAATAATGTTGATTTTCCGAATACTCTGCGATATTCTTTTCCCCATGAAGGCGGTAATACTCGCGGGAGGGCACGGAACGCGCCTTCGGCCCATCACGTACGAAATACCGAAGCCCCTGGTGCCGGTAAAAAAGAAGCCCATTATTGGGCATCTTATTGATTTTTTCCATACGCATGGAATCGAAAAAACCGCGATTCTCGCGGGCAGGATGCATGAAAACGATTTTGAAAAATGGAGAGAGGCGTGGAAAGGCGAGGAGTCGCACGGAAACGTGGAAGTGTTTTATGAAGAAACCCCGCGCGGCACTTTTGGGGGGATGGAGCTTTTGAGGGAGTGGCTGGGGAATGAACCTTTTGTGCTCACAAACGGAGATGAACTGAAAGATTGCAACTTAAAAGAATTACAGGAATTCCACGCCGGACATGATGGCGTGGGAACCATTTGGCTCACGGAGGTTTCGAACGCGCATGAATACGGGGTGCCCATTTTAGACGGACACACTATCACCGAATTTTTGGAAAAGCCGGAAAACCCGCCCTCAAATTTTATTAATTCCGGTCTTTATATTTTCGACCCGGAAGTTTTTGATTACGCGGACTTCTCACGAAATGAGGTCTCAATCGAACGCGACATATTCCCGCGCCTCGCGCGAGAAGGAAAACTTTACGGACATAAACTTGAAGGCCGCTGGTATGACTGCGGCAATCTGGAGCGTTGGGAGAAGGCGATTAAGGAATGGTAAGGGTGCGGCGCCTCGGTTCCCAGCCGAGGATTTTTTTCGCTCGTGTCGCGTCGAGCGCGATACGGCGATTTTCTCCCTCGCGAAACGGGGCGTAGAGCGGCTTCCCCGTGTATTTCATCGCGCGCGCGACGAGAGTAAACACTTTTTGGTCGGTGGTCTCTCGGCCCGTGCCGATATTAATGGTTTCGTTGTTTCCGCCGAGAAGCGCGAGCATATTTGCGGCAACAACATCTTCGATATGCACGTAATCGCGGGTCTTTGTGCCATCGCCGAAAATAGTGGGCTGGCGTCCCTCGCGCATGAGTTCGCTAAATATGGGAAT